>NZ_JBQERS010000002.1:0-380254 GCF_056535285.1 Ruegeria sp. O11 | reverse complement strand
TTACTCGATGATTTTGGACACGACGCCGGCGCCGACGGTGCGGCCGCCTTCGCGGATGGCGAAGCGCAGGCCGTCTTCCATCGCGATCGGCGCGATCAGCTCGACGGTGAAGCCGACGTTGTCGCCAGGCATAACCATCTCGGTGCCAGCCGCCAGGGTCACGGTGCCGGTCACGTCAGTTGTACGGAAGTAGAACTGCGGACGGTAGTTCGCGAAGAACGGGGTGTGACGACCGCCTTCTTCCTTGGTCAGGATGTAGGCTTCGGCTTCGAACTTGGTGTGCGGTGTCACCGAACCCGGCTTACACAGAACCTGGCCACGCTCAACGCCGTCACGGTCGATACCGCGCAGCAGAGCGCCGATGTTGTCGCCCGCTTCACCGCGGTCTAGCAGCTTGCGGAACATTTCAACACCGGTGCAGGTGGTTTTGCTGGTGTCGCGGATGCCGACGATTTCGATCTCGTCGCCAACATTGATCACGCCACGCTCAACACGACCCGTAACAACGGTACCACGGCCCGAGATCGAGAACACGTCTTCGATCGGCATCAGGAACGGCTGATCCACGGCACGCTCGGGGGTCGGGATGTACTCGTCCACGGCCGCCATCAGTTCCTTGATCTTGTTCTCGCCGATTTCCGGATCACGGCCTTCCATCGCGGCCAGAGCCGAACCCGCTACGATCGGAATATCGTCGCCCGGGAATTCGTACGAAGACAGCAGCTCGCGGATTTCCATTTCCACCAGCTCCAGCAGCTCTTCGTCGTCAACCTGGTCAACTTTGTTCATGAACACGACCAGCGCAGGAACGCCAACCTGACGCGCCAGCAGGATGTGCTCGCGGGTCTGCGGCATCGGGCCGTCAGCGGCGTTCACAACCAGGATCGCGCCGTCCATCTGCGCCGCACCGGTGATCATGTTCTTGACGTAGTCGGCGTGGCCGGGGCAGTCGACGTGAGCGTAGTGACGCGCGTCGGTCTCGTATTCCACGTGGGCGGTCGAGATGGTGATGCCGCGTGCTTTCTCTTCCGGCGCACCGTCAATCTGGTCATACGCTTTGAAGTCACCAAAATATTTGGTGATCGCTGCCGTCAGCGTGGTCTTGCCGTGGTCAACGTGGCCAACCGTACCAATGTTGACGTGCGGCTTATTACGCTCAAACTTTTCCTTTGCCATTCCTCAGGCGCCCTTTTGCAATTTTGGGGGACCCGTGGTCCCGCGGTTACATCTGCGCGCGCGAGATATTTGGTTCAGGGGGGAAAATCAAGCACATCCTGATGGAAAAGCCGCTCAGGACGCCGGATTTTGCGCCACAACCTCGTTCTCCAGCGGCTGAATAAGGTCGGGGCGGCGATCAAACCAGCCATTGTCTTTATGTTCTTCGGCCAACCACTCTTCGACCCGGTCGGCAACCTTCAGGGAAAGCCCGCTCATTTGCTCTTCTTTTGTGCGTTCGTGACCGGACCCTTTGAGGGCGCTACCTCCGGTCGTGTCTTCCAAAACCTGAAACTGCTTGCCTTTGGCCAGAAACTCTTTGTTTTTTACGTCATACACATTCACCAGAACGATAGCCGTGCTCTTGGGATTGTAGATCACGGGGATACCGGGCGGGGCAAGCATGTAGCCTTCAAGGCTGATGCCAATATCATATTCCTGAGCGCCTTCGTAGCGGCCCAATCGAATATCTACTGCATTCTGAATTGCCGCAGTCCATTCGTCGGGCGTAGCATCCCGCGAAACCGGCCCCTGCACAGCTTTGTCAGCAAAGGCATAGTTAACGCGCATTTTGAATTCACCCAGCGACTCGGGCTCTTCGTAAACTTGTGTCTGGGTGCAGGCGCCCATCAGGGCCAACCCGGTGATCAGTGTCAGGATGCGCAACATGTCTCTCGTCTCGATAGGCCTGTTTTTATTGGATGTAGCGCACCGATACCGCTTGTGCCAAGCGGTATCGGCAGAAATTCACCAAACTGTTGGTCTGGTCACGAGAATTTATAGTCGCGCGGGAAGCCGTAGGGCGCTTTTTTCCCAACACCTGCACGCTTAGCTAGCCATTGGGACATATCCGCCTCATGCCGGGTCTTGTCGCCACCCATGGACCATTTCAAGCCGTCGTCCCAGTTGAAAGTCGTCACGTCGGACAAGCCGCCGTCCAGTTCCAAGGTCCCCTGTCGCCCACGGGCCATATTGTACTTTTGCAGGCGGACACCTTTGCCCCGGGTCATCTCGGGCAGTTCTTCCGTCGGGAACACTAGGAACTTGCCGTTCTGAGACACTACAGCGACGTGATCGCCAGCGACCGGCTTACAGATCATGGCGGTTTCATCGCCTTTGACGTTCAGCACCTGTTTGCCGTTACGTGTCTGCGCCAGCACATCATCTTCGGGCACCATGAAGCCGTTACCCGCATCCGAAGCCACCAGCAGTTTGCGCCCTGGATTGTGGATCAGGATGTCGATGATCTGCGCCTCGTTTGGCAGGTCTACCATCAGACGGAGCGGCTCTCCCATGCCGCGACCGCCGGGCAGGTTGGCAGCGCTGACAGTGTAGAAACGGCCGTTAGAGGCAAAGACCAGCAACCGGTCCGTTGTTTCCGCGTGGAAGATGAACCGCGGGCCGTCACCGTCCTTGAATTTCAATTCGCGCTTCAGATCGATGTGGCCGGTCATGGCGCGTATCCAGCCCATCTGCGAACAGACGACCGTGATCGGTTCCTTGTCGATCATCGCCTCAAGCGGCACTTCCTCGACCTGCCCAGCCTCGGCAAATTGAGTCCGGCGCGCACCACCTTCGTAGTCTTTACCGAAGGTCTTCTTGGTCTCTTTGAGCTGCTCGGCGATCTTGGCCCATTGCAAGGCGGGATCGGCCAGCAGGTCTTCGAGGTTTGCGCGTTCCAGCATCAACTCATCGCGTTCGCGGACCAGTTCCATCTCTTCCAGACGGCGCAAGCTGCGCAAGCGCATGTTGAGGATTGCGTCGACCTGAACTTCGGACAACTCGCCCTCACCCGGTTTGGGCGAGACATAGTCGGACTCATCAGTCGCGCGAACATGTTCGATTCCCCAATCCTCGCGCATCAGCGCGGCTTTGGGGTCGTCGTCGTAGCGGATAATGTCGATCACACGGTCGAGGTTCAGGAAGGCGACGATAAAGCCCTCCAAGACCTCAAGACGATGATCGATCTTGCCAAGACGGTGACGCGAGCGACGGATCAGCACCTCTTGCCGGTGATCGAGGAAGGCGCGCAGCACTTCCTTCATCGAACAGACCTTGGGCGTCACGCCGTCGATCAGCACGTTCATGTTCAGGCTGAACCGCACCTCAAGGTCCGAGTTGCGGTAGAGCATGCCCATCAGCACCTCCGGGTCCACGTTTTTGGAGCGCGGCTCAAGAATCAGGCGGATATCGTCAGCAGATTCGTCGCGCACATCGGCGAGGATCGGGATTTTCTTGGTCTGGATCAGTTCGGCGATCTTTTCGATCAGCTTGGATTTCTGAACCTGATAGGGAATCTCGGTGACAACGATCTGCCACTGACCACGGCCCAGATCTTCGACTTCGAACTTACAGCGAAGACGGAAGGAACCACGCCCGGTGCGATAGGCTTGCGCGATATTTTCTGGTGGCTCGACGATCACGCCACCGGTCGGGAAATCCGGACCGGGGACGTAATTCAACAAGGTGTCGTCGCGCGCATCCGGTGTTTTGATCAGATGCAGACAGGCGTCGCACAACTCCGAGATATTATGCGGCGGGATATTCGTCGCCATCCCAACCGCGATACCGCTTGCGCCATTGGCCAGCAAGTTCGGGAACTGCGCGGGCAACACGACCGGCTCGGTCAGCGTGCCATCATAGTTGTCGCGGAAATCAACAGCGTCCTCGTTCAGACCCTCAAGCAATGCCTCCGCGACTATGGTCATCCGCGCCTCGGTGTATCGCGAGGCCGCCGGATTATCGCCGTCGATATTGCCGAAATTCCCCTGCCCGTCGACCAGCGGATAACGGACGTTGAAATCCTGCGCCAAACGCGCCATCGCGTCGTAAATCGCAGCATCCCCGTGTGGGTGATAGTTACCCATCACGTCGCCCGAGATTTTCGCAGACTTACGGAAACCACCCGTCGCGCTGAGTCGCAGCTCGCGCATCGCGTAGAGGATTCGCCGGTGAACCGGCTTCAGACCATCGCGCGCATCCGGCAAAGCGCGGTGCATGATGGTGGACAGCGCATAGGTCAGATAGCGCTCACCAATTGCGCGGCGCAGCGGCTCGGCTACCTCGCCCCCGTTGTCAGGGGCCTCCATATTGGGGTCGTCAATCGTATCGTTCATACATGATGTGATACGACGCAAGCGCGCGCGGGTAAAGCAATCGGCGCATATTTTGCTGGGGACAAGTCGCGCTTTTTGCAACAGGGGGAGACAAGTCCCGGATTTCCCCCATCTTTCGACTCAAACCCGGTTCTATGGTATGCTTTCGAATATTAAGATTGCTGCCTTCATATTGATGTTACGATTGCCAGGGGGTGCGCTATGACGCGCGTTATTGTTATCACTTTCGCCATGCTCGGTTGGAGCTTCTACGTCATGAGTGGAGGCCCTGATTTCGAGCCGCGCGGGACACGGGCCGAACAACCTGTGCCTATTGCCTCGGTCCCTGAGCCCAAACCCACTTCTGCGCCAACGCCGCCTGCGGAAGAACTTGTGACCAATGTCGCAACCCGCCCTGTTGCCGCGCGAGCCGAACCTGAACCCTTGGCCGAGGAGGGTACAGCTGTTGTTCTTTCACAAGTCGCGGCCAATACATTGCCTCGGTTTTCCGCATTTGACGGAGATGGTGCCAGCTTCACGCTCGCTTCGCTTGAGGACGGTGCCGCCGGGCTGGTGCAGGTTGAAACCGAGGTTCAGGACGATATCACGCCTACCTCTCAGATTATCGAACCCGAAAAGGACATTCGGGAGATATCAGGCACACGCGTAAACATGCGCGACGGGCCAGGTACAATCTACCCCATCATAGCAAAGGCCAATATTGGCCAACGGGTTGAAGTCCTAAGCGATTCAGGCACGGGATGGCTGCGGCTGAGACTGCTTCCCGGGCAAAGTGTGGGTTGGATTTCTGCATCACTGGTTCGGAAGCCAACAAACTGACGCAACTGGGTCATTGTCCTGACCTGAAGCTCGCAATACCAAGGGGGCGAGGTTCAGTTTCGGAAGTGACATGCAAAAGACCATTCTTATTACTGGGTGCTCTTCGGGCATCGGATTGGATGCGGCGCACGGCATGCGCGCACGTGGCTGGCGTGTCTTTGCATCCTGTCGGCAGCAGCGCGACTGTGATCGGTTGCGGGCGCAAGGCTTCGACAGCCCGCTGATCGACTATACCGACACCGACAGCATAACATCCGGTCTGAACCAGGTGCTTGAAACAACCGGAGGCACCCTGGATGCACTGTTCAATAATGGCGCGCACGGCCTTCCCGGAGCAGTCGAAGATGTCCCGATCGAAGGTATGCGCCTGATTTTCGAGACCAACGTATTTGGCTGGCACGAGTTGACCCGACAGGTGATTCCGGTGATGCGGGCACAAGGCCATGGACGGATCGTGCAGAATTCGTCTGTACTGGGGTTGGTCGCGTTTCCATGGCGTGGCGCATATGTTGCCACCAAATATGCCATAGAAGGCCTGACCGACACTTTGCGGTTGGAGCTTCGGGACACTGATATCAAGGTCATCCTGATCGAACCGGGTCCGGTGACCTCGAAAATCCGAGTGAACTCAATCCCGGTGTTCGAACGCTTCATAGATTGGAAAAACTCTGCCCTGCGCCAGAAATACGAGGATTCGTTGCTGAAACGCCTCTACGAATCATCCGGAAACGACAGGTTCGAACTGCCTGCTTCTGCCGTTACGGCCAAACTGGCTCATGCGGTCGAATCCAAACGCCCACGCGCTCGCTACTATGTGACAACGCCGACTTACATCGCTGGATATCTGCGACGCATTCTGCCGACCCGAACCATCGACCGCATTCTCTCGGACATCTGAGGCGAAATTACCCGTTCGCTTTTGCCTCTATCAACGCTAGATGAGAGTTCATCGCGAGAACAAACAAGGATGGTGATCTTATGGACCTGTTGATGGTCGTATTGCTTCTGGCCATGGCGGCGGTGGTCGCCGTGCTGGTGATGGGCATTGCCAACTTTGGAAAACCCGGCAAAGACGCAGCCATGAAAAGCAACAAGATGATGCGCCTGCGTATCCTGTTTCAGTTCATTGCAGTGGTGCTAATCGTGCTCTACGTCTACCTGCGCGGACAGGGAGTTTAAGGCATGGTTGTTCTCAACAAGATTTACACGCGCACAGGCGATGACGGCAAAACCGCCCTGGGCAATGGTGAGCGCGTCGCGAAATACTCCGGGCGCGTCGCAGCCTATGGCACAGTGGACGAATTGAATTCCTTTGTCGGCGTCGCCCGAACCGAGGCTGAAGGAGAGGTCGAAGCCGCCCTGTCCCGCATCCAGAACGACCTGTTTGATCTAGGGGCTGATTTCTGCCGCCCCGATATGGACAAGGATGCCGAAGCCGACTACCCGCCTCTTCGCATCGTCCCCGCCCAGATTGATCGGCTTGAGGCAGAGATCGACGCGATGAACGAAACGCTCCAGCCGCTGCGCAGCTTCATCCTGCCGGGCGGTTCACGTCTGGCGGCGCATCTGCATGTCTGTCGGACGGTCTCGCGCCGGGCAGAACGTCTGGCGGTTGAGCTGACAAATATGGAACCGGTCAATGAAACGGCGGTGAAATATCTCAACCGTCTTAGCGACTGGTTCTTTGTCGCCGCGCGCTGCGCCAATAATGGCGGACGCAATGATGTGCTCTGGGTTCCGGGTGCGAACCGCTGATCGCGAGCGTCATGGAGAAATAAAAATTCGTTTCTTGTCGAAAAAATGACAAAACGCGACGTCTCGAAGGCATGACGTGACGATTTTGCTCTGTTGCAGCGCATCACGACCCGCTATCTAAACCGCGAGAGCATTGGTGGAGTCGCTGCGCGGCTTGCCGTTTTTGTAAGGAGCATACGCAAAAATGAAGGTACTTGTGCCTGTCAAGCGCGTGATCGACTACAACGTGAAAGTTCGTGTTAAGGCGGACGGTAGCGGAGTTGATCTCGCCAATGTAAAAATGTCGATGAACCCCTTCGACGAAATCGCAGTGGAAGAGGCAATTCGCCTGAAAGAAGCGGGCAAGGCTGACGAAGTCGTTGCCGTTTCAATCGGTGTGAAACAGTCGCAGGAAACTCTGCGGACCGCCCTGGCCATGGGTGCAGACCGTGCGATCCTGGTTGTTGCAGCTGATGACGTACACACCGACATCGAGCCTCTGGCCGTGGCGAAAATACTCGCCAAAGTGGTCGAGGAAGAGCAGCCGGGCATCGTTCTGGCGGGCAAGCAGGCGATCGACAACGACATGAACGCCACCGGCCAAATGCTGTCGGCCCTGCTGGGCTGGTCGCAAGGCACTTTCGCATCCGAGCTGGATATCGAAGGCGACAGCGCCAAGATCACCCGCGAAGTGGATGGTGGTCTGCAGACTATCAGCGTCAAGATGCCAACCATCGTCACCGTTGACCTGCGTCTGAACGAGCCGCGATATGCGTCGCTGCCGAACATCATGAAGGCGAAGAAAAAGCCGCTGGATGAGAAAACCGCCGCCGACTACGGCGTCGATGTCACTCCGCGTCTTGAAATCGTCAAAACCGACGAGCCGCCGGCGCGCGCCGCTGGTATCGTCGTGGGCTCGGTCGACGAGCTGGTTGAGAAACTCAAAGAAGCGGGGGCTGTGTAATGGCTGTACTTCTGCTTGCCGAAGTCAACAACGGCGAACTGAGCTTTGACGCGACCGCCAAAACCGTCGCAGCCACCAAGTCGCTGGGCGAAATCACCGTTCTGGCCGCAGGTGGCTCGGCCGCTGCCGCTGGTGAAGCTGCTGCCAAGATCGATGGTGTCTCTAAGGTTCTGGTCGCCGAAGATGCCTCGCTGGGCCATCGCCTGGCGGAATCAACCGCAGCGCTGATCGTGTCGCTGGCTGATGGCTATGAGCACATCGTTGCACCTGCCACCACCGACGCCAAAAACGTCATGCCGCGCGTTGCCGCCCTGCTGGACGTGATGGTGATCTCGGATGCTTCTGGTGTGGTTGACGGTTCGACCTTCGAGCGCCCGATCTACGCAGGCAACGCGATCCAGACCGTGAAATCGAACGACGCCAAGAAAGTTGTCACCATCCGCACCGCGTCTTTCGACGCGGCTGGCGAAGGTGGATCTGCGGCAGTTGAGACCATCTCGGTTGGTGATAACCCCGGCCTCTCCGAATGGGTTGAAGACAAGGTAGCCGAAAGCGATCGCCCTGAGTTGACTTCGGCAGGCGTTGTTGTCTCAGGCGGCCGTGGTGTTGGCTCGGAAGAAGATTTCAAGCTGATCGAAGCGCTGGCGGACAAGCTGGGCGCTGCTGTTGGCGCGTCGCGCGCAGCGGTCGACTCGGGCTATGCGCCAAACGACTGGCAGGTGGGTCAAACCGGTAAGGTTGTTGCCCCCGATCTTTACGTCGCCGTCGGTATTTCTGGTGCGATTCAGCACCTGGCCGGCATGAAGGACTCCAAGGTCATTGTTGCGATCAACAAAGACGAAGAGGCGCCAATCTTCCAGGTCGCCGATTTCGGACTGGTTGCCGACCTGTTCCAGGCCGTGCCGGAGCTGACCGAGAAACTCGGCTGATACCAGGCGAAGATTTTCTTCGAAATTTCTATGAGGCCCGCCATTGGCGGGCCTTTTCTCTAAATACCCAAGTCTCTGATCGCACGGGTCAAAGCGTCTGCGATTCTGCGATGTGTGGCAGGGCCGATCATATGTTCAGCAATTGGCTGCTGCAGAGTGCCAAATAACATATCCTCAAGCTCATCGGATGCGCCTGATACCTGCACATGCAGAGTAATGAGGCCAGCGCTTTGAGGCACCAACGCTTCGACACTTGATATATCCAACGCGACGGGATCATCCGATACCGAGCCCAGCGCGTGATGATCTGCTCTCAATTCGAGTAACATAACCGGAGGCTTAACTTTGCGCAGAAAAGTACCGAGCCTTTCAACCCAAGCTTTGCGCAGCTCTTGCTCAACCATCTCAAAGCGCGCATCTGTATGCGCCTTCAAACGGCTCAACAGATGACGAACAAAGTGAACATTGGTGAAGTCCATCTCGGGATACAACCCCACTAATTCCGACGTTGGTGCAACGAAACGGTCATTACGACGAGGATGAACTCGATAGAACCGGTTGGTCTGGCCCGGCAAACCAGGCAACTGCAAAACACAAAGCTCTGACCGGTTCGCGAGTTCGAGCAGCCCGGCATCTCGTGTCAACGAATCGAGGCCACAAAACAGACTACCAAAGTTGAGACACCGGCGCTGTAGGCGGTGCTCGAGTATTGAGGGATACGGTGCCTCAACAAAACGACCAAATGTCTCCTCGCCCCCAAAGCACGCCACGTAAGGCCTCTCCAAAGCTCTTTGCGGACCTCTGTATCGCAATTTCGAGGTCCCATAGGTGCACGTTGTTTCAACGGAACCATCCGCGTTGATTGATTGATAGCTCATCACACTCACCCAAATTTTCACCCATTTGCCATTTTGCCGCCGCAAGTCTTGCGAAAGTCCTAATGCGCGCATTTGAAGCGAATTTGATCGGGCCGATCCCCTTGCCGCCCGCGCCGAAGTGCCGATAATGTCGCCCGTATCCTGCGAACAAGGACATCAGAATATGGACGTAAAATCAGTCGGAGTGATCGGCGCTGGACAAATGGGCAACGGGATCGCTCATGTGATGGCGCTGGCAGAGTATGATGTTCTTCTGAACGATATCAGCCAGGATGCCCTAGATGGTGCAATCTCGACAATCGAAACCAATCTGGTGCGGCAAGCGTCGCGCGGCAAGATATCAGACGAGGCGGTAAAAGCCGCCTTGGGGCGGATCACCACGACCCTAAACCTACCGGATCTGGGGCAGACCGACCTTGTGATCGAAGCTGCAACCGAGCGGGAAACGGTGAAGCAGGCGATCTTTGAGGATCTGCTGCCTCATTTGCAGCCTCACACAATACTGACCTCGAATACATCGTCGATTTCCATCACCCGGTTGGCCAGCCGTACGGATCGGCCTGAACGCTTCATGGGGTTTCATTTCATGAACCCGGTGCCAGTGATGCAATTGGTCGAATTGATCCGGGGTATTGCCACGGATGAGGCAACGTTCAACGCCTGCAAGGCTGTTGTGGACCGATTGGGAAAGACCTCAGCCAGCGCCGAGGATTTTCCGGCCTTTATCGTCAATCGGATCCTGATGCCGATGATTAATGAGGCGGTCTACACGCTTTATGAAGGCGTCGGCAGCGTTCAGTCCATCGACCAATCCATGAAGCTGGGCGCCAATCACCCTATGGGGCCGCTGGAGCTCGCGGATTTCATTGGCCTAGATACGTGTCTTGCGATCATGAATGTGCTGCACGATGGTCTGGCTGATACCAAGTATCGTCCATGCCCGCTGCTGACGAAATATGTCGAGGCTGGTTGGCTGGGGCGCAAGACCGAACGAGGGTTCTACGATTACCGCGGTGAAGTTCCAGTTCCGACGCGATAGTGCATAAGAGGGCCAGCCCTCTCTTGAGCCTGCGGCTCGATTCACTCCCGAGATATTTATGGCCAGATGAAGAGACGGATCAGTGTTTGCCCAGGGCAAGCGTGTGATCGCGGAGCCAAGCCATGAAACCACGTGGGTCGCGTTCCAAAAGCGCCATATCTTCATCTGAAACCGGGTCGCCTATAACCGGAGACTGCGGCTTGTTGCAGGAGCGGACAATTTCGTGCAGCAAAAGACCTTGGCGAAGTATAGGCGAAAGCCGATTGGCGATCTGGTACCAACGCGAGTTGCTGCCGGGGAAGAAGATCGGCACCACTTTTGCGCCCGAGCGGCGGATCATCTTGGCAGTAAAGACGTTCCACTCCCGCTCGATCGCAGGGCCGAACCAATCATCCGATGACATCACAACACCTGAAGGGAACAGAGCGACCACGCCGCCATCGGCCAGGTGCTTCATCGTCTTGCTGCGCATTTCAAGCATCTTGGCCTGCGCTTCGGGGTCGTGCGGAAACGGCACCGGGATCATGAACGAGGTTGCTGCCTCATCCAAACCGGTCAGAACCGAACGGGTCAGAATACGATAATCACTACGAACCTGACCTATGAGTTCGGCAAGGATCATGCCATCAACCATGCCGTGCGGGTGGTTGGCGACAACCACAACCGGACCCTCTTTTGGGATACGGGCGATCTGTTCGGCGGGGCTGGTGAGGTTGATGCCCATAATTTTGAGCGCACCGCCCCAGAATTTCTGGCCCCGGTAATGTTCGTTCTGCTTTTCGAACTTGTTGACCATACGCAGAATGGTCAGCTTGCCGGTACACCATTCGATCGCGCGAATTGCGGTGGACGTCCAGGCATCGTCAAACGAGTTGGCGTAGGTCAGCGTTCTGCGGTCGTAGATTTCACCTTGATCGGTGTCTTGATCTGCGACTGGGCCGGTCTTTGTTTCGTGCGTGGTTTCCGCCAATTGCCTGGTCTTTCCGTCCTTGATATCGTCGCAGTTACGCTATCAGAACCCTTCGCCGAACTTGTCGTTCACCAGGGTTTCCAACGCTTCTGCCAACGCCTCAGCATCCGGGCCGGACGTCTCGACGTCAATAGTAGTTCCGCGCGACGCTGCCAACATCAAAAGGCCCATGATACTGTCACCCGAGGCAGAAAGCCCGTCGCGCGACACCTCGGCACGTGCGTCAAAGCCTTCGACCACCTCAACCAGCTTGGCTGAGGCGCGGGCATGTAGGCCTTTTTCATTTATTATTTTCAAACTCTTGGTCGTCATATGATTGTATCCGGTATCAATCCAGCGTCACATTTTGCGCATTGATGTATTTTCGACCAGCTTCCAGTGCTAAACGCACGGCTTCGGCCAGCGGCAGATGGCGACTTTTGGCCAGTTTAATGAGCATCGGTAGGTTAGCTCCGTAAAGGATTCGCCGATCCTGCGGTGCACACGCACGTAAGCTGAGATTCGAGGGGCTGCCGCCATACAGGTCGGTCACAACGACAACGCCATCGCCCATATCGACCTTGTCAGCAGCACGACATATCTCAGCTTGTTTTGCCTCGCGATCATGATCAGCTTCGATCGGGATAGCCACCAACCCGGGCTGTTTTCCAACTACATGTTGTGTGGCCGCAAGATATTCGCGCGCCAAACCGCCATGTGCAACAATTACGATCCCGATCACTTCGGCCTCACATTCAATGCGCGTCGTTCCATTTCGCGGTGCCTAATTGCCACCTGCTGGCCCCCTTCCGCAAGGGCCTTTGCAACCGCTTCGGCCACAGCGACTGAGCGATGTTGCCCTCCGGTGCACCCGAAGGCGATCGAGAGGTGCGCCTTACCTTCTTCACGGAACGCGGGAAGCAATTCGATCAACAGATCGACAACCCGATCAAAGAATGCCTCAAAGTTCGGATCTGACCGAACATAGGCTGCCACATCCGAATTTCGCCCATCGGCATCACGCAGTTCAGGCCGCCAATAGGGATTGGCCAAAAACCTGCAATCAAACACCATATCCAAACCACGCGGCAAACCCCGTTTGTACGAGAAGGATTCGATCGAAACCGCCAGATGACGCCCCCCCTTAGGGGCGAACCAGCGCTCGACTTCCTTGCGCAACTGGTGAACATTCAGCGTTCTGGTATCGATCAGCGTATCGGCAACCTCGCGAATAGGGGCCAGCAGTTCTTTTTCCTGCCGGATGCCCGTTTCCGGACTGGCATCCGCAGCGACCGGGTGGCGGCGGCGTGTTTCCGAGAACCGGCGCATCAGCACTTCGTCGCTGCAATCCAGATAGAGAATCGTTAGGTCGACATCTTCCATCCTGCCCAGTTTGGCGGCAAGTTCGATGAACCCGATGGTCGAAAAATCACGATTGCGCGTATCGATACCCAAGGCCATTGGGCGCGTCGGCTCTGAGCTGTCCACCAGACGAACCAGCAAACCCATTGGTAGATTATCAATCGCCTCAAATCCAAGATCTTCTAGTACGTGGATCGCGGTCGAACGCCCGGCCCCAGAGGGGCCCGTAACCAATACGACGCGCGTTTGTGCTGTCATGAATTCGGCCATTCCGGGGCCACGCGCCCCATTCTCACAAGTTGCATTAGTCCTGCGGCCAAATTGGGTACCCCAGCGCCCCGAAGCAAGGGAACAGTTCGCTTCAGCACGCAAACGTCAAAAGGCTCGGGCAAACGCGCCGAAACTGTTTGATCCAGATCCACGATATACGCCAACGGGACGGGGCCCACGCTAGCGGCCCGTAACAACCCAATACCACGCGCCTCGATCAAACCTTTGATTGGCACGACTGCATTTGCCATAACCTGATCGTTCTGCACAAACATATCGACCTGGTCATCTCCAACCAGCTGAGCACCCAGCGCCATCATCTGCAATGCCAACCCAGATTTTCCTGCACCCGAAGCACCAACGATCAACACCCCAGCACCTTGCACCGCCACGCAAGTGGCGTGAATGCAAGCCGTCCTTTGATCTGCGATATCCTGGAGCGGGATCGCGTTCATGGTCTAGACAGGAAGCCCGACCACAAACCGTGCGCCCAGCGGGTCCGAAGTGATATCGGCTTCGGTCGGGCGAATGTTTTCGGCCCAGATTACTCCACCATGCGCCTCGACGATCTGCTTCGAAATTGCCAAGCCGAGGCCCGAGTTGTTGCCGAAATGCTCTTCGGGGCGTTGTGAATAAAAGCGTTTGAATATCTTGGTCAGAGCCTGATCAGGGATGCCCGGGCCGGTATCTTCAACGACAACCAGCACACGATTGTCGCGACGGCGGACCCAGACGCGAATGGCGTCATTGTCTTCGCAGAAGGAAATCGCGTTGGTGATCAGATTGACAAAAACCTGTGCCAATCGCGCCTCGAGCCCGTTGACCACGATAGGCCCTGCCGGAAAATCAGTGATGTAGTCGATCCCCTTCGAACGGGCGTCTTCACCCAGAAATTGGCTGATATTCCCAAGTAGATTGAGCAGATCAAAGGGCTGCTCTTCTTCTTTTACAAGCTCCGCATCCAGCCGGGACGCGTTCGAGATGTCACTGACAAGACGGTCCAGTCGCCGCACGTCATGTTCGATAACACCCAGCAATTTTTCGCGCTGGTCATCACGTTTAACCATGCGCATGGTTCCGACGGCAGATTGCAAACTGGCGAGAGGGTTTTTGATTTCATGCGCAACATCTGCCGCAAACTGTTCATTTGCGTCGATGCGGTTGTAAAGCGCGGAGACCATCCCGCGCAAAGCTTTGCTTAGGCGACCGATCTCATCCGGTCGGGCGCTGAGATCGGGGATACGGATACGGCCCGGATTTACCCCCGCGCCCCGATCCTTGCCCATCTCGGCAGCGGCGGCCAGATCTGCCAGCGGGTTCGCAATGGTCGAGGCCAGAACAAGGCTCAGACCGATTGAGACCAGCAATGCAACGACAAACATCTGAAGGATGCGCTCTTGCTCTTTTCGGGCCAGCGCATCGATCTCACCTGCAGGGCCTGCCATGGCGACAGCACCAACCGGTACGTCTTCGACAAGAATTGGCGCCACGGCCACAATAACCGTCTTGCCCATGTCGTCCTGAACGGCCTGTACTTGCAGGCGACCATCCAACGCCTGCGGGATCAATTGTTGCACACGTTGCGCCAGTGTCGGCGCTTCAACATCTGTTCTGCTGCTAAAAATTGCGGACAGACCATTCCAAACCACATTAAGCGCATCGCTGATCAAAGTGTTGCCCGAGACTGTGTCAGCTTCCTGTTGCAGCAAGCTTGGCAGTTCTGAAACTGGCGACACCCCGCGTGTCCAACCAATCAGAGTTCCTGTATTATCATATACAAAAACTTCACCACCCTCGGGAAGGCTAAGCCCGGACAGGGTATCTCGCACGTCCAGCGTTGCGGCACCATTTCCCGAAGGTTGTCGCAATTGGGTTTCAAAGACGTTGCTGACGAGCTGTGCATCCCCAACCAAATCGACCGCTGTCTGCTGAACACGCTCTTTGCGCGTGTCGTCCAGATACAGCAAACCCGCCACCAGAATGACCAGGGCGATCAGGTTGAACGTAATGATCCTGCGTGCCAGAGGCGAATAGCGCAACGTAAGAAGGTTTCGTCGCGATCGCTTGGCTTGCAGTTCCGCAGACTCGGAATCTTGGGGAATGACCCAGTCATCCCCCAATACGACATCCGCATCGCGTTCTTGGTTGGCTTGTTCAGTATCGCGCACGAGACCCCTTCGCCTTCTTCACAAACGGCCGCGCCTATTCTTCGTTGTAACGATATCCGATACCATACAGCGTTTCGATCGCCGAAAAATCCGGATCAGCGGCCCGCATCTTCTTGCGCAGGCGTTTGATATGGCTGTCGATGGTCCTGTCATCCACATAGACCTGATCATCATAAGCGACATCCATCAACTGATCACGGCTTTTTACAAATCCCGGACGTTGTGCCAGTGCCTGCAGCAACAGGAATTCGGTTACAGTCAGAGAGACATCATTGCCCTTCCAGCTTACCGCATGGCGCAGCGGGTCCATCCGCAGCTCACCGCGTTCCATTACCTTGGTGTCCCCGGTCGAAACGCTGGTTGCATCCCCTTCTACCGCTTCCTGACGACGCAGCAGCGCCCGGATGCGCTCGACCAGAAGGCGTTGCGAGAACGGTTTCTTTACATAGTCATCTGCGCCCATCCGAAGGCCCAGAACCTCGTCGATTTCATCATCTTTTGAGGTCAGGAAGATAACCGGCATCTGCGTTTTCTGCCTCAGCCTCTGTAGCAGATCCATGCCGTCCATCCGCGGCATCTTGATATCCAGAACGGCCATATCCGGAAGTTTCTTATTGAACGCATCCAGCGCTGCCTGCCCATCATTATATGTTTCGACCTCAAACCCTTCGGCTTCGAGGGTCATGGATACTGACGTCAGGATATTTCTGTCGTCATCCACAAGTGCAATCTTTGACATCGGGTTCACCCCTATTCCTGCTCACTCGCGCAATAATACGCTTTATTGTAAGACATTGTTGGCGGTTTTGAGCAACCGAATCAACTCGTAACCTCGAATCATGCCATTCTTGCGGCAGGTATGCGGCAAATTTGCCTTGCTGCGCCCAAATAGCTGCCTTGATTTACAGCAGACAAATCGTGATGGCGCTAAACCTCAACTTGGTTGCGCTAACTCCTGCCAACCCTCCTGTTCATGTCCCAAAATACCGTGATAAGAGGCGCTTGACCGCCGGCTTTTTCCGGTATCCGCCCCAATGGCGCACCCGGCCCTAGGCCCTCGCGCCGCCACAGGAGAAGACACACATGACATCTGGACGGGTTAACCCGCAATTCCGCCTCGAAGATCAGGGCATCGAGGGTCTGGGCAATGTCTATTACAACTTCATGGAACCGGCGCTGATCGAAGAAGCGCTCAAGCGCGGCGAAGGCACCCTTGGCAATGGCGGCGCATTTCTGGTCACCACCGGCAAGTTCACTGGCCGCTCGCCAAAGGACAAGCACGTCGTCAAGACCGACAGCGTCGCCGACAGCATCTGGTGGGAAAACAATGCTGCCATGAGCCCCGAAGGCTTTGATGCGCTGTACGATGATATGCTGGCCCATATGAAAGGCCGTGATTACTTTGTGCAGGACCTCGTGGGCGGAGCTGATCCCAGCTATTCGATCAATGTGCGTATGGTCACTGAGCTCGCTTGGCACAATCTGTTCATCCGCCACCTGCTGCGCCGCCCGGATCGTGAGGATCTGGATGAGTTCACTGCGGATTTCACCGTCATCAACTGCCCCAGCTTTCAGGCCGACCCGGCCAAGCACAACTGCCGCAGCGAGACGGTGATTGCGATGAACTTCGATCGTAAGCTGATTCTGATCGGCGGCACCGAATATGCTGGCGAGAACAAGAAGTCGGTCTTCACCCTACTGAACTACATGCTGCCCGAAAAAGGCGTGATGCCGATGCACTGCTCGGCCAACCATGCGGTCGGCAACCCGGTCGACACCGCCGTGTTCTTCGGCCTGTCCGGCACCGGCAAAACCACCCTCTCCGCCGACCCGTCGCGCACATTGATCGGCGATGACGAACACGGCTGGTCGGATCGAGGCACCTTCAACTTCGAAGGCGGTTGCTATGCCAAGACGATCAACCTGAACGCCGAGGCCGAGCCGGAAATCTACGCGACAACTTCGAAATTCGGTACCGTGATCGAAAACATGGTCTTCGATGCTGAGACCAAAGAGCTCGATTTCAACGACGATTCTTTGACCGCAAACATGCGCTGCGCTTATCCGTTGGAGTACATTTCAAACGCCTCCAGCAACGCCCTAGGTGGACATCCCAAAAACATCATCATGCTGACCTGCGACGCGTTTGGTGTTCTGCCACCGATCGCTCGGCTGACCCCTGCGCAGGCAATGTACCACTTCCTTTCTGGCTTTACCTCGAAGGTGGCCGGAACAGAGCGCGGCATCACCGAGCCTCAGCCGACCTTCTCTACCTGCTTTGGTGCGCCCTTCATGCCGCGCCGCCCCGAAGCCTATGGCAACCTGCTGCGCGACAAGATTGCCCAGCACGGGGCAACCTGCTGGTTGGTCAATACAGGCTGGACCGGCGGCGCCTATGGCGTTGGCAGTCGGATGCCGATCAAGGCCACCCGCGCCCTGCTGACGGCAGCACTTGAAGGATCACTAACTGACGCCGAGTTCCGCAAAGACGCCAATTTCGGATTTGACGTACCTGTCTCAGTACCGGGAGTGCCCGAAGTGCTACTGGACCCGCGTCGCACCTGGGACGATCAGAAAGCGTTCGACAAGCAAGCGGAAAAGCTGGTGCAGATGTTTGCGGAAAATTTCGAACAATATCTGCCCTTCATTGATGAAGATATCAAAGCCGTTGCAATCGGCTGATTAGAAATGGGGGCCCTAGCCGCCCCCATTTCACTTTGGATTACGCAGCGGCAGACCAATCTAACAAACAAGTTCATTGCGAGAACGCGTCATTTGCGCTATCGCAAAATACCGATGAAGAGATGGTACCGATGTTTTCTGCGGCGGCGACCATTGAAATTGGACAGTTGGGCGACCCGGGCGATTCCACTCTCAAGACGCTTCGGGCCGCACCTGAAAGTGGCGATTACTTCCACATGGGGATGGTGTTGGATAGATGTGTTTCAAAGGTCCTAGCCTTTCGACGTGCCTCGGTCTGACACGGTAGTAGATAATAGGCAAGTTATGACTGAAATTTCAAAACTCACCGAACTGCGCAAACTGATGCAGAGCATGGAACGCACCTTGGGGCTAGAAGAATTGTCCCCGGTCGAGCGGGACATCTATTACGCCGCGGAAGAGTTGTCGAAAAGCAATACCGAAGTGCGCACCTTCGGCCTGATCGAGCATACGCTGGTCAAAAGCGTTTCTCGTCCGACCTTTTTCCGCGCCCTCAAGTCTTTGGTTCAAAAGGGCTATCTTTCGCAAAGCGGAAGCGCCAATCGTGGGCGGTATTTGGTTCATGCACCCAGGTGATTGCTGCCTGAAATCTGAAAACGGCTAATCCCGTGAACAGATGGGCCTCTGACACCTTCTTTGCCTCTTTGGCCTATGTTGCCGCATCACTCGTTACATTCGAGATTCTGATGCCGCTTCAGAACGAATTTTTTCCCGCATACCCCAGCCACGCCAGCCTGTTGTTCCTGCCGCATGGCGTGCGGGTTCTGGCCGCATGGTTACTGGGGTGGCGGGCAATTTTTGCACTTTTGCCCGGCGTCTTTGTTGTCTTTGCAATGGTGGGCGGGTGGGACGTTTTCCTGCCCAGCAGATTGCTGGCGATTGCCATCGCCGTAACAATCGTGCCCGCTGTGTTTTACGCCTGCAAAGCGGCGGGATGGGATCTTTTTCCACGCGCTGATCGCAATCCCTGCTGGCCCTGCGTGATGGGAGTTGGGATTGTCACTTCGGTTTTGGTTTCAATCCTGACCAACACGGCCTTTGGCAGTACAGCTGCCGAATATGTCGCGTTTCTGATTGGCGACATCTCAGGCTTGTTCTTTTTGATGTTGGGTCTCTATTTCGCGTTCCGTTTTGCTGAAAGGCGTGGTTAACCCAACAGTCCGCGCCTGAGCAAATTCAGTCCGGCGATCAACAGAACCAACAGCGTAAGTTTGCGAAACTGGGTCTGATCAATCCGGTCCTGAAGGAACAGACCTCCTCGCATGCCTACAAGGGCCGGAAGAACCAGCATGGCAGAGAACAATGCCGTTTCACCCCTCAAAACACCTGAACCCAAATGCGCGGCCACCAGGGCCACTGCCCCTAGGCCATAAATCACGCCCTGAACACGCATCTGATCTTTCTTGGGTGTATTCAACGCCGTCAGATAGGCCACAGTTGGTGGCCCCCATACGCCAGAGATACCCCCGACCGCGCCTGCTACAGCGCCGACCATCGCCTCGACCCAGACAGAGGGTGCCTTCAATGTAAGTCTGAGCCCAAGTATCTGAATCAGGGCAAAGAAGGTTATCGGCACGCCGAGCACCAATAGGAAATCCTGAGGTGTCAAAATATTTATCAATTGAGCACTCGCCAGCAGGCAGATTAACCCAACTGCCAGAAATACACGGAATTTACGAACCGATACCGCTGCGGCGGCCACGCCTTCCCGCAAGGCCTGTACACCATTAGTAACAAGGGTCGGCAGGATCAGGCCTGCCAACGCAAATTCGGGGGGCAGCATCATACTCAGCCCGGATATCAGTACCATTGGCATAGCAAATCCCACCATGCCTTTGACCCACCCCGCTACAAAAGCGACGATCAACGCCAGGTACATTTCCTGCGGTGAAATGAGCGAAAACAGATCCATCTGCCCTTCATATCAGGCCGAGATTTTTCTGCATTGCAAAAGTGATATGGTAATAATTGAACTTCTTATGTGCTATTTGTGTATTTTTGTTGCGCTGCACGTGCAGCATGATATGACCAGACGACCCAGTAAAGGACGTGATTCATGGCCCATGATGGACAGGACTTGACGAACATGATGCAGCAAGCGGTTTTACCTGATCTTCTGACATTGACCGCAGCGGCCTTACCGGCGGTCGAAACTGTGTTCGACGAGGCCCGTGCATCGGTGCGGGCCATGGTCACCAGTGAGGATCGCATCTCGGGCGCGTTGATCGAAGCAAATCAGACAGCCGCTCATAGTTTGGCATGGCTGGCAACTTACCGGCAATCTTTGCAGCAGATGCAACGCTGGGCCGAGGCACTTCAAGCTGAAGGTAAGTTCAGCGAGATGGAGCAGTTGCTGCACCAGATCGCCTTTGGCGAATACCTGCATCAGATCGCGGGTGGCATTCCGATGAATCAGGGTGAGGTAGTGCGTTTGCAGGACCTTGGTCTTGGCTGGGACGCCTTGTCCGGGTTCCAGTGCCATGAAGTGCAAACCCTGATGGCGCAGGCCAATTCTCAGGCCGCGCGCACGCGTCTGGTTGAGCTTATGCAGGATCAATCCGGTGCAACCATGTTTGGCGCTTCGGGTCTGGACGAAGAGTTGGAGATGATCCGTGATCAGTTCCGCCGTTATGCGCAGGAAAAGGTCGAGCCCAACGCCCATGAATGGCACCTGAAAGACGAATTGATCCCAATTGAGATCATCGAAGAACTGGCCGAAATGGGCGTGTTCGGCCTGACCATCCCCGAGGAATTCGGCGGCTTCGGCCTGTCCAAAGCGTCGATGTGCGTGGTCTCGGAAGAACTTTCGCGCGGTTATATCGGCGTGGGCTCATTGGGCACGCGGTCCGAGATAGCGGCTGAACTGATCATCGCGGGTGGCACAGATGAGCAAAAAGCTAACTGGCTGCCGAAACTTGCCAGTGCTGAGATCCTGCCAACCGCCGTTTTCACTGAGCCCAACACAGGATCGGATCTGGGCAGCCTGCGCACGCGTGCCGTTAAAGGTGAAGATGGCAACTATAAGATAACAGGCAATAAAACATGGATCACCCACGCCGCCCGCACGCATGTGATGACTCTACTGGCGCGTACAAACCCTGATAGCTCCGATCACCGTGGTCTGTCCATGTTTCTGGCTGAAAAGACCCCCGGAACCGATGAGAACCCCTTCCCCACACCCGGTATGACAGGCGGCGAGATCGAAGTGCTGGGCTATCGTGGCATGAAAGAATACGAGCTGGGCTTTGACGGCTTTGAAGTGAAGGGGGAGAACCTGTTAGGTGGCGAAGAAGGCAAAGGTTTCAAACAGTTGATGGAGACCTTCGAGAGCGCCCGCATCCAGACCGCCGCCCGCGCCATCGGCGTCGCTCAGAGCGCTTTGGACATCGCCATGCAATACGCTCAAGATAGAAAGCAGTTCGGCAAGGCGCTGATCAACTTCCCCCGGGTCTCGGGCAAGCTGGCGATGATGGCGGTTGAGATCATGATCGCACGGCAGCTCACTTATTTCTCTGCATGGGAAAAAGACCACGGCCAGCGCTGTGACCTTGAGGCGGGGATGGCCAAACTGCTGGGGGCCCGGGTTGCCTGGGCTGCGGCGGATAACGGGTTGCAGATTCACGGCGGTAACGGCTTCGCGCTGGAATATAAAATTAGCCGCGTGCTTTGTGACGCGCGCATCCTAAATATCTTTGAAGGCGCCGCAGAAATACAGGCGCAAGTCATCGCGCGTCGATTGCTGGGCTGACGCCCGGTTCGATGCGGTTTCCCCAACTGAACCCGGCCTTGTGCCGGGTTTTCTTTATCTTTGGTGTTGTACAGGCGCCAAGGCGCAAATGTTCCGAGTTGTACTACCTGGCTTTGTGATCGTCTGGGCAAAACTTCCCCCTCGGATCGGGGGCCGGAATCAGTTAAAGGGCGGTGAACGGAACCGGCACCTATGTCGGCCAGAGGAGACTCGAGCGTGAAGATCATCATTGCAATTTTGGCCACCTGCCTGGCCCTTGCCGGGTGCGCCTCGGCCCCGACAACGACGGGCTCGAATGACGTCGACAAACTGACGCTGGCCATTCAGCAGCTTGGTCCCGAGGTTGATCCACGCGAAGCCCGCCGCGCCGCCGAGATATCCTATGCCTATTCCAGCCAATTGAAGAAGGACTGGAACGTCACCGATCCGGCGATCATCCACAACGCAAAGGTCATAAATGGGTTTCGTGAGAAGGGCCTATGTAATGATTGGGCGCAAGCCATGACCACGCGACTGAAACAAGAAAGTTTCCGTACGCTGGATTTGCACTGGGTTACCTCCCCGCCGACGGCGTTTCGGATCATTCATCATTCGGCCCTGATCAGCGCCAAGGGTGCTCCCATGGACGAGGGCATCATCCTGGACCCGTGGCGCAACAGCGGCGTGTTGTTCTGGGCACCCGTGCGCGAGGATACCAAGTACAACTGGCGGCCCCGTCTTGAAGTGCGCGAAGAATTGATCAGCGGCGTGAACCCCTACTGATAGGATATTGCGATGTTACGTCTGGCCCTACTTCTGCCTCTGGCCTTGTTTCAATGCAACGAGGATGAAACCGTTGCCGCCTATGGCGCGGCGGATCAGACATGGGCATTGCAGGAAATTGACGGAGAGCCGTTCGAAGCCAGCGCATTGCTGCGCTTTCCCGAAGAGGGGCGTATCGAAGGCAATGCCCCCTGCAACACTTATTCGGGCAAGCTGAATGCCCCCTACCCTTGGTTCGAGATCGCCGATCTGGCTGCCACTCGCGCAGCCTGTGCCGGGCTTGAGGCCGAAGGTTTTTACTTTGCTGCACTGATGGCGATGACACAATCCGAAGTATCCGGCGATGTGCTGATCCTGCGCAACGAGGACGGGCACGAGATGGTATTCAAAGCCGTCGAGTAAACTGCGCCACAAAGCGTTCACGGGCATCAGGCAGCGGCGTATGGCCCAAAGCCGGGGCCAGGTGGTTTTCCAGAAAATGCCCGGTAGTTCGCAGAGCCTGCGCGATCTCCGCATCCGGCGCAGCCCCTTCGCCACGCAGACAGGGGGGCAGTGGCAACAGCTTGTCGGCCCACTCCCCTGCCCCCGCTGCACTGACCGCGCGACCGGTTTTGGGCGAGACATAAATCAGCCCCTCATGCACGCCGGTCACAGCACAGGTCGACAGATCGAGGCCAAAGCCCAGCTCTTCCAGCAGCGCCAATTCCCAGCGCAAATAAGCAAGTGGCCAAACCTCATCCTGTCCCAACAAATCCATCAACTGTTCGGTTTGCTTATAAATCGAGGGGTGTGGCTCGCGCTCGGGAAGGCAGAAGGGCAATAACGCCACCACCGCGTTCAGTCCGGCAAGTGCCAACCGACCTGAAAATGCAGCGGCGGCACGGGAACGCAGGGGTTCGACCTGAAAAGTGCCCAGATGCTCTTCAAGCCGCGCACGCCAAAGTACGTCCAACTGCGCCCCCGGTTGCAAGATCGGCGCGATCTTGCGGCTAGTGCCCCCGCGCACAATACCTGCATGGCGGCCATGAGTTTCGGTAAAAACCTCGATAATGGCCGCCGTCTCACCATGGCGGCGAGAGGTCAGAAGTATGCCATGATCACGCCAATCCAATTTCGGCCTCGTTAGGTCACCAGATATGCCTGCAGGAAATCTTATGGCCGCTGCAGGTTCAAGGTACAAATAAGTCTGGTCGGATCAGTAGGAAAAACCGGTTGCGTGAGGTGGGTTCAGAGACTAATGTTCGCCATATGTTCTAATTATTGGGATTTAAGAAATGTCTCTGAACTATGTCATGATCGGCTCAAATGATGTTGCCAAAGCACGCAGCTACTACGACGCGGTTGTCCCTCAGTTAGGTGGGAAAGTAATCGCCGAATACATGCCACATGCAGTTTGCTATGAGCTGCGCGGTGGCGGCAGCATGTGGGTCGCAACGCCCTTCGACAAAGAGGTTGCAACTGTCGGAAACGGCAACATGGTTGGCCTGCTATGTCAAAGCGAAGCGGAAGTACGTGAGGTGCACGCCGCCGCTATTGCCAATGGAGGTACTAACGAGGGCGATCCGGGTGAACGCCCGCAATATGGACCGAACTTCTACGGCGCCTATGCCCGCGACCCGGATGGAAACAAAATGAGCTTCGTCTATTTTAGTGAAGCAGACTGATCGCATTGTCGCCCACTGCGTAGCGGGGTTGCTAGAATGTTACCCCAGCATGGATTAAGATGCCGATGACCATCATCAGGTTCAAGATCATGGAAAGGCCGTTGCCCACATAGATGGGCAGCTTGCCGACCACCAGCCCGTAAGCGAACCACAAAAACGACAGCCCCGCATAAAGCGACCACGAGAGCAGCGACTGGCCGGTGGCGTGTTCGGAATGGGTAAAATAAAGCTTGATCAGTTGCGGCAACGTAGCGAAGGGGCCGACCACTCCGATGAAGACCATAAAGCCCTCGAACCGCTGCATCCAATGGCCGAGATTTGACTTTTCCAGTTTCTGGGCAAGTGTTTCAGCCACTCAATTCCCCTCCTGTTCCTGCGGCACCCGATAGGCGGGTCGTTCGTTCAGCCTGTTTCAGAGCAAAATAGTCGCTTTGAGCCGGGCATCCAAGATCAATTGCTGGGCGCGCTAGTCCAAACCTTCTTCACCCAGTAAGTGCCTGCCTTGCCGGTCTTCAACCTCGATTACCCAGAGATCAGGGTCAAAACTGCGTTGGCGGGTGATGGCGTTGTCCACCTCGCCCTCGGGGCCGGAAGAGAGTTCCACCCATTTACGCTCACCGCTCATCAGATCAAAACTTCGCTGAAATGCGGTGGCCTGCCCGTCAAGCGTATTCAGCTTGATCAGCACCGCGCCGGCGGTGTCGTCACCATGGGCCACGACAAAGACTGGTATTTCCTGAAATCGCAGCCGCGCCAGATAGGCATGCACCCAGAATTCCGCCGTCAGTCGGGTCATCCGTTACCGTCTTTGAAATCCAGACCCATTTCCGAATAACGCTCGGATTCTTCCAGCCAGTTGGGCCGGACCTTCACCTGTAGGAACAGGTGGATTTTTCGGTCGAGGAATTCTTCTAGTTCCGCCCGTGCGGCCTGACTGACAGCCTTGATCGTCTCACCGCGTTTGCCCAGCACAATGCCTTTGTGACCGTCGCGCATGACATAGATGACCTGATCAATCTTGGCCGAACCGTCCTTACGCTCTTCCCAGTTCTCGGTCTCGACGGTCAGCTGATAGGGAAGTTCCTGATGCAGGCGCAGGGTCAGCTTCTCGCGCGTCATCTCAGCGGCGATCATGCGCAAGGGCAAATCAGCGATCTGGTCTTCGGGGTAGAGCCACGGGCCTTCGGGCAGTTTCGAGGCCAGCCATTTGCGCAGATCGTCAACACCGTGGCCTTTCTCAGCCGAGATCATGAAAGTCTCGGCAAAGGGATAGCGGGCGTTCAGATCACTGGTGAGCGCCAGCAATTTCTCGGAAGGTACTTTGTCGATCTTGTTGATCGCGAGAGCGATGGTGCGGCCCTGCCCGATCTCTTCCAGACCTTCGAGGATGCGTTCGACACCTTCGGTGATGCCACGATGCGCTTCGACCATCAGTACGACCGCGTCGGCGTCAGCCGCCCCGCCCCACGCGGCGGCGACCATGGCGCGGTCCAGGCGACGGCGGGGTTTGAACAAACCCGGCGTGTCGACAAAAACCAATTGCGCATCACCCTCCATCGCCACCCCGCGAATGCGTGCGCGAGTGGTCTGAACCTTATGCGTCACGATCGAGACCTTGGCCCCGACCATGCGGTTCAGAAGGGTGGATTTGCCTGCGTTAGGCTCTCCGATCAGGGCGATAAATCCGGCGCGTGTGCTCATGTGTCCTGCGATCCTGTTTGCAAGTGCGCATCCCTATAGCAGAACGCATCTCTGGGCCAGAGGGATTTGTCGCATTGCGGTCATGCGTCAGGGGTGGCACCAAAGCAATGCGCCACGCCAATCCCAGCCAGGCGATCATCCTTTCAGAGAGGCGAGATGTGAAACGTCGGGAGTTTCTATTGGGCAGCGGGGCTGCCGCAGGTGCATTGGGACTGGGTGGGTTCGCGTTGGCGTCAAACCCGCAAGAGTTGGTGATCCAACCCGCAAGTTTTGCGCTACGTGATCAGGTGACGGACGGGATGGTCAGCCTGTCGCCGGACGCACCTCCCCCCATTCTGTATGGAAATCAGGGCGAGGTGATGCGGTTGCCGGTACGCAACACGCTGCCCGACTATACGGCGATGCATTGGCATGGCTTGCGTATTCCCAACGGGATGGACGGGGTGCCTTATCTTACGCAGATGCCAATGGGCGAAGGTGATCATTTCGACTATAAATTCATACCCCCGGACGCGGGCACCTATTGGTACCACCCTCATTGTATGACGATGGAGCAAATGGCGCACGGGTTGACTGGGGTCATGGTGATCGCCGAGGCCGAGGACCCGGGGTTTGACAGCGAGCAGGTGATCAACCTGCGCGATTTCCGGCTGGATGAGGCGGGCGCGTTTCTGCCCGCTTATACGCCGCGCGGAGCGGCTCGGGCGGGGACATTTGGCAATGTGCATACTGCAAATTGGTTGCAAGCGCCGGTTTATGATCACCCCGCCGGAGGTCTGGTTCGGTTGCGCGTGGTCAACACCGATACGACCCGGATTTACAAACTGAACCTCGACCATGCCGAGGCCCGGATTATCGCATGGGACGGGCATCCGGTGGACATTGACGTGCCTCTGCCCAGCGTTGCGGAGCCGTTACTGCTTGGCCCAGGCCAGCGTGTCGATTTCGCGGTGAAGATGCCCGAAGATGAAGGGCAGACCGTGAACCTGATGGCGAAGCTGCCCGGTCAGCCGCTGCGGTCCATGGTCGGGTTGCAGGCAGTTGGCGCGTCTGTGGCCCGGGATATGCGTGAGCTGAAACCGCTGGCCAAAAACCCCGTTGCACGGCCCGATCTGAACAAGGCCGAGCTGCACGAGTTTGTTTTCGGATGGACGCCGGAAGGCGGAGAGCCCAATAACGGCTTTTGTGGCTCGCTGGGCTATAATTTCTGGTCAATCAACCGCAAGCCATGGCCGGGAGATGCGGCGCAGGATCTGGGGCCTCTGGCCACTTTGCAGATGGGCAAAAGCTATGTTCTGCGGCTGCGCAATGAATCCCCCAACCTGCATCCGATCCATCTGCACGGATTGGTCTTTATGCCGCTTAAGTCAAACCTTCGCAAACTGCCACCGCTGATGACCGACACGATGCTATTGCTGAAAGATGAGGTGGTCGAGATCGCGCTGGTTGCGGACAATCCCGGCGATTGGGCGTTTCATTGCCATGTGATCGAACATCAGAAAACCGGATTGACCGGGTTCATTCGCGTGGTTTGATCTTACGGCGAAGTGTTCAATACCAGTACATGGTTCGGGTAGGCTTGGCCCCCGATCCGGAAATCTGTGACACCGACTTGCTCAAACCCTTTGGCTAGATAGAAATCGATTGCGGTCGTGTTCTCAGAATTGGTCGTCAGCCAAATTGACTGGCGCCCTTTTTCACGGGTGTAGTCGATCGCGATGTCCAGCAGCGATGAGCCGATGCCTTTACCATGATGGCGGGGCTGCACATAAAACGTCACGATCTCAAAATCGGAAAGCCCGTCCACAGGTGCAATGCGATTTTCCGCCAACCGAATGTATCCGTCGATCCCCTCTTCGTTTTCAGAGACCATCAAAAGGTCTTGGCCGTCCTGCAACAAGGCTTCGAACCGGGCGGTCGTGAACTCGGACAGTGCGAATTCGGCAAAGAAGGAATTCACGCCGCGCTTTAGGTAGGTTCCGACCCAGACCTCAATCGACAGGGCCGCGAGGCTGGCGGCATCGGCTTTCTGGGCGGGTCTGATCTTCATGATCTGGCCGCGCAGAGGATCAAGACAAATGTTCCAACAGAGCCTTTGCCGCTGCCTGTTCTGCCTGCCGTTTGGAGCCAGCGGTAGCTTGTGCCTCGGTCCCGTCCTGCAGTCGCGCGGCGATGGTGAAGATCGGGGCGTGGTCGGGGCCAGTGCGTTTGACTTCGACGTAAGCTGGCGGCTTCTGACCGCGGGCCTGCGCCCATTCCTGCAACGAGGTTTTGGCGTCGCGCGCGTCAGCCTCGACCTTGTGGATGCGGTCGCCCCAGAGGGCGAGGATCACGTCTCGGGCGGCCTCGAACCCTGCGTCGCGATAGATGGCAGCTATGACCGCCTCCATCGCGTCGCCCAGAAGGGCCTGTTTGCGACGGCCCCCGGAGAGCATCTCGGACCGGCCCAATTTCAGGACTGCCCCCAGATCGATCTGGCGGGCCACATCAGCACAGGACTCTTTGCGCACGAGTGCATTGAACCGGGGGGCCAACTGGCCTTCGGAGGCTTTTCTGTCCGCCTCAAGCAGTGCTGTGGCCATGACGAGACCCAGCACCCGGTCGCCCAGAAATTCCAGCCTTTGGTTGTCGGGGCGCGTGGCAGAAGACACTGAGCCGTGGGTCAACGCGCGCACCAACAGTTCGGGGTTGGAAAACTCATACCCCAAGCGTTTCTGGAACGCCTTTATCTCGGCCGATAGCTTCAATTGACCGCCTTGAAGAAGCGATCACCGCGCCATGTCCAGAAGAACAGCATCGAGCGACCTGCGGACGAGAACATGATCCGGTCGGCGCGTCCGATCAGGTTTTCGAAAGGTACAAAACCCACGCCGCCTGCGGATTGTGGCAGGCGGCTGTCAGCCGAGTTGTCGCGGTTGTCGCCCATGAAGAAATAGTGGCCTTCAGGCACAATGTAGATGCCAGTGTTGTCCGAACCCTGACTACCGATATTCAGCACATCATAGGAGACGCCGTTCGGCAGGGTTTCGATCAGGCGAGACTTTTCGCACAAACCACCGATACCCACGGGGCCGTTTTCACAGCGCGGGCGCAGACCTTGCGGGCCCTGCGGTTCGGCGATCTCGGTGAACACGCCGTCAGGTTGCTGAGGCACCGGTGTGTCATTCAGAATGATCTGGCCCTGACGAATTTGGATGCGGTCGCCCGGCAAGCCGATCAGGCGTTTGATATAGTCACGGCCAGTGATGGGATGGCGGAAGACGATGACATCACCCCGCTCAGGCTCACCGCCCAGAATGCGAGTGTTTTCATCGCCTTGCATCCAGCCACAGATATCTTCGGCATCGATGTTTAGACCGACGCTGGGGATGATCAGGCTGGGGCAGGAAGCGTAGGAGTATCCGTAAGCCATCTTGTTGACGAAGAGGAAGTCTCCGATCAGCAAGGTCTGCTTCATCGAACCGGAGGGAATCCAGAACGGCTGAAAGAAAAGCGTGCGGAAAACGCCCGCGATCAGCAGGGCGTAGACGATGGTTTTGATCGTCTCCCAAACGGCGTTTCCGGATTTGGCTTCCTCGGCCATACTGCTCTCTCCAGTCTATGCGTGGTTGGGGTGCTACATGCGTGTCAGGTGGGGGCAAGTCAAGGCTGTGCGGGCGCTTCTTGAAGCGGGCGAGCCTCGATCACCACAAAGGCCTGCGCCCAGGGGTGATCATCGGTCAGGGTGACGTGGATGATGGCCTCGTGCCCTTCGGGGGTTAGTTCTTTCAGGCGCTCGGCGGCCCAGCCGGTGACATGCATGACGGGTTGGCCTGTGCGCAGGTTGGTCACCGCCATGTCCTTCCACGCGATGCCCATGCGTAGACCGGTGCCCAAGGCTTTCGAGCACGCCTCTTTCGCGGCCCAGCGCTTGGCATAGGTTCCAGCGGTGTCAGCGCGGCGTTCGGCCTTGCGCTGCTCGGTCTCAGTGAAAACGCGGTTGCGGAACCGGTCGCCGAACCGGTCCAGCGTGCCCTGAATGCGGTCGATATTGGCGAGGTCGGTTCCGATTCCGAGGATCATGTCAAACCTCCAGCACCACAGTACCGAGCTTTTGACCGGCCTCGACCATAGCGTGTGCTTTTGCGGCCTCGCTGAGACCTCCACTGGGGACTACGGCGTGGGACAGTGCGCCTTGCTCCAACCACTGGCCTAAATGCGCTTCGCCGCGACGGCGGGCGGCGGGGTCGAGTTGGTATACGATCAGCATATGCAGACGGATGTTCTTGAACATGAAGCCGTAGAAATCCAGTTCCGGCTTCATTTGCGAGGCAGAGGCATAACTGGCGATGGTGCCGCCGGGGCGGATCATCGAAAGGGAAGCGGGCTGGTTGGCGGCGAAATCGACCTCGACGATGCGGTCTACGCCTGCACCGCTGGTCATGTCCATCACCGCCTCAACCACATCCTGCGTGCGGTAGTTGACCCACTCTGCCGCGCCGGAGTGGGCCGCTTTTTCATCTGAACTGACGGTGGTGATAACGCGCGCGCCGCCCAGCGCTGCCATCTGGCAGGCGTAGCGCCCGACCGTGCCAGCTCCGCCGGTGACAAGCACGGTTTTGTCGGTGATGGAACCGTCGCAATAGAGCGCGTACCACGCAGTCATGGCAGGGATGCCAAAACACGCGCCTTCGGCAAAGCTGGTGGTGTCGGGCAGAAACACAGCCTGATCGGCAGGCAGCGCGATGTATTCGGCCCCGGTGCCCAAGGCGCGTTGCCATTGGCCGTTCCAGATCCAGACACGTTCGCCGACGCGCGCGGGATCGACCCCTTCGCCTACGGCCTCAATCACGCCGGCTCCGTCCGAGTGGGGGACGACCAGCGGGTATTGCATCACCGCGCCCGGACGCGCGCCGCTGCGCAGCTTGACATCTGAGGGGTTGATGCCGCTGGCGTGGACTCGGACCAGAACGTCGCCTGCGCCCGGCTCAGGCGTGGGCAGCTCGACCAACTCAAGGACATCCGCCGCCGCACCGAATCTGCGATAGGTGATTGCTTTCATGACAGTCCCTCGTCTCCTATTGGTCAACCGTGTCAGGCATTTCCAGATCGAACACCAAGACGCCCTCGGCCCCGTCCACGCACAGCGCGACAAGCCGTGCGCCAAGTTGCTGGTGAGTTTCGTCACTGGCATAACGCCGCAGGTCGACCTCAGCCGCGAAATCCAGCGTGAAGCCGTAGGGATAGCCCGGGGATTTTGCCTCAAAGTCGCGATTTGGGCCGTGGATGAAGCCACCGCAGCCCGGCAAGCGGTCTGCGACCGCGCTCAGCCCATCCATCACTGCGGCAAGCTCTACCGCGTCATGATCGGGCCTGAGGCGCAGCATCACGCAATGTCGGATCATCCTTGCACCCCAGAGGTCATGACAAGCGCACCGTGAGGATCTTGTAGCTGGCGACGCCAAAGAAGCCCGCGAAGGCGAAATCAAACCAACGGCGGGCGCGGCGATAGGCGTTGACCATGCGTGCAGAGGAGAACAGGAAAGCGTAGCCGATGAAGATCAGCAGCGACCCTGCATAGAGCATGGCGAAATAGCCCAGCAGCATAGCAAGGCTCGCATCGTTGGGCGCGACGATGGCGTAGATCGAGCCCCAGCTCAGGATCGCCTTTGGATTGGTCAAGTGGATCGCCGCCCCTTTGGCGAAGATGGTGGACAGAGTGCCGGTGACCGGGTTGCCCAAAGCAACCTCATCCGAGGACAACGCGCGGCGCAGGGCCTTGAACGCCAGCCAGCCCAGATAAGCGACGCCGATATAGCGGATCACCTCAAACACCCAGACATTGGCCAGCATGATCGCAGACAACCCCAAAGCTGCGGCAATCCCCCACGCAGCAGAACCCGCACAGATACCCAGCGCAAAGGTCAGACCGGCGGTGCGGCCCTCATTCATCGCAGTACCCGCGATGCCCATCGTGGCAGGGCCCGGAGAGCCCCCAGCCATCAGCCAGGCAATCCAGATCGCCACAAGACCAGGGGTGATCATGCCCGCGCCTCGTCCATCAGGCGGCGCATTTCGTGGACCGCTGGTGTAAGGCCGCGGAAGATGGACTCGCCGATCAGGAAGTGGCCTATATTCAGCTCGCGCACTTCGGGGAAGGCGGCGACGGGTTGCACGGTTTCATAGGTCAGGCCGTGGCCTGCGTGAACCTCAAGGCCTAGTGAATGGGCATAGGCGGACATTTCGCGCAGGGCTTCGAGCTCGCGCGCGGATTCGTCCGGTTTGCCCTCGGCATGGAAATCGCAATAGGCGCCGGTGTGCAGCTCGATCACCTCGGCCCCGATGCGATGGGCGGCGTCGATCTGGCGCTGATCTGCGGCGATGAAAATCGACACGCGGCAACCGGCATCGCGCAGCGGCGCAATGAAATGGGCCAGCTTGTTTTCTTCGCGCGCAACTTCGAGCCCGCCTTCGGTTGTGCGTTCCTCGCGCTTTTCTGGAACGATGCAGACAGCGTGTGGCTTATGGCGCAGGGCGATTTTCTGCATCTCGTCCGTCGCGGCCATCTCGAAGTTCAGCGGTACCGACAAGATGTCCATCAACCCGTCGATATCGGCATCCGAGATGTGGCGGCGATCTTCTCGCAGATGTGCTGTGATGCCATCGGCCCCGGCCTCTTCCGCGATCCGGGCGGCGCGTAGTGGGTCGGGATAGGCCCCGCCGCGCGCATTCCGCACGGTGGCTACGTGGTCGATATTCACGCCCAGACGCAAACGGTTGTCAGACATCTTTCGAATCCTTCATTGTCCCTGAAGACGAGCCTAGTGGGTTTGTCACTGAAACGTCAGCCTCTGCCTGTGCCAAACGTTTGATTTGTTCAAACTTTGCTTTGATCCGGGAGCGGCGGCGCTGCTGGTATGTGCGGATCAGCGGCAGGCTGAGATAGCCGCAGACAACACCGGCCACAATGCCCGGAATGACACCGCCAACCATGTAAGGAAAGAACACATCGTCATAGAAGCGGCTGAGCCCATGCCAGTCAGCTTCGCGACCGGTGAACATCGCAATGCAATTGTCTTTGAGATCACCCATTGCATCGGCGAACTTCCCCATCAACCCGTGCGTGTCGTGCTCACGATATCGGGTACCCAACAGGAAATGCCCGGTTTGCAAGCTCACCACCCCGATCGGCACATAGGTCAGAGGATTGCCGAAGAATGTTCCGCTGAGGGCAGCCAATATGTTGCCATTGAGCAATCGAGCCAGCACGGCGGCGACGAGAAAATGCAAGCCATAAAATGGTGTAAACGAGGCAAAAACCCCTGCCCCGATGCCACGCGCGATGCGTTCAGGGGTGTCAGGCAGGCGGCGCACCCGATGTTTGACATAGTGAAAGGCACGGGTCCATCCGCCGCGCGGATAAACAAACTCTGACGCGACTTGGACAGGCGAGCGGCGATCTCGGCGCTTGAAAACCACTCGTGATCACCCCTTCTCAGCCAGCCGCGACGGCAGTTTTCTTGCTTTCCCGATACCGTTCGACCGCGGCAACATCGCTTTCCGCCTCAAGCATCAGCATCAGCGAGTGCAGTTGTTCAAGATCGCGCAGTTCGACGTTGATCATCAGGCGGTAAAAATCAGGTTTGCGGTCGACGAATTCGAGGTTCGAAATATTGGCCTTTTTCTCTCCGATCAATGTGCAAATACGCCCCAGTACCCCGGCATCGTTACCGATAGTCAGATCAAGCGTCGCTCCATAGACAGCCGGGTGCGTGCCCGCATGCCAGTGCAGATCGACCCAGCGCTCGGGTTCATTTTCGAACTCGGTCAGACGGTCGCAGTCGATGGCGTGCACCTCAACGCCCCTGCCGCGATATGTGATGCCAACGATGCGTTCACCCGGCAATGGCTGGCAACAAGGCGCACGGTCGAATTTCTGGCCGGGTTCAAGCCCGATCACAGCGCGGCGGGGCGAAATCGCGTCGCCATCGTCCTTGGTGAGCTCGGGATATACAGCCTCGACCACCTCATGGGCGGTCAGTTCTGCGCTGCCCAGACGGGCCAACAATTCGTGTCGGTCTTTCAATCGCAGGTGTTTTGCAGCGGTATCCAATGCCTTGTCGGTGGCCTTGCGGCCGACGTTTTCAAACCCTGCGCGAGCCAGTTCTTTACCCAGCTTGATGAAGCGTTCTCGATCAACCTCACGCAAGGCGCGGCGGATCGAGGTGCGGGCTTTGCCGGTGACTGCGATCTCAAGCCATGTGACCTGTGGGCTCTGGCCATCGGCGGTGATGATATCCACCGATTGTCCGTTCTTGAGCCGGGTCCAGAGCGGCACACGAATTCCATCCACCTTGGCCCCAACACAGGCATGGCCGATACGGGTGTGGATTGCATAAGCAAAATCGATCGGTGTTGCCCCGCGCGGCAGTTTCACCACGTCGCCCTTAGGGGTGAAACAGAACACCTGGTCCGAATACATTTCGAGCTTGACCGCTTCGAGGAAGTCTTCGTGATCATCTTCGCTGTCGAACTGTTCCGTCAGGTTTGCGATCCATTTGGCCGGGTCCACGGCAAAGGGGTTTTCGGACCGGACACCATCGCGATAGGACCAGTGCGCTGCCACGCCGGTTTCGGCGACGTCGTGCATCTGGCGGGTGCGGATCTGAACCTCGACCCGTTTACCGTCGCGCCCGGACACAGTCGTGTGGATCGAGCGGTAACCGTTCGATTTCGGCTGGCTGATATAGTCCTTGAACCGTCCCGGCACCGCGCGCCAACGCTGGTGGATCGCGCCGAGGGTGCGATAGCAGTCTTCCTCAGACCCGGTAATGATACGGAACCCATAGATGTCGGACAGGCGCGAGAAGCCTTGGTCTTTCTCCTGCATCTTGCGCCAGATAGAATAGGGTTTCTTGGCTCGGCCAAAGACTTCGGCCTCGATCCCGGCTTTTTCCAGTTCGTGCCGCATGTCGCCGGTGATGCGGTGGATCACGTCGCCAGTTTCACGCTGCAAGGTGATGAAGCGGCGGATGATTGACTGGCGGCCTTCGGGGTTTAGGACACGGAAGGCGAGGTCCTCAAGTTCCTCGCGCATCCATTGCATCCCCATGCGACCCGCAAGCGGTGCGTAGATATCCATCGTCTCGCGCGCTTTTTGCACCTGCTTTTCGGGGCGCATCGCCTTGATGGTACGCATATTGTGCAGACGGTCGGCGAGCTTGACCAGAATGACCCTAAGGTCCTTGGACATGGCCATGAACAGTTTGCGGAAGTTTTCGGCCTGCTTGGTCTCGCGGCTGGAAAGCTGCAGGTTGGTCAGCTTGGTGACGCCATCGACCAGCTTGGCGACCTCATCGCCGAACAGTTCGGAAACCTTGCCATAGCTGGCCTTGGTGTCTTCGATCGTGTCGTGCAGCAGGGCCGTTATGATGGTCGCATCATCCAGACGCTGTTCGGTCAGGATGGCGGCAACGGCAACGGGATGAGAGAAATAGGGTTCGCCCGAGTGGCGGAACTGCCCTTCATGCATCTGTAGTCCAAATTCATAGGCCCGTTCGATGCGCTCGGCATTTGTCTTGGGGTTGTAATTGCGGACCAGCGCAATCAGGTCTTCTGCTGAAATCATCCGGTCCGCACCTTTGTCGCTGGGAATTACCCCTGGCCCTGAGCCTCCATCAGAGCACGCAGGAGCTTTTCTTCCGACATGTCGTCATCCGCAGGCTTGTCGGATTCCGCACCCATCAGCAGAGCCATCTGATCTTCTTCGGGCTCATCAACCTCGATCTGGGTCTGGTTGGCCTCGATCAGACGCTCGCGCAGTTCATCAGCGCTTTGAGTTTCATCGGCGATTTCGCGCAGCGAGACAACGGGGTTCTTGTCGTTGTCGCGATCAACAGTGATCGGGCCACCGGCGGAAATCTCGCGCGCCCGGTGGGCTGCAAGCATCACCAGTTCGAACCGGTTCGGGACCTTGTCTACACAATCTTCGACCGTAACGCGGGCCATGGGGCGCTCTCCGTAAATGAATCCGTGGCAGGAAGGGGTTTATCTAAGCGCGAATCCCCGCCTTGACAAGCAGGAAATGCCGCAAATGCGAGGATCACAGAGGCTTAACCTCTGCCACGTCCTCGCGTGGCAGTGCGGCAACCATCTGCGTGACTGTCTTGTCCAGTACTGGATGGCGCCAATCGGGGGCAACATCTGCCATCGGCACCAACACAAATGCGCGGTCCTGCAGACGTGGATGCGGCAGGATCAAGTGTTCCGGAGCGGATATGGCCTGTTGTTCATGCGGAAGGGTCAGCCAGCGGTGATATTCCACATCATCCGGTAGCACCAAATCGTCCCAACAGACCAGATCAAGGTCCAGCGTGCGCATCCCCCAACGCTGTTCGCGGGCGCGCTCGAAATCATGTTCGATACGGTGCAGCAGCGCCAGAACCTCGTGCGGGCTCTGATCCGTTTCAATCGAAACCGCCGCATTAACGTAGTCTGGCCCGGCCCCCGCAGGAAAGCAGGGCGTGGCAAAAAACCGACTTTTTGCGCGAATCACCAAGCCAGCCTCGGCCATTGCGACCAATGATTGCTCAAGTGTCACCTTGGGCCCATTACCTCTCAGACTGAGATTTGCACCAAGGGCAATGACCGCTTTTGACAAAGATTTGTCCACTTCTAACCCCATATTCGGAACAGAGAATGCTTGCGATGTAGGCAAAAAGGCCTATTTTAGAGGCACCATTGCACTGACCAATTCATTTTCACTCACGGAGCTCACGGTGCGGTGGCTTACACCGGAAGGACCATTTTATGTTTTACAAGGACGAACGGCTAGCGCTGTTCATCGACGGCTCGAATCTTTATGCAGCCGCCAAAGCACTGGGGTTTGACATCGACTACAAGTTGCTGCGCCAAGAATTCATGCGCAGAGGCAAACTGCTTAGAGCTTTCTACTACACAGCGCTACTGGAAAATGACGAGTATTCGCCGATTAGACCTTTGGTGGACTGGCTGCATTACAACGGCTTCACCATGGTCACCAAACCGGCCAAAGAATACACCGACAGCATGGGGCGTCGGAAAGTCAAAGGAAACATGGACATCGAGTTGACCGTTGATGCCATGGAATTGGCACCACGTGTAGATCATATCGTGCTGTTCTCGGGCGATGGGGATTTCCGCCCGCTGATTGCCAGCCTGCAGCGTCAGGGCGTGCGCGTTTCGGTTGTCTCGACCATTCGCAGCCAGCCACCGATGATTTCGGACGAGCTGCGCCGTCAGGCCGACAACTTTATCGAGCTGGAGGACCTGCGCGACGTGATCGGAAGACCTCCGCGCGAGATGCCGCTCGAACCGCGCAGCGTCGCCGCTGCGGGCGGTCAGTAACACCAAGCCCGATTACCCACTCACCATGTGGGGCGATGACATGTACGGCCAGGGCTAAAAGCCCTGGCCGCGCTACTTTTAAAGGGATAGGTGCTAAAAACACCCCTTTGCTAACAGCGATTCATGTCAGGTAAATGACGTGCTGCTGTCTGGACCATGGCAATGAAAAGACCTAGGTGTCTCAGGCAAGGAGACCGCCCATGACCAAGCCACCACTGATATTGTATCTTGCCGCCCCACGCGGGTTTTGCGCCGGAGTGGATCGGGCAATCAAGATCGTTGAAATGGCTCTGCAGAAATGGGGCGCGCCGGTCTATGTGCGTCACGAGATCGTGCATAACAAATTCGTTGTAGATGGGCTGCGCGCCAAGGGCGCGGTGTTCGTCGAAGAACTGGACGAATGTCCAAACGACCGCCCGGTGATCTTTTCCGCCCACGGTGTACCAAAATCCGTACCTGCCACTGCCGCCCAGCGCGAGATGATCTATGTCGACGCCACCTGTCCGCTAGTGTCTAAGGTGCATGTCGAGGCGCAGCGCCACGCCGATGCCGGGCTGCAGATGATCATGATCGGTCACAAAGGCCACCCCGAAACCATCGGCACCATGGGACAACTGCCTGAAGGCGAGGTGCTGCTGGTTGAAACGGTTGAGGACGTGTCGCAGGTTGCTGTGCGGGATCCCGATAAACTGGCTTTTGTCACCCAAACCACTCTGTCGGTGGATGACACAAAGGATATCATTGCAGCGTTAGAAGCCCGGTTCCCCGCCATCGTTGGGCCGCATAAAGAAGATATCTGCTATGCAACCACCAACCGGCAAGAAGCGGTAAAAGCGGTTGCGCCGAAATCCGATGCGCTGCTGGTGGTCGGAGCGCCGAATTCGTCAAACTCGCGCCGTCTGGTCGAGGTCGCCTCACGTGCGGGCTGCAATTATGCACAGCTTGTCCAACGCGCGACTGAGATCGATTGGCGGGCGCTGGAGGGTATCGCGAGCGTTGCGGTTACTGCAGGGGCCTCGGCCCCCGAAGTATTAGTGAACGAGGTTATCGAAGCCTTCCGCGACCATTATGACGTGACGGTCGAGCTGGTCGAAACCGCGACAGAAAACGTAGAGTTCAAAGTGCCGCGTGTTCTGCGGGTGCCTGCATGACTCAGGACAAACGCACGATTGACGCCTACACTGCGCGGGTCGCCGATTATCTGAAAATCCCCCTGCCCCCCGAACAGCTTGAGGCCCGGCAGGCCTTTGCGGATGCGGTCGAGGCGGGCGGATATGTATTGGATCTGGGCTCGGGGCCCGGATCGGACAGCGCGTTTTTGATGCGCCAAGGGCTAAAGGTGCGGGCGCTGGATGCCACGCCGACCTTTGTCGAACACGCACGCGACAATGGCGTCGATGCCTATCTGGGCACTTTCGATGACGTCACCGAAGCCAAGGAATATGACGGCGTTTATGCCAGCTTTTCGCTACTGCACGCGCCCCGATCCGATTTCCCGCGTCATCTAAGCGCGATCCACAAGGCACTGAAATCCGGCGGTCAGTTGTTTCTGGGCATGAAGCTTGGAACGGGTGAGCATCGCGACGATATTAACCGCTATTATACCTATTATACTCAGCCCGAGATAGAAGAGGCTCTGACCACGGCCGGGTTCACCATCGACCGCACCGTGCAGGGGATCGGCAAAGGTCTCGCCGGGTCTTATGACGGGTTCATTCTGGTGTTTGCCCATGCCTGATTTGTTTGCCTATACCGATGGCGCCTGTTCCGGCAATCCCGGCCCCGGTGGTTGGGGCGTGCTGCTACGCGCGATGGATGGTGATACCGTTCTGAAAGAGCGCGAATTGAACGGCGGAGAGGCCGAGACCACCAACAACCGGATGGAACTGTTGGCTGCGATCAGCGCGCTGGAAACGCTAGAGCGAGCATCTGTGATCACCATCGTCACCGACAGCGCCTATGTAAAAAATGGCGTCACCGGCTGGATTTTCGGTTGGAAGCGAAACGGCTGGAAGACCTCGAACAAGAAGCCGGTCAAGAATGTTGATCTGTGGCAGCGGTTGGATGAGGCGCAAGAGCGGCATCAGGTGACTTGGGAATGGGTCAAGGGCCACGCAGGCCACCCCGAGAATGAGCGCGCGGATGAACTGGCGCGTGCGGGCATGGCACCGTTTAAACCCAAAAAGGCGCAGGCGTGAGCGGGCTTGCCCTGCTGGATTATGCCTCGGTTCTGGTCTTTGCGCTGACCGGGGCCTTGGTCGCCAGCCGGGCGCAGCTGGATCTGGTGGGGTTTGCCTTCATCGCCTGCCTGACAGCGGTGGGCGGCGGCACGGTGCGCGACCTGCTGCTGGATCGACATCCCGTGTTTTGGGTCGGGCAACCCGACTATATCCTGATTGTCTGCGGCGCCGCAGTGCTGGTGTTCTTTACCGCACATCTGGTTGAAAGCCGGTATAATTGGCTGATTTGGCTGGACAGCTTTGCCCTGTCCATCGCGGTGGCTGCAGGCACGGGCGCGGCCCTGTCGCTGGGACAGGCCGGCGTCATTGTGGTGCTGATGGGTGTGACCACCGGTTGCCTCGGCGGGCTGATGCGCGATGTGGTCTGCAATGAGGTGCCGCTGGTGCTGAAACAGGGTCAGCTTTATGTTTCCTGCGCCTTTGCCGGTGCCCTGACAGCGGTATTGGCGGCTCAGCTTGGGTTAACCGGCCTGCCGGCATTGGGGCTATGCGCCTTGGTCTGCTGGTCGCTGCGGGCCGGATCGCTGCTGTTCGGTTGGCAGTTGCCGGTTTACAAGGCCCGACCGCCTCGGCAATAGGATACAAACAGACACGAGAACGCTATGACCCCCCGACTTTCATTTCTTGCGGCAACGCTGCTGCTGGCGGCTTGTGCAGATCACTACACCCCGGTCACATTCAGGACCGAAGGGGATCAGATCGTGGCGTCTGGCACGATCGACCACACAACGCTCAGCGCATTTGAAGAGGTGATGGACGAAAACCCCGGGATCAAGACACTGGTGCTGCAAAATATCGAAGGCTCGGTCGATGATGACTCAAATGTGGTCTTCAGCCGCGTGGTGCGCGAGGAAGGGTTCAATACGGTCGTTCCATCAAACGGTTTGGTCGCCTCTGGCGGAACTGACCTGTTTCTGGCCGGTAACCGGCGGGTGCTGGAACCCGGCGCCTGTGTGGGGGTTCACAGTTGGGGTGGTGGAGGTTACGTGGCCGCGGAACTGCCCGAAGGTCATCCTGAACATGACCGGTATCTTGATTATTTCGCAGATATCGGCGTCGACCCGGACTTCTACTGGTTCACGCTGGATGCCGCATCCGAGGATGAAATGCACTGGATGACCGCATCCGAGGCGAACCGGTACGACATGACAACGAGCGCGGCCCCAAGACTTGGGACCGCCGCAATCTGCGATGAGCGCTAGCGCGTCAGCAGCCGTGCGCCGATCTCTTTGACGAATTTCGCCGCCACCATGGCGGTCATTCCATAGGGGTCGCGATGCGGGTTTAACTCGACAATATCCGCGCCGACCAGTTGACCCTTGAACCGATGGATCAGGTCGATCACCTCACGCGTGCTAAGACCGCCGGGTTCGTGATGCGAAACGCCCGGAGCAAAGGCCGGGTCCAGCGCATCTAGGTCCAGTGACAGGTAAACCGGTCCGTCAAAGCTGATCTCAAGCTCGGGGTGCCAGTTGCGCATGTCGATCACCTCGACCCCGAACTTATCGGCCTGTTGCTGCTGATGCGCGTTCATTGTGCGGATGCCAACCTGCACCAAACGGTTGATCTTGCCGGTCTCCATCACCCGGGCAAACGGGCAGCCATGGCCCAGCGGACCAATCTGCTGACTGTCATAGAGGTCAGGGTGGCTGTCGATATGCAGGATATTCAACCCCTCATACCGATCCGCATGCGCCTTGATCAGCGGGTACGCAACCGAATGATCGCCGCCCAGTGACAACAACCGCGCGCCGCTTTCGATCCGGGTAGCCGCGCCTGCTTCGATCCTGTCGATAGGCTTCTGCCCCATCATCTCGAACACATCCAGATCGCCGGTGTCTTTGAAGCGGTCGGTTGCGCCCAGATCGGTGCCATCCTCAGCCGTTAGATTCGCCGCACCGGAATGCAACGCCTCGCGGATGCGACCCGGCGCAAAGGCGGGGCCTTGCAGGAACGAGGAATGCAGGTCCAGCGGCACCCCCATTAGGGCGACGTCACCGGTGGTCGGATCATGGGACATGAGGAACCTTTCGACAAAGTGTTGCCGGACACTGGTCGAAGATATGGGTGTGGGTCAAGCGGTCAGCGGCGGATATATATCTGCCAGATCCAGATCACTAAAAGCGCCCCCAGAACGGCCCCGATAAACCCAGAGAGCCATCCCATCACGGTGATGAGCGTGCGTAGGACCAAGCCGCCCACCAAAGCGCCGACGATGCCGATCAGCATGGTGGTTGGAATATCCGCCTCGATCCGCATCAGGCGGGTGGCGAGGAAACCTGCGGCGGCTCCGACGATGATCAGGGCGATGATCGGCATGTCATTTCCTCCAATGGGTGGGCACGATGATCAACGCACCGATCGATGACAACACCGCGTCCAGCCCCGGCGGGCCAAAGCTGATGCCGAACATGATGCGAACGAAATAGAACAGGAACGCACCACCCACGCAGATGATGATCGATTGCAGATAGCCGTTATGTGTAAAGCCGGTCTGTTCAGACAGATAGCCAACAATCCCGGCAATCACGACCGTGCCCATCATGATCATGAACATTTAGGCTTACTCCGATGACAGGCGGGTGCCGACCGGGATGGGCCAGCCCCGCAGAAAGGTTTCCCTATCCTGCGCGCCCTTGCCTGCCCTTTGCAAGCGCAGCAGCTCAACCACGCCTTCACCACAGGCCACGCGCAGGTGGTCATCCAGCACCTCACCCGGTACGCCCTGCCCTTCGGCCAGCCGGGAGGCGAGGAGTTTGATCCGGTCGCCCCCGACCTCGGTCCAAGCGCCCGGGAACGGGGAGAGACCGCGGATTTTTCTGTCGACTTCGGATGCGGGGGCCGACCAATCGATCCGCGCCTCGGCTTTGTCGATCTTGGCGGCGTAGGTCACGCCCTCTTCGGGCTGCGGGTCAGGTGTAAGGCTTGGCAGCTTGTTCAGTGCCTCATCGATCAGCGCCGCACCCATGTCCGACAGACGATCATGCAGCTGGGCCGTGGTTTCCTCGATCCCGATATCGGTGGCTTCGCGCAGCAGAACGGGCCCTGTGTCCAGCCCGGCCTCCATCTGCATGATGCAGATACCGGTCTGCGCGTCACCCGCCATGATCGCGCGATGGATCGGGGCGGCCCCGCGCCAGCGCGGCAGCAGGCTGGCGTGGATGTTCAAGCAGCCGTGGGTGGGTGCATCAAGGATCGGCTGTGGCAGGATCAGGCCATAAGCCACGACTACCGCCACATCAGCGTTCAACGCTGCAAATCTATCCTGTTCTTCGGGCGTTTTCAGCGAGGTCGGATGGCGCACCTCCAGTCCCAGCGCCTCGGCCCTTGCATGGACCGGAGTCGGGCGGTCTTTCTTACCGCGACCAGCGGGGCGTGGCGGTTGGCAATAGACGGCGGCGATTTCGTGTCTTGCCTTGACGAGTGCGTTTAGGACGGGGACCGAGAAATCGGGGGTTCCCATGAAGATTATGCGCATCGTCGGCTCCGGAGGTGTTGGGGTGCCGGGCTGAAGCCCGGCCTACGTTGATTTTCGCGCCTTGCGCAGCAGCATGTCGCGTTTAACCTTGCTGAGCCGGTCGAAATACATCCGCCCGTTCAGGTGGTCGATCTGGTGCTGCACGCTGGTGGCCTCAATGCCGACGAAATCGCGGCGGTCGATCTGGCCCTGTTCGTTGAGGAATTTCACCGTTACCGCGCGGGGGCGTTTCACCTTGGCGGACACGCCGGGCAGGTTCGGGCTGGCCTCGTCATGCTCGCGCAGTTCGACCGAGCTGTGCAGGATCTCGGGATTGGCCAGCCGCACGGCTTTGCCCCGCTGGGTCGAACCATCCACGACTGCCAGACGCAGCATCACCCCGATCTGAGGCGCGGCGAGACCGACACCCGGCATCGCCTCCATCGTGTCGATCATGTCGACCCAGATGGCGCGGATGTCATCGGTGATTTCAGAGACTTCTTCAGCCTTGGTGCGCAGGCGCTTGTCGGGCCACGGTAGGCAGGTCCGCACCGTCATGTGCGGGCCTTTTCGCGCTTGAGCTTCTGCATTTTGCGCGTGATCATCTGGCGTTTGAGCGGCTTGAGATAATCGATGAACAGCTTGCCGTTCAGATGGTCGATCTCGTGCTGAACACAGGTCGCCCAGAGATTATCAAAGGTTTCCTGCTGCAGATTGCCATCGCGATCCAGCCAGGTGACATCCACAGTCTTAGGACGGGTCACTTCGGCATATTGCTCGGGGATCGACAGGCAGCCTTCTTCGTAGACGTTCGTTTCGTCCGAAGACGCAATGACCTCGGGGTTGAACATCACCAGCGGGCGCGGGGCTTCGCCTTCTTCCTTGACGCAATCCACCACGATCAACCGGTCCAACACGCCGATCTGCGGTGCCGCAAGGCCAATACCGGGCGCGTCATACATCGTCTCCAGCATGTCATCAGCCAGTTTGCGCAGTTCGTCGGTGATGTCGGCCACCGGCGCGCAGACCTTTTTCAGGCGGGGATCGGGATGGATCAGGATATTGCGTTTCATGAGGCTGATTTAGGCCATCGCGCCCGCCACCGCAACGGCCCCCTTGCACATGGCGGATTTGAGGTTAGCTTCGCCTCGACAGATGGAGATGACATGACTTTCAACGACCTGATCGACCGCCGGGGCACCAACTCTTCAAAATGGGACAAGATGGAGCAGCTCTATGGTGTCTCGCCCGAGGATGGGCTGGCCATGTGGACGGCTGATTCCGACTATGCCACCGCCCCTTGCGTGATCGAAGCAGTACGCAAGGCCGCCGATCATGGCGCGTTTGGTTATTCGTGGATGCACCCGGAGTATCTGAACGCGATTCAGTGGTGGATGAAGACCCGCCACAATTGGGAGATCGATACCGATTGGGTGCTGACCTCACAGGGTCTGGGCAATGCGATTGCCCTGTGTCTGGATGTCTGGAGCGAGCCGGGTGATGGCGTCGTTATATTCACGCCCGTTTATCATGAGTTTGCCCATAAGGTGAATAAATCCGGCCGTCGCGTGGTTGAATGCCCTCTAGTACGTGACGGCGACAGCTATGCGCTTGATCTGGACGATGCGCAGTCGCGGCTGGACGGTTCGGAAAAGCTGCTGTTGTGGTGCTCGCCGCAGAACCCTTCGGGCCGGGTCTGGACACCGGAGGAACTGCGTGCTGTGGCGGCGTTTGCCGAACGTAATGGACTGATCCTGGTATCGGATGAGATTCACCACGATCTGGTTTATCCGGGCAATACCTTCGTGCCGATGGATGTGGCCGCGCCGGATGCGCGTCCCTGGACCGTGACTCTGACCGCGGCGTCGAAGACATTCAATATCGCGGGCCAGCGCACCGGTAACATGATCATTCCCGACGCCAAGCTGCGGGCAGAGATGCGACACCGGATCACCACTCTGGACTATGATCCAAGTGCGCTGGGGGTGGTGATGATCACCGCCGCTTATTCTCCGGAAGGGGCGAAATGGGTCGATGAACAGGTCGCCCATCTGGATGCCAACAGAAAACTGTTCGATGCCACCATCGCCGAGATTCCGGGCCTGTGGTCGATGCCGCTGCAGGCGACATACCTGGCCTGGGTCGATTTCTCGGGCACCGGGATGAGCCATGATGAATTTGTCCGCCGTCTGCGCGAGGACGCTCGGATCGCGACATCTTCAGGTCCCGGTTTCGGGTCGGGCGGGGAAACCTTTGAACGGTTCAATCTGGCCACCCAACGCGCGCGGGTGGAAGAGGCTTGCGCCCGTCTCAAACGCGCCTTTGGCGATTTGCAATAACCCTGTCTGAAAACAATCGGAGGCAAATCATGCCCAACCAACTCTTTGCGCTTCCGGACATCCCGAGCATCCCGGTAGAAGGGGAGCAGACGACCTATCCGATCGGGCGGATTTTCTGCGTGGGCCGCAATTATGCCGCCCACGCCGCTGAAATGGGGCATGAGGTGGATCGTCAGGCGCCATTCTATTTCACCAAATCCGCGCCCAACGCGGTTTTGACAGGTGCACATGAGCCTTATCCTGCGGGAACCGAGAATTATCATCACGAAATGGAACTGGCCGTTGCAATCGGCAAACCGGTCTTCCAGGCCACGGCTGCACAGGCCCATGCGGCGATCTTTGGCTACGGGTGCGCTTTGGACATGACGCGCCGCGACCTGCAGATCCGAGAGCGCAACAAACAGCGCCCCTGGGATCTGGGCAAGGATGTGGAAAGCGGCGCGGTCTTCGCCGCGCTGACCCGCGCCGATCATTGGAGCCCATCGGATGACAAGCGCATCTATCTCAGCGTCAATGGGCAGGTGAAACAGGACGCCACCTTATCCGAGCTGGTTTGGAAGATTGATGAGCTGATCTGCCATCTATCCGGTTTCTATCATTTGCGCCCCGGCGATCTGATCCTGACCGGCACACCCGCTGGGGTCGGGCCCGTGGCCGCCGGAGACCGAATCGAAGGCGGCATCGATGGTCTGTCCCCCGTGCACCTGACCCTGACGGCCCACGACTAATCGTCCGGCCCGATACCTGAGAATCTTGTGGCACCATTGCCGCCCGAGCGCCGACGGCGCTTCGGTGCCACAGGTCAATTGTTGAGCGTGTCAGTCGCGGTTTTCAAGCAACGCGATCGGAGCATCCGGCGCGCGGTAGAAATCCAGCGGGGCCTTGTCGGCTGCCACAGTGCTGCGCTTGAACTCATAGCGCATCTCACCCACCGCTTCTTCATCTGCGATGATCAGGCACTGATACATGTGATTGGCACCGTCATAGATATCGACGAGCCCACGCAGGCGTGGTGTGGTTTCGGCCTCGACGGTGAAACCATCCTTCCACAATGTGAGAATCTTGAAGCTATTGTCGCCAAACTCCACCCGCAAACGGCTGGATTTCTTCAATGTAGCGATTCGGGCGGCATCCAATTCAGCGCGAATTTCCTTAGAAACATAGGTACTCATAATAAACTTCCCCCAGAACTTTCTTTATTGTGGACCAGCTTGTGTAAAAATCCAGTGAACTGTCTCACTTGGACCCGAGATTTACGATCTGTTGCGCAGGTGTCCCGATGACACTGTGCGCGGATGCAGGTCAGTTGCGCGCGCGGTGAAATAGGAACCTGAGCCGCAACAGCCTATCTTTGTCTCAAACGCAATGCGGAGGAATGACGATGGGCCTGCTTGTCGACGGCGTTTGGCATGACACCTGGTATGACACCAAATCCACTGGCGGGGCGTTCAAACGTTCGGCCGCACAGTTTCGCAACTGGATCACCGCCGATGGGGCACCTGGTCCCTCGGGGCGTGGCGGTTTCGAGGCGGAGAGCGGGCGATATCATCTGTATGTCTCTCACGCCTGCCCCTGGGCGCATCGCACGCTGATCTTTCGCGAGTTGAAGGGGTTGCGAGAACACATCTCAGTCTCGGTGGTACATCCGGATATGCTGGATAAAGGTTGGACCTTTGAAACAGACGACCATGGAGCGACAGGAGACAAACTGTTCGGACATGACTTTGCCCATCAGATCTATACCCGTGCCGACCCCAACTATTCAGGCCGCGTGACGGTGCCGATCCTGTGGGACAAAGTGGAAAAGACCATCGTCTCGAACGAAAGCTCGGAAATAATCCGAATGTTCAATTCGGCTTTCAACGAGATCACCGGCAACACCGACGACTACTGGCCCGAGGCGATGCGGGACGAGATCGAAGAGGTCAACGCGCGCATCTATTCCGATGTAAATAATGGGGTGTACAAATGCGGCTTCGCCACCTCGCAAGAGGCGTATGACGCGGCCATTGACCCTCTGTTCGACACGCTGGATTGGCTTGAGGATCGTCTGTCACGCAACCGCTATCTGATGGGTGACCGCGTGACCGAGGCCGATTGGCGCTTGTTCACCACGCTGATCCGGTTCGACCCGGTTTATCACCTGCATTTCAAATGCAACAAACGGCGGCTGGTGGATTACCCGAACCTCTGGGCCTTTACCCGCGAGCTGTATCAGTGGCCCGGCGTGGCCGAGACGGTGAACATGAACCACATTGTGCGCCACTATCACTACAGCCACGATAGCATCAATCCGCATCGGATCATTCCGGTGAACCCAGAGCTGGATTATTTAGAACCCCATGGACGGGATCAGCGCCCGGCGGCGTAGTGCTCGACCATTGCTGCCAGATCCTCGGGCGGGGTGGAGCTTTGCACATAGGCGCAGGCATTCGCACTATGGGCAAAGATGGACCCGTCCGAGAAGAATGTGGTGTTGGTGACAAAGATCACCCGCGCCTCGGGCCTGCGATAGCTTGCAAAATCGGCAACTGCCAAGGCGCTGCCGGTTTCCAAAACCAGATCCAACACGATGATATCGAAGGCTGTGCCATAGAGCGCCAATATTGCAGCCTCTTGCGTCTCAACCAAAGTGACCTCGGCCTCCTGCCTTTGCAGATGCCGTTGCCAGACCCGACCTAGATCGGGGTTACTCTCAACAATCAGTACTTTCATTTGCAACAACCTCGGCACGTGATAAGGGTGAGTGGTGCCGACCCCTGTTGTCCGTGATCACGCGATTTCCTTAACAAAGTGTTAACAGCGCCCGCACAGGGCCATGAACTGGCGGATTCGCTTGTATGAGCGGCAAAAATCCGCTTGAAGCATACGAAATAGGCGATTCCGGCTGGGGCTGATGGTTGGACAGAATGACAGATTGAACCCTCGGGCCGCGCGCGATCATGGCGGGGGTCTGGATGGCGCGATGGCCCGGTTCGGGGGCGTTCGCACGGACTGGATCGACCTGTCAACGGGGATCAACCCGCACGCTTATCTGGTCTCGGGCCTGCAGCAGTCGGACTGGATGGAACTGCCCGATCATGGCGCGTTCGAACGCCTGTCGGACGCGGCGCGGGAGTTTTGGAACGTGCCGGATGGGGCCGAGATTCTGCCCTCTCCCGGCGCTTCAGCGGTGATTGCCCGCTTGCCCGCGTTGGCCAAAGCGGGCCGCGTGCAGATCACGATGCCAACCTATAACGAACATGCCGCCGCGTTCACCGCGCAGGGCTGGACGGTGCACGAGACCGGCCCCACCGAGGCGCGCGTCATCGTGCACCCCAACAATCCCGATGGGCGCATCTGGCAAGAGACGGATGTCGACGCCCTGCTGACTGTGATTGACGAAAGCTTCTGTGACGTCACCCCCGACGCTTCGCTGATCCATCTGGCTGAACGGCCCGGCATCGTGGTGTTGAAGAGTTTCGGCAAGTTTTGGGGGCTGGCCGGGTTGCGGCTGGGTTTTGCGATCGGCCATCCCGATCTGATTGCACGATTGAATGACCTGACCGGACCCTGGGCGGTTTCCGGCCCGGCGCTGCGGATCGGTACGCAAGCGCTGCGCGATGTAAAATGGGCCGATGAAACCCGCAAGCGTCTGGCAAATGACGCAACCCGGCTGGATCAGCTTGTAACGGCCCAAGGTGCGCGGTTGATCGGTGGGACCAGCCTGTTCCGCCTCTATGAAGTAGACGATGCCACCGCATGGCAGGACCGGCTGGCACGGGCGCATATCTGGAGCCGTATATTCCCCTATTCCAGAACCTACTTGCGCCTTGGATTACCGCCAGCAGACGGCTGGGCCCGTTTGGAAGCAGCGCTGTGAGCACCGCGTTTCTATTGGTCTGCGCCTTGTGTCTGGACGCCGCACTGGGTGAGCCGGATTGGCTGTGGTCGCGGATTCGCCACCCTGCCGTGTTGATGGGCAACGCGATTGGCTGGCTAGACAACCGGCTGAACCTTGGTGCGTATCGCCGCCTCAAAGGGTTTGCGACGGTACTCATCCTGGTTGTGGCGGCACTCATCCTTGGCCGGTTGCTGGCACTGCTTGGTCCGATCGTCGAGATCGTGGTCTGCGCCATCCTTCTGGCACAGAAATCCCTGATCACCCATGTTCGCGCAGTTGGCGAAGGCCTGTTGACCTCGCTTGCCGAAGGGCGCGCTCAGGTCGCCATGATCGTCTCGCGCGATACGCGGGACATGACCGAGGCGCAGGTGGCGCGCTCGGCCATCGAAAGCGCAGCCGAAAACCTGAGCGACGGGGTGATTGCCCCAGCCTTCTGGTTTCTAGTCGGGGGTCTGCCGGGGCTGCTGGTCTACAAGGTCGTCAACACCGCCGACAGTATGATCGGCTATCGCAACGACAAGTACCGCGCCTTCGGTTGGGCAGCGGCGCGGCTGGACGATCTGCTGAACCTTGTCCCGGCACGCCTGACGTTTGTATTGATCGTGGCGCTGTCCGGCCAATGGTCGTGCTGGGGAGAAATGGTAGAGGATGCAAGCCGCCATATCTCACCCAACGCAGGCTGGCCCGAGGCCGCGATGGCGCGCGCGCTGGATATCGCGCTGGCCGGGCCGCGCAGCTATGACGGGCAGATGCGGGATCTCGCCTGGGTGAACGGGAATGCCCGGCAAGATATCGACGCGGCAGAGGTTTTTCGCGCATCCAGCATGCTCTGGCAGGTTTGGGGGCTTGCGCTTGGGCTCGTGTCGGTGTGGGTTGGTTTCAACTTCATATTCTGACGGATCAGCCTTATGCGTTTCCTTTCCGGCCTTATTGCCGCCGCCCTCTTCGCCTCGCCTGCACTCGCCCAATGCGGCGGTGGGTTCAATACCTTCGTCAAAGGGCTGAAAGCCGAAGCCATTCAGCAGGGTTTCGACAAGTCCACCGTTGACAGCTTCTTCAACGGCGTGCGGCAGGACGGAGCCGTTCTGAAAGCCGACCGCGCGCAGGGCGTATTCCAAAAACCCTTCATCGACTTCTCGCGCCGCCTGATCTCGCAAAACCGGATCGACCGGGGCAAGGCCATGTCAGAGAAGTACGATGCCGTATTTGACCGGATTGAGCGTGAATACGGCATTTCGCGAGGTGTGCTGCTAGCGTTCTGGGCTTTTGAGACCGACTACGGCGCGTTTCAGGGTGATTTCAACACCCGAAACGCGCTGGTGACGCTTGCCCATGACTGCCGCCGCCCCGAGCTGTTCCGGCCGCAAATCTTCGCTGCCATCGAGCTGTATCAACAAGGCAATTTCGACCCGACCCGCACCACCGGCGCATGGGCGGGCGAGATTGGCATGGTGCAGATGCTGCCGCGCGACATTTTGGAAAACGGCGTGGATGGGGACGGAGATGGCAAGGTTTCGCTAAAAACCTCGGCGCCGGATGCACTGATGTCCGGGGCCAAGATGCTGTCACACCTGGGTTGGCAACCGGGTCAGCCATGGCTGCAGCAGGTCACCGTGCCCGCGCAAATGGACTGGTCTCTCTCTGGCCTTGGCAAGCCCCGCTCGGTGTCCGAATGGCAGGCGATGGGCGTGCAGGCGCGCAGCGGGTCGTTGGCAAATCTGCCTGCCTCGCTGATCCTGCCACAGGGACACAAAGGTCCTGTGTTCCTCGCTTATCCGAATTTCGATGTCTATTTCGAATGGAACCAGAGCTTCGTTTACGTCCTGACCGCCGCCTACTTCGGCACAAGACTGGAAGGCGCGCAGATCTACGACGCAGGCAACCCCGCACCGGCGCTGACGGGCGCGCAGATGAAGCAGTTGCAGACAAAACTGCAGGCACGGGGGCACGACGTGGGCAAGATCGACGGCATCCTTGGGGCCGGAACACGCGCAGCGGTGCAGGCCGAACAGGTACGACTAGGTCTACCGGCCGATGCCTGGCCAACGACACAGCTGTTGAACCAGCTATGAGGATCAGCGCCTAGGCGACCTTTGCCGGTTCACGTTTCACTGACGGATCAAACGCATGGATCGATACCACAGAGCCTTCTGTGACGATGGCGGTATTGGGTTGTACTTCAACCCAGCCGTCACTGTCTGCATCAAGCGGTTCGGACGATATCACTATCCCGTCTTCGGAGGTCCGGTAGTGCAGACTGGGTGCATAACGATCAGACGCATAGCGCGCCGCAAATACACGCTTGCCATCTGACCAGCACGCCGCAAACCGCATATAGGGCAACGACCCGCATTGTCGGGACAGCGCTTCCACCCGCCCCACGGCCCGTGCCATTGCGCCGATCGGGTTTGAATCCAGACCTTCACCATGAGCAATCAGAAAGATCGCCTCGCTTTCCGTGGCACCCATTCGGTGCCCGTACAAATGTGCCGGGATCATTGAGTCGAGCTCTTGCCGGATTTGGTCATGCCCACCAGCCTGGCCATTATGCATGAAGCTCCATTTGCCAACACCGAACGGGTGGCAATTGTTACGCGAAGTCGCGGTGCCAGTCGACGCTCGCACATGGGCCAGAAACAGTCGTGATCGTGTGTGATGTGCCAGTTGTTTGAGATTTGCATCGGACCATGCGGGATGAATATCCTTGTAGAAACAGGGCGTTTCGCGATCAGAATACCAGGCCAAGCCAAACCCGTCGGCATTGATCGGTGTCTTCCCTATCAATGCGTTGCGGCTTTGAATGACCAGCGATTGCTCCTGCTCTTGAATCAACTCATCCAGATATCGCTGTTCCCCAACCCAAGCTAAAAAACGGCACATTTTGTGAACCCCATAAAATCTATTGATCTGGAGCATTCTACAACTTCAACAGCTAAAAATTATCCCGTTCTTCACCCTATGCGATCATAAATTCTATCGATATGTCGCTTTGGCTGGAAAAAATAGATCATTTACTCGCTCTTGATCGGATAGCGGTCACCTTTCTCGTCGATCAGGATCAACCGTTCCCCACTGCGAACATACAGATCGCAACGGCTGAATCCGTTGCGATAGGCGATGCAGACGCTGCCATCCTGGGCGATGGAATACGTGCCAAAGGCGGAATCTCCGCTGGCGTAGGTGTAGGAATAGGCCCCTCCGGCCGAAAATTTGGACTGGCCGTCGTCGTAGAAAGTTAATGTGCGACCTGCCAGCGCCTCAAGTTCCTGAGGTGACAATGGGATGTCGCCGGGCTTGGTGGGCCAGTCGGCAGCCCAGAGGGGATTTGCCGCCAGCAATGCGAGAATGAAGTATCGGATCATGATGCCAGCCTAACCTGATATGCGGGCGATGGCTCATAACGTTGCGGTGATCGTTCAGGCGACCATCTGCTCGGCCTTTTTCAGATCGACCGAGACCAGCTGACTGACGCCCTGTTCCTGCATCGTCACGCCGAACAGCCGGTCCATCCGTGCCATGGTCACCGCGTGGTGGGTGATGATCAGGAAGCGCGTATCGGTCTGACGGCACATTTCGTCCAGCAAGTCGCAGAAGCGGGTGACGTTAGCGTCATCCAGCGGCGCGTCGACCTCGTCAAGCACACAGATCGGGGCCGGGTTTGCGAGGAAGACGCCAAAAATCAGCGCGGTCGCCGTCAAAGTCTGCTCCCCACCCGATAACAAGCTGAGGGTCGAGAGTTTCTTGCCCGGCGGTTGGCACATGATCTCAAGACCCGCATCCAGCGGGTCGTCGCTTTCAACCATGACCAGATTTGCCTCACCGCCACCGAAGAGGTGCTTGAACAGCATGGCGAAGTTCGAGTTCACCTGTTCAAACGCGGTCAGCAGACGTTCGCGGCCTTCGCGGTTAAGGCTGGCGATGCCGCTGCGCAGGGCTTTGATCGCCTCTTCCAGATCAGCCTTTTCACCGTTCAGCGTGTCAAACTCTTCCTGAACTTCCTTGCTATCCTCTTCGGCACGCAGGTTCACAGCGCCCATGGCGTCGCGCTGGCGTTTGTGGCGATTGACCTCGGCCTCAAGCGCGTCGGCGGCGGGCATCTGATCGGGGTTGGTGTCGAGCTGGTTCAGCAACTGGTTTGGTGTCAGTTGCTGATCCTCGGCAATCCGCTCCGCCGCTGCGACCACACTCTCCTTGGCCGCATCACAACGCGCCTCTGCCGCCGCACGGGTCTCGCGCGCTTCGGAGGCCAGACGTTCGGCCTCGCGCTCGGCAATAACCACCTCGCGCTGCGCTGTCTCGGCTTCCGCCAGCTTGTCAGCGGCCTCGGCCCGGCGAGCTTCGGCAGTTTCGATCAACTCGTTCAATTCTTCCCGAGCCTCGGCGATTTCGCCGGGAGCGGCCATTGCTTCGGACAGCTCCTCTTCCGAGCTTTCCTTGCGCTCGGCCAGTTCGGAAATCCGCTTCTCGGCCGTCTCCAAACGGTGCCGCCAACCGCTGAGGTCCTTGGTGACCTCCTGCGAACGCCGGGTCCGAGCCTCACCTTCACGACGCAACTCGTCATGGGTCGAGCGGTGGGTCAGCATGGTGATCCTTGCCGCCTCGACCGTCTGTTTGATGTCCTCGACCTGCGCGCGGGCGCTGTCTAGGTCACCCAGTCCGGTCAGCGCGCCCTCAGCCTCGCGCAGTTGCGCGCGGGCAGACATTGCATCTTCCTTATGGCGGTCAACAGCCAGTGTTAGTGTTTCCAGCTTGCCCTGTGCCAGATTGCGATCCGCCTCAGCTCGGCTGAGCTGACGTGCGGATTCGGCCATGCGCTGATCAGCGGATCGACGGGCCTCGCGGGCGCGACGGTCGGCTTCGGTGACGTCGGCCAGTTGCTGGGACAGCGCCTCATGCGCGGCACGGGCACCATCGGCTTGCGCCTCGGTGCGGGTCAGTTCCTGCTTCAGCGCTTCCAGCTTGTTCAGCTGTTCCAGCCGCAGGGCGGCGGCGCTTGGCGCGTCCTCGGCCCATGCGCGGAACCCGTCCCAGCGCCACAGATCGCCCGAGCGCGAGACCAGCCGTTGCCCGGGCTTCAGCGAGGCCTGGAGCCGCGCGCCTTGATCAGCATCGACCAGACCGATCTGCGCGATCCGGCGGCTGAGCCGGTCGGGACCGGACACATGCAAGGCCAGAGGCTCTGCTCCGTCCGGCAAGGCTTGATCGCTGTCATAGCCCGCCACCTGCACCCAACCTGAAGGCCCGTCACCTTCGACCAACGGAGCACGCAGATCGTCAGCCAGTGCTGCCCCCAGCGCTTTTTCATATCCCGTTTTCACACGCAACAAATCCAGCACCTGCCCACCTTCAGCCGTGTCGCGTTCGACGAGTTTCGCCAGAGCGGTAGTCTCGGCCCGGATCGCACCCAGCTCACCCTCGGCCTCGGAGCGTTGCGCGCGCGCCTCGGCTTCACGGGCCTGCGTGTCGTTGCGCAGCTCGTCAGCAGCAGCCAGCGCTTCTTCGGCGGCCTCGGCGGCTTCGCGCGCTTCTTCTTCGCCCTCCTGCGCCGTCTCGAATGCCTCACTGGCACGGGTCAGCGCATTGCGTGCCTCGTCCGCGGCGGCGCGGGCCTTTTCCTCTTCACCCTCGGAACGGGCAAGTGTCTTGCGACTGTCCTCGACCAGACGCTGCGCCGATTGGTGGCGGGCCACCAGACGCGCCATGTCTTCGGTTTCCTGCGACAGGTGATCTTCGCGATCCTGCAGAACCGAGGCGGCCTCGCGGGCTATTTCCGCAGCCTCGGCGACCTTCTCGTCATAACCCTCGGCGGCTTTGGCAAGCTCGCGGGCCTCCCATTCCAGCCGTTCGATCATCTCGCCCGCATCGCGGTTCAGGCCGGATTCGCGTTCGATGTCGTTCCCCAACTGCTGGATTCGGTTGGTCAGAGTCTCGATCGTCTGGCGCGCGCGGGTTTCCTGATCCGAGAGCTGATCGCGCTGCACCTGCTGACGTTGCAGGACGGCGGCGGCGATGGCCTCTTCCTCGCGCAGGGGGGGAAGAGTTTCCTCGATTTCGGCGCGTTTCGCGGCGGCTTCGCGGGCGGCAGCCTCGGCGCGGGAGGCTTCAGTGATCCGGTCTCGCAACTTTTCCTCGGCCTGTTGGCGGGCCATGTCGGCCTCTTTCCAGCGACGATAGAGCAGCATCCCTTCGGCTTGACGCAGCTGTTCGCCAATCTCGCGGTAGCGCGCGGCCTGACGGGCCTGCCGGGCGAGTTGCGCCAACTGGCCGCCCAACTGTTCCAGCACGTCATCGACGCGAGTCAGATTAGCCTCAGTGCCTTTGAGTTTCAGCTCGGCCTCGTGGCGACGTTGATAGAGGCCTGAGATGCCCGCAGCCTCTTCCAGAATGCGGCGGCGCGCGCGAGGCTTGGCGTTGATCAGCTCAGCAATACGGTTCTGCCCCACCAGCGCAGGCGAATGCGCCCCGGTCGAAGCGTCGGCGAACAGCATCTGCACGTCGCGGGCGCGGACATCCTTGCCGTTGGTCTTATAGGCGCTGCCCACGTCGCGGGTGATGCGGCGGACAATCTCCAACTGGTCGCTGTCATTGAAGCCGGATGGCGCCAGACGTTCCGAGTTATCCATGGTCAGGATCACCTCGGCAAAGTTCCTTGCGGGCCGGGTCGCCGCGCCCGCAAAGATCACATCCTCCATCGCCCCGCCGCGCATGGATTTGGGGCGGTTTTCGCCCATCACCCAGCGCAGAGCTTCAAGAAGGTTGGATTTGCCACAGCCATTGGGACCGACGACTCCGGTCAACCCGTCCGCGATGATCAGATCGGTCGGGTCCACGAAGCTTTTGAAGCCGGTCAGTTTGAGTTTGCTAAAGCGCAATGGCTGCTCTTGGTGTGATTCCTATGGTTAGGAAGTCTGCGCAACGGATGGGGGAGGTGTCAACGTGATTGCGCAGGATATGGGATGATTGGCCGAGTTATCCACAATATCTTGGCAAGACTACGCAGGGTTTCGCGTATCTCAATACGGCGAGCATTCGAAGACCTGATATCCGTAATCTTCGTAATAGCCATAATCGACGCATTCATAAGGACGGCGAAGGAGCGCTCCGAAAATCAGCTTTTCCCCCAGTTCCTGGTCGCAGCCCAGAACGCCCACAGTGACCGCCGCATCGCCCAGAACGTCCAGAAGCGGACAGCCCGAGACCTGCGCCATCGCCAGCGCGGCCCGATCGCGGATCGGACCAAGGCGCGGGGCGTATTGCGGGTTCACGCGGACGGCTTCGGCCAGTTCGTTGCGGACGCGGACGTCAAACACGCTGCCATTTACCGAGATGCGCGTCGCGGGCAACTCGCGAAAATAAGGCGTGCCGCCCGAACAGGCAGCCAGAAGCAGGAAGGCAAGCAGACGGATCATACACCCGTTCTTGCGGCAATATGGTTAATGATTCCTTTCCCAGATCAGGCGCGCATCACCTCTCCCAACCGGCGAATACCTTCGCGGATCGTATCCTCATCGGAATTGGAAAAGCTCAGCCGGATCGTGTTGGCACCGGTGTCATCAGGGTAGAACGCCTGACCCGGGACAAAGGCCAACTTGACGGTTTCAAGCGCCCGGACCAGCAGGTCGGCCCCGTTCACCTCTTTGGGCAACGTGACCCAGATGAACATACCGCCTTCGGGTCGGGTCCATTCCACACCATCGGGCATATGCTGGGCCAACGCCTCCAACATCGCATCGCGGCGGGCGGCATAGGTGCGGCGCAACATCGGAACGTGGCTTTCGAAACAATCCCGCGCCACCTGATACACAGCCATCTGGTTGATGGTCGAGGAATGCAGATCAGCGGCCTGCTTCAACAACACCAGTTGCGATATTACCGGTTTGGCAGCCACGACCCAACCGACGCGCAATCCGGGCGACAGGGTTTTCGAAAAGCTGCCGCAATAGATCGTTCGGCAGGCCTCAATCGAGCCTTTGCGGGCCTGTTCCAGCGCCATGATTGGGGGGATCGGGTCGCCATCATAGCGCAGCGCCTGATAGGCCCCATCCTCGATCACAGCACAGTCTAATTCCTCGGCCAGATCCAACAGCGCTTCCCTGCCCCGCAGGTCGACGGTCTCACCCGTCGGGTTGGCGAAATCAGCGGAGAGATAAGCGAACTTGATCGGACTGCCATCCGCCGCTTCTCGGTACTCAGCCGCGCCACGATTGCCGTTGACACTGAGCTGGTCGAAGCGCGGCTCATAAGCGTCAAAGGCATTCAGCGCGCCCAGATAGGTGGGCCAGCCGACCAGCGCGGTATCGCCCGGCGATAGAAACAGCTTACCCAGATAATCCAGCGCCTGCTGAGAACCGGAGGTGATCAGGATGTTATCGATGTCGCACTCCACACCTATCCCGCGCATGTAGCCAACCAGCCAATGGCGCAAGGGCGCATAGCCCTCGCTGACAGAGTATTGCAAGGCCTGAGCCTGTTGATCCGGGCCTAGCGCGTTCTGGAACGCCTCGGCAAAGGCCTCAGCCGGGAACAGGTTCGGGTCAGGGATACCACCTGCGAACGAAATGATACCGGGCTCGCCGAGAAGCTTCAGCAATTCGCGGATTTCGGATGCTTTCATTCGGGATGCGCGGGTGGCGTAGAGCTGATCCATCGTTGCGGGCCTCCTCCGCCCTTAGGTCGCAGACTAGGCAATGCACCTCTTATGTCAATAATACTGACCCAATATTTCAGCCTCTGTGAGCGACTTGAACGCGCCCCGTAATCGTGGTCAAGTGAGTTGACCAATTTCAGATGTTAGCCGGATGCCTTTTCAAAAAGTTCAGACCGAAAAACTGTCTCTGGCTGTGGTGCGCCAGATTGAGTTGTTGATCTTGCGCGGCATCCTGCGCCCCGGCGAGCGCCTACCCTCGGAAAGGGAACTGGCCGAGCGAATGGGCGTGTCGCGCCCTTCGCTGCGCGAGGCGATCGCTGATCTGCAGGATCAGGGATTGCTGACCGCCAAGGCCGGGTCAGGCATCTATGTGGCCGAGGTTCTGGGCTCGGCCTTCTCGCCCGCTTTGATCCGGTTGTTCGGCAATCACGACGAGGCGGTGTTCGACTATCTTTCGTTCCGGCGCGATATGGAGGGGCTAGCCGCCGAGCGCGCCGCGCGGATGGGATCGGACAGCGATCTGAAAGTGGTGCAGACCATACTAGACAAGATGGAAACTGCCCACGCGCGTAACGCTGCCGAAGAAGAGGCGCATCTGGACGCCCAGTTTCACATGGCCATCATCGAAGCCAGCCATAACGTGGTGATGCTGCACATGATGCGGTCGATGTTCGATCTGCTGCGACAGGGCGTATTCTACAACCGCCGGATCATGTTCCAGCAGCGCGCCACCCGCGATGCCATTCTGGATCAGCACCGCGCCATCAACGTCGCCCTACAAGACCGCGACCCAAAGGGGGCGCGCCGGGCGGTCGAGGACCATCTGAATTTTGTCAAAGGTTGCATGGCCGATCAGCAGAAGGCCCTGCACAATGAAGAAATCGCGCAGCAGCGACTGAAGCACGAGACCGGCGAGGTCTAATGTTTATAGGACATTTACCGGGCGCCTACTTGATCTTCCGAACGACCGCACCGAACCTGGGCAAGCTTGCATTTACAGCTGCGATGATCGGAGCCGTGGCGCCAGACATAGACATATTCTGGTTTTATCTTATCGATGATCGCGGGCACCATCATCATTCCTACCTGACGCACCGACCAATCATCTGGGCGAGCATTCTGCTTTTAGGTCTCCTGATCCGGCAATGGCGTCTACAAATCGGAACCTTTCTGACCTTCCTGGGCGCAGGCGGGTTAGTTCACATGTTATTGGATTCGATCACGGGTGAGGTTGCGTGGCTCTGGCCGTTCTCCGACGCAACGCATCCGCTGGTCGTAGTGCAAGCGACGCACTCTCATTGGATATTGTCTTTTCTCAACCATTGGACTTTCAAGGTTGAGATCCTGATTACCGTGATCGCTCTAATTGTTTTTGTCGTGACCTGGCGCAGATCAAAGCGCAGTCCCTAGCAACAAAATAAAAAAACCCGAGCGCTACGCGGCCCTCGGGTTTTTCAATTCATATGATCCGGGCGATCAGTGGAGCTTTTCACCCACATCCGCGATGGATGCGTCGATAAGCTTGTTCGCCTGCGTGGCGGTCATTTGCTTGGCTAGAACGGCTTTCGCTGCGGAAACTGCAACGGTGACGGCCTGATCGCGAACTTCCTTGACTGCTGAGGCCTCAGCCGATGCGATCTGATCCTGTGCAGCCGCCAGACGGCGTGCAATGGATTTCTCCAGATCGACCTTGGCTTGCTCAGCGGCCAATGCCGCGTCCTGCTTCGCCGCTTCGACGATGGCGTCGGCCTGTGTCTGCACCTCGCGTTGCTTGCGCTCATACGAGGCTAGCAGGCTACGCGCTTCTTCATGCAGGGCACGTGCTTCGTCCAGTTCGGACTGGATGCCTTCGGCACGTTTGTCCAATGCACCACCGATCATGCCGGGGACCTTGAAGTAGAACAGGACCGCGATGAAAACGATGAAGCCCAGCAGGACCACAAAATCGGTGTTACCAAGCGAAAAGAACGGTCCGCTTGCAGCCAGCGCAGGGCTGGCGGCACCAACGGTCAGGATAAGGGCAAGAGTGTTCCGCATGTCACTTATCCTTTCGTCTGCGCGTCTACTGCACTGTTGATGGCTTTGGCATCCGCCTCGCCGCCCAGTGCGGTGACCAGTTCAGCCGCCGTATCCTTGGCAACCACTTGAATGCTTTCCAGCGCACCGGCACGGATTTCGGCAATCGCCTTTTCCGATTCAGCCGCCTTTGCAGCGATTTCCGCGTCCGCCTTGGCAATCGCATCATCCAAACCAGACTGGATTTCCGCGCGCGCTTCCGCTGCGATACGCTGTGCCTCAGAACGGGCATCGGCCAGCGCCTTGTTATAGGCCTCTTCGGCCTCGACCGCTTTGGCCTTCAGATCTTCGGCCGCAGCCAGGTCATTTGTAATGGTCCCCTGACGCTCCGCCAGGATTGCCGCGATGCGCGGCAGGGCCACGCGGGACAGGACCAGAAAGATGACGACCAGCGTAATGACCAGCCAGAAAATCTGGTTGGGGAACCAATCGAAGCAGAGCTGCGGCATCCCGATGGCAGAGCCATAGGAGTCGACGCACGAGCCGGCTACTTCTTCGGCAATAGGTTCTGTCGCCATGATATCCTCCGTCGGAACGTAGTCTTTACAACAGATGGGCCGCTATGGCTTGGGCCCATCTGCGCGTAAGGATCAGGTTCCGCAGATTATACGGCGAACATCAGCAGCAGCGAGACCAGGAATGCGAAGATCCCCAGGGCTTCTGCGAACGCGATACCGATGAACAGGGTTGCAGTCTGCGATGCAGCTGCCGAAGGATTGCGCAGGGCGCCGGCCAGGAAGTTGCCTGCAACGTTGCCCACCCCGATTGCGGCTGCGCCGGAACCGATTGCTGCCAGGCCTGCGCCGATGTGTGCGAGATCGCCTTCCATGATGTGTCTCCTTACGAATTGGAAGTTTCGATGTTGGGTGTTCGGACCTTAGTGCGACGGATGCAGTGCATCTTTCAGATAAACACAGGTCAGAATGGTGAATACGTAGGCCTGAATGAAGGCCACCAGGACCTCAAGACCATACATTGCTGTAATCGCAAGAACCGACACGGGCGAGATCACGGCAATCGCGGCGAAGCCTGCGAAAACCTTGATAACCGCGTGGCCAGCCATGACGTTACCAGCAAGACGAATAGAGTGGCTGACGGGGCGTACAAAGTACGAAATCAGCTCGATGATCGCCAGGATCGGACGCAGCGCCAAAGGCGCGCTGGAGACCCAGAACAGACCGAGGAACCCTGCACCGTTCTTGACAAAACCCAGAATGGTCACGGTCAGGAACACGGCCAAAGCCAGCGGGATGGTGACTGCAAAATGCGATGTGGTGGTGAACGAGGTCGGGATCAGGCCCAAGAAGTTCGCGGTTACGATGAACATGAACAAGGTCATGACATAGGGGAAGAACTTGACGCCTTCCTTGCCGCAAATGTCTTCAAGCATCTTGTAGATGAAGCCATAGGCCAGTTCTGCAATCGACTGCATGCGGCTTGGGACGATCGCGCGCTTGGACGTTGGCAGAACCAACAGAGCCACCACGGCCAATACGGCAAAGAACAGCCACAGAGTCACATTGGTGACCGTGAACATGCCAACCGCACCGTCGCCGAACAACGGCTTGACGATGAACTGGTCCATCGGGTGGAATACCAGGCTGCTGCCTTCTGCTGCGGTGGTCTCGGTCGCCACGTTCAGTCCCTCTCGTCCTTCTCGGCCGCATTTGCAGCCGTTTGTTTCTCTTGAACCTCTTTCGCGCTGCGGAGCATAACCTTCACGCCCGCGACAAGGCCCAGCAATGTAAATAGCACCAGAAAGATCGGGGTCGTCCCGAGCAGGCTATCAAGCCCGTATCCGATGCCAAATCCGATCCCCAGACCGGATACCATTTCGATGACCATCCTCCAGGCAAGCTCACCCCCGGACACGTCAGCATCTGCGCGAGGCTTGGGCGCTTTGGCCTTTTTTGCCGCGTCGATCTTGGCCTCCAGCTGCGCCATACGCTGCTTTTGGTCATCATCGGTCACGGGCGTTTCCCTCGCACAGTCTTGGGTAGGGTGCTAAGGGTCTGAGGGCGCAGAGTCAACGCTGTTAACCGCCCGCCCAAAACATCGTTAACAAATTGATTTATATAATATTAATCTAACTTCACTCAAATCATCCCATTCGTTAAAACAGGCCAAACGGGCGAATTGGGCGAATTCTGCATATTCAACCTTTCGGTTGATCTTTTCCAACTGCATCCCGCTGCCTGCGCCTGACGATCCGCCCGTCGATAAGCAAAAGCCCGACAAGAATTGCCCCCATGCCCAACAGGTGCTCGGGCCGAAGCGTCTCATTCAGCACCCATGTTCCCAGCACCAGCGCAGAGACCGGAGCGATCAGGGTGACCGTCGATATATTCGTTGGACCCACTTTGGGAAGAAGCCAGTAGAATGCGATAAAGGCTGCGGAGGTCAGTACAAAGCCGATCACGGCCAGCGAAGCCCAGGTTTCGATCCGGGTGATATGGGGCACGCCTTCGCGCCACAAGGCTAGCGGAGCTATTGCCAGTGTCGCGCCCGTCAGGGCCAGCGCGACCAGAACAACCGGCGGCATTTCCCGGAAGGCGCGCGCGATGTTGACCGAAAAGGCATAGCAGACAGGGGCGCACAAGGTGAGAAGAATTGCCCAGAACTCGGATTTTGCGCCTGAGTTTAGCACCGGCAACGACAATACTACGATACCCGCAAAACCACAGACCACGCCCAGGGATTTCAATAGGGTCGCCCGCTCTCCTCCGGGCCAGAAATGCGATACAACAACCGCAAAAGCAGGCGTCGTGGCATTCACGATCCCTGCGACACCCGCGCCAATATGCTGTTGACCCAGGGCATAAAAGGCAAATGGAGCTGCATAGCTGAGCACGCCAAATCCCAGCAACCCGGCTGCACGACCGAAGGTCAGATTGACTTGCAAACGGGCGCCCAACACATAGACCCAGCACCCCAACGCACCAAAACCCACCCTCCCCATCGATACCGACAGTGGCCCAAGCTCGCGCAGCAGAATGGCATTGAACATGAATGACATGCCCCAGCCGATGCCAAGTATGCAAATCACTAACCAGTATTTCAGTGCCATTCCCAAACCTTTTTTGTTTGCTGGCACCTTGTCGTTGCAGCGAAAATTGTCAAACCGGTTCTTGCGCTTTAGGAATGAGCCATGTCCAACGACCTCGACACTGTTTTTGCGGCCCTCGGCGACCCAACCCGCCGCACCATCCTTGCGATGCTGCTGGAGGACGATATGGCCGTCACCGACGTGGCTGAACCGTTCGACATGTCATTGGCTGCGATCTCAAAACACTTGGTGATCCTGACCAAGGCTGGGCTGATTTCTCAGGAAAAACGAGGGCGGGTTAAGTGGTGCAAGCTAGAGCCTGACGCTCTGCGTGCGGCGTCGGTCTGGATGCAGGGTTTCGGACAGTTCGAACCGGTCAATCTGGATGCGTTCGAGCGGTTCCTCGAGGTCGAACTGCCCTCGGACGAGGCCTGAGTTTCAACGCACCACAAAAACAGACATACTGGCGTGTTTGGCCAGATAACCGGCATGACTGGAAAAGATATAGTCTGTGATCCTTGGGGCGTGAGTACCTACCACAATCAGATCAGCACCAATATCTTCTGCCGCGCGGGTCAGATCGCCATCGACTTCGGCAGCGACATCGACCGAGTGTATGTTGCGCGTGGCAACCGGAGCGCCGCTTTGTTCTGCAATCTCACTAGCGCAGTCCTGCAGCTTTTGCTCAATTGCGTCTTTCGACAGATTAACATCCCCGAGCTGGGTGCCCGTGACACTTACGACGGTCACTTTGGCGGCTTGCCAACTGGCCAATTGTGCAGCAACTTCAGTCGCCTTCTTGACCTCGGGTGGCAGGTGCAGGTCGACTGGGACCATAATATGTTTGAACATTGCGTCTTCCTCCTCGCCAAAAAGCATAGAGAAATTCGCATATAACCACTTTGACCTGCCTCAAAGGCGCTGGGAGCTGTTAGCCTAACCTTCTCGGCTGTATTCGACCCCGGTCACGACGCCGGTCGCATCGGCCCGGCAAAGCCATGGCGCCTCTGCCCCTGCCACGAAAACACTGGTGACCGAGCCAGTCGGTCCGGATTGCGTCGAGATTGCTTTGACACCACTTGGCCCGGTCCCGGTTTCAGCACCTACCAGAGCCTCGCAGCTTGCCTGCAGGTCAGCCTGCGCGGCGTCGTTCGCTCCTCCGGTTGCACAAGCGGACAAGGCAAACAGCACAGGAACAAGGAGGGTTGATTTCATAGCGAAACTCCGCACTCAAATAGCTCTTAGTACCGGCCAACTTGCCAGACCCGATTCAGAAGGCAAGATTCAATCCATTGTCAGAACAGGTTTGGAAGAAGTGTCTTCTCCCTTCAGCAGCATCAGCAACGCAACGGCTGTCAAAGCCGCTCCGACCAATACCAAGGCCGTTGGTGCAGGGCGCCCGAGCCCGATCTCCCACAAGATGACCCAGCTGGGAATCAGATACGTATAAGCCATGACCTTGGCTGCAGGCAGACACAGCGCCGTAAACTGAACAAGTACAAAGCTGGCCGCCGTCGCGAATAGCGAAATGTAGAGCAGCGTTACCCAGACAATCCTGGGTAGGTTCGCCCAATCGGTCGCGCGGATATCGGACCAGCCCCACAGCGTCAGGATAAGGCACCCGGCCACCAGTGTTCCAAAGGTAAACACTACCGCAGGCTCTCCCCGGTTCAGGCGACGCACCATCGGGGTATAGACGGCGTGGGCAGCGCATCCCCAGAAATAGATGATCTCTCCGCCTCCGATCTCGAAGGCCTGAAAAGCCTGCCAATCAGCCCGGAAGATTACCCAAAGCGCGCCGACTGCGCCAACGGTCAGGGCCAGCGCCATGCGCGCGGTAGTGATCTGACGCAGCAGCACCCAGCCAGCCAGAGCCGACATGACCGGCGTCAAGGTAAATACCGCAGCCGCACTGACCGGTGGCGCGGTTTTGAGGCCGTAGAACATCAAGACGAAATACGACCCAAACAACCCGCCCAGGACCAGATAGCGCCAGGGGGCCTGTGTTGCGCTGCGCGATATGCCTGTTGTGGCAAGGGCGGCGATGCCGATCACCACTGCCGCAATGGCAAAGCGTGCCGCAGTGATTGCCGAGGGCGCGATTTCATTCGCTGCCATTGAACCCAGCGAAAAACTGCCCGCAACCAGGGCAGAAAATGTCAGCATGGCAAGATGGCCGCGCGCTTGTGGTGTCACGGCAGCCAACCTTTGGATTGTTCTTTCAGGAAGGACAAAAACGCCTGGACTTTAGTTGTGCGGTGCAAATCCACATGGGTCACCAGCCACAGCTTGCCCGACCATTCGGGCAGAGGCTCCATCACCTCAACCAGATCGGGGTCGCGCATGGCCTCCCACCGGGCCATGAAACCGATACCGGCCCCGGCCAGAACCGCCTCTCGCATGCAGAAATTGTTGGTGCAGCGGAAGGTGATCGCCTGTTCCGGTGCATTGGCACGCAGCCAGCGGGAAAACGGCGCGCGGCTGTTTTCGTCGTCATTGCCGACGAAGTGGTGATTGGCGAAATCCTCGACGCTCGAAGGTTTACCGTGTCGTGCGATATAGCCTTTGCTCGCGAACAGCCCGACTTCTTGCGCGATGAAAGGCTGCACCACGTTGTCCGGCTGATCCGGTGCGGCCCCTGCGCGAATAGCCACATGCGCTTCGCCATATTCCAGTCGAAACAGGCGGTCGCCGGTCAGATAGCGCACAATCAGACCCGGATGGGCTTGCTGAAATTCGCTCAAGGTCGGCACGATCAAAGGCGCAAGCGAGGCCAGCGAGGTCACCACCAGTTCGCCCGAGACATCATCTCCGCGCCCCTTCATGCGGCCAACCAACTGGTTGAACTGATCTTCGGTCGCCTGCGCGACACGCAACAGATCCTTACCTGCTTCGGTCGGTGTATAGCCGCGCGCATGACGCTGAAACAGTTTGACGCCCAGCCGCGCCTCGATCGCGTCGATATGGCGGATCACGGTGGCGTGGTGTACGCCCAATACATCCGCCGCGCCGCTGACCGTTCCCATGCGCGCCACCTGATAGGCGGTTCTTACTTCATCCCAATTGTCCATTGCATCTATTCCACTGTGCAAATTCTAACAATGCTTGTTGATATATCCGAGTTTTGTTCACATTCGCAACAGCCATATTGGGGCGGCAGAAGCTAATTCCACAGTTTAGGACCTCCGAAATGACCAAAACCATCCTGCACATCGACGCCTCAGCCCGCCGCACCGGTTCAGCCACCCGCGATCTGTCCGAACGCGTGGTTCGCCACCTGAACGCCGGGCGTATTATCCGCCGCGATCTCGCCTCTCCCCTGCCCCTTATCACCGAAGACTGGATCGCTGCCAATTTCACCCCCGCCGATCAGCGCGACGTTGTCCAGCAGGACGTTCTGTCCTTGTCGGACGAGCTGGTGTCGGAACTGCAAAAGGCGGATACCATCGTCATCGGCTTGCCGATCTACAACTTCTCGGTCCCGGCAGCCTTCAAAGCCTGGATTGATCTGGTCGCCCGCGCGGGTCTGACATTCGCCTATTCCGAGGAAGGTCCGAAAGGCCTGCTGGATGGCAAACGCGCCATCCTCGCCGTAGCCTCGGGTGGTACCGCTGTCGGGTCCGAGATTGACTTTGCCACCACCTATGCGCGCCATGTTCTGGGCTTCATCGGCATCCATGATGTGGAGGTCATCGCCGCTGATCGCATGGCACTGGACCCCGAAACAACCCTGTCCAATGCGCAGAAAGCTGTCACTGAACTGGCGGCCTGATTGACCTGACCCCCCTGAACCGTCCAGTCTGCGCCGAGGCAATTCAGCAGACTGGGCGTTTCACATGAAGAAGATTGGAATATTGGGCGGTGTTGGCTGGGCCTCAACCGTCGACTACTACCGAGCGATTGCTGAAGGCGCGGGTCGATATTTCGCTGAACGCGGCCACGGATCGCCGCTGCCCATCCCACCCATGACCATCGAATCCGTCACCCAAGCCAAAACCCGCGCCTTGCGCGGCGTGGCCGGTGATGAGGAAAGCTGGTCCGCCTTCGACGCGGTGTTCCGTGAGGCCCTGCTGACGTTGCAAAACGCAGGCTGTGATTTCGGCATCATCGCCTCAAATACTCCCCATGCGCGTCTTCATGCGATCCGCGAGGGTGTCTCGATGCCCATTCTCAGCATTTTTGACGCAACTGCCGACGCGACCGCCTCGACCGGAGCGACCAAAGCTTTGGTCCTTGGCACGACAGTCACCATGCAAGCCCGTAACTACGCCGACCGACTGGCCGCCGAAAACATCACCGCAAACGCCCGCCTGCCCGAGCCCGAGATTGCCGAGATGCAGGCGATGATCGACAGTGATTTCTACGGTGGCGCATCTGACACCGCACATGCGCGCCTGCTGGCGTTCTGCAACAAGCATGCCGCGCCTGGAACTGCGATTTTGTTGGCCTGCACTGAGTTGCCTCTGGCGTTCCCCGACCATCTGGACGATCCGGTGTTCGAGGCGGGTGGCCACTTGTTCATCAACCCGTCTGCCGCCCATGTCGCTGCCGCTTTGAAAGAAGCGCTTGAGGGGTGATCAAGGCAGCCAGGTCACCTCGCATCCGATCTTATCAAAGAACGCCATCAGGTCTTCGCGCGACAAAACAACGGTTCGGTCGTTGACCAAAGGGTGCATGTTGATGACGTCGGCATGCTGCGCGGCGGCGTCCATAAAAAACTTAACGTTGTTCTCAACCCCGTTGATCATCGCCAGCGGGCTGACCGCGCCAGGGCGAATGCCGAGGTTCTGAAACAGCCGATCCGCCGAGCCGAAGGATAAGTTGCCAATCCCCAACTCCGCGCCCAGCGCCTTAAGGTCGATCTCGCGGCTCTGTTCCAGCGTCACCAGATAGTTCCGCTTTTTCTTGTCGCGCAGATACAGGTTCTTAAGCCGCAGCGTGTTTTCGCCCGGCACTATGAACTGGCCCTCGACCCCTTTGGCGTCCTCGACCGTGCGCAGTGGGATATGAGTATGCAACCGATAGGACAGCCCCCACTCATCTAGCTGCGCCAAAAGCGCATCCGAGCTAAGCGGTAATGTATCCTGAAATCCGGATGATGCGTCCATGGGAACCTCCTCGTATAGCGCGCTCATCGCTCAACAGACGGATAAATTCAAGACACGACAGGCGCTGTTTTCGGTGCTAGCGTGCCGCCATGAAAGTCACGCGCAACACTCAGAACCAACTGATCCTGTCGAATACGCCATGGTTCATCGGCATCACGCTGATTTTATTCATTCTGGCATTTGTCGGCGCGGGCGTCTTCATGGCCAGTGAAGGTGGCGAGGGTATCTTGTTCGGCATTTTCTTCGCACTATTCGGCGGGGGGCTGGGGTTTGGCGCCTTCTGCGCTTTCGTCCGGCGTGTGCAGGTCATTCTGGACTGCGATAAGAACAGCATCACTATTCGCAGGCAGTCGGTCTTTGGGTACGAACAAGTGGAGCACGTTCTTTCAAACCTTTCGCACGCGGAAACCGAAAGCACGACCTCACGTAGCGACAATGGCACCTCGACCCTTTATCGCCCTGTCCTGATACTGGATGAAGGCATGAGCGCCGGACGCCATCTCATTGTTGAGGCCTATTCCAGCGGGCGCGGTGCGCATCGGTTGGTGGATGCGGTCAATGACTGGCTTCCAGCACGCAAGGTTGACTCTGCCAGCCAATCGGCCTAAATCGCCGCCAACATCCGGAAGCGTTTGATCTTCCGGTCCCTTGAGTCGTTCAGGGATCGCCCCCCACCAGCGAGTTTCGCCCGTGGGGGCGTTTGTGCATTTAACCGACGCGTCCTATCTAGGGCACGCCACCAGATAACCGGCTAAGGAGGCCGAAGGCATGTTTGAAAATCTATCCGAACGCCTCTCTGGCGTCTTTGACCGGCTGACAAAACAAGGCGCTCTGTCCGAAGAAGACGTCAAAACCGCCCTGCGCGAAGTCCGCGTTGCCCTGCTTGAGGCCGACGTTTCGCTGCCGGTGGCCCGCGAATTTGTCAAGAAAGTACAGGAGCAAGCGACCGGTCAGGCAGTCACCAAGTCGATCACCCCCGGCCAGCAGGTCGTCAAGATCGTGCACGACGCTCTGGTCGACACTCTGCGTGGCGAAGAAGACCCCGGCGCGCTGAAGATCGACAACCCGCCTGCCCCGATTCTGATGGTCGGTCTGCAGGGTTCGGGTAAGACGACCACCACCGGTAAGCTGGCGAAACGCCTGAAAGAGAAAGAGGGCAAGAAGGTCCTGATGGCCTCGCTCGATGTCTATCGCCCGGCGGCAATGGATCAGTTGGCCGTTCTGGGCACGCAGGTCGGCGTCGATACGCTGCCGATCGTACCTGGCCAGAAACCGGTCGACATCGCCAAGCGCGCCAAACAGCAGGCAACGCTGGGCGGCTATGACGTCTACATGCTCGACACCGCGGGCCGTCTGCATATCGACGAAGTCCTGATGGACGAGGTCGAGCAGGTCCGCAACGCGGTTGACCCGCGCGAGACCCTGCTGGTGGTTGACGGTCTGACCGGTCAGGTCGCCGTTGAGGTAGCCGAGGAGTTCGACGCCAAGGTCGGCATCTCAGGCGTGGTCTTGACCCGGATGGACGGCGATGGGCGCGGCGGTGCGGCGCTGTCTATGCGCGCGGTCACCGGCAAGCCCATTCGCTTTGTTGGTCTGGGCGAGAAGATGGACGCGCTCGAAACCTTCGAGCCGGACCGGATCGCCGGTCGTATTCTGGGCATGGGCGACATCGTTGCTCTGGTCGAAAAAGCCCAGGAAACGATGGAGATGGAACAGACCGAGCGCATGATGAAGCGCATGGTCAAAGGTCAGTTCAACATGAACGACCTGAAAATGCAGCTTGAACAGATGATCCAGATGGGCGGCATGCAGGGCATGATGGGCATGATGCCGGGCATGGGCAAAATGGCGAAGCAGATGGATCAGGCCGGTCTGGATGACAAGATCCTGCGCCAGCAGATCGCCATGATCCAATCCATGACCAAACGCGAACGCGCGAACCCGCAACTGCTGCAGGCAAGCCGCAAGAAACGCATCGCGGCGGGTTCGGGGATGGAAGTCAGCGACCTCAACAAACTGCTCAAGATGCACCGGCAGATGTCGGACATGATGAAGAAAATGGGCAAGATGGGCAAAGGCAAGATGCTAAAACAGGCCATGAAAGGCATGTTCGGCAAAGGTGGTCCCTCGCCAGAGGAAATGGCTGCAGGTATGGACCCCAAGGCGCTGGAACAGGCCGCCAAGGCAATGGGCGGCAAAATGCCCGGCGGTCTGCCCGGACTGGGTGGCGGCATGGGTCTGCCCCCGGGGCTAAGTGGTTTTGGTAAGAAAAAGTGACGTCAGCACGCTGCACCCAGCCCCCGTCCGGAAAGGCGGCGATGGCAGCAGCGCAATATCGCGCAGCCCTGCCGGTCATTCAGACCCGGCGGCTGGTTCTGCGCGCGCCTATTCTGGACGACCTGCCGGTATGGACGTCGATCTGCAAGGACAGCTTTGGCGATAGCGAACAGGACGCCTGGACTGAGTTTTCCTACTACACATCGGGCTGGCTTTTGCATGGGCATGGCCTGTTCACGGTCTCGCTAAAGGACGACGATCAGGTCATTGGCTTCGTCATTCTGGGCCTCGAATGGGACGACCACGAGCCCGAGCTTGGCTATATGTTCGGAAGCAAGTTCCGCATGCAAGGTTACGCGACTGAAGCGTGCAGCGCTGTTCGCGATTTTGGCTTCGATCTGCTGGGGACCGGCCGGTTCGTAAGCTATGTTTCGCAGTCCAACACACGTTCGAACGCATTGGCGCAGCGTCTGGGTGCGACTCGCGACGCCGTTGCCGAAAGCGCCATTGGTCCAACACAACATGTCTGGCGGCACGGCGAGGTGGAGGCATGAAATTCGCTCTGCCGATCCCGACGCTCGAAACCGAACGCCTGATCATGCGCGCACCGTCCGAGGCTGACCTGGACGCGGATACGGCGTTCTTTGCCACCGACGCCGCGCGGTTCGTCGGCGGACCGTTGCGCCGGGATGAAGTGTGGCGGGTGTTCGCCTCGCTTCTGGGCCATTGGGCCGTGCGCGGCTATGGCTATTGGAGCGTCGATGAAAAAGACACCGGTACCTATGTTGGCCGTATCGGACTGTGGTTCCCCGAAGGCTGGCCCGAGCCCGAGGTCGGCTGGACCCTGCTGAACCACGCCACCGGCAAAGGATATGCGACCGAGGCCGCTTTGACTGCTCGATCCTATGCCTATGATGTTCTGGGGTGGGCGACCTCGATCTCTCTGATCGATCTGGACAATACCGCCAGCAAGGCCGTGGCCAAGCGGATGGGTGCTCAGTTCGAATATCACTATGAGCACCCTAAATATGGCACTTCGGAAATCTGGCGGCATCCTTCGCCAGGTGATCTGGTCAATGGCGGCGTGGAGGCATACGCATGACCACGTTTACCATCCCCACCGTCGAGACCGAACGACTGATCCTGCGCGCGCCGCACCTGGACGATCTGCCCGCGATGACCAAATTCTTCGCGACCGAGCGCAGCCATATGGTCGGCGGCCCCAAGGACGCGCTGGAAAGCTGGAGCTCTCTGTCGAACCGGTTGGGCCATTGGGCGCTGCGTGGTTATGGCCTGTGGCACCTGACCGAAAAGGCCAGCAGCGCATTTGTCGGCTGGGCCGGCATGATCTACGTCCCCGGTTGGGCCGAACCTGAACTAGGTTGGACGCTGATGGCTGAGGCCGAAGGCAAGGGACTTGGTTTTGAGGCAGCCCAAGCTGCGCGCGACTTTGCGGCGCGGCATCAAGGCCTGAACGGTGTGATTTCATACATCGCTCATGCCAATGACCGCTCGCGCGCTTTGGCCGAACGGCTAGGCGCAACGCTGGAGATTGAAAGGGCCGAGCTACTGGGCAAGCATGCTCAGATCTGGCGCCATCCGCAGATTGATTTGACCACCGAGAGGACCGGCCAATGAACAACCCCGTGACACAAGCTGCCGCGCTGTTGAAGGATCACCGCGAAAGCATCGACCGGTTGGATGCGATCCTTGTCTATACGCTGGGCGAGCGGTTCAAGCACACGCAGGCTGTTGGCAAGCTCAAGGCCGCACACGACCTTCCCCCGTCCGATCCTTCGCGCGAGGCTGCGCAGATCGCACGGTTAGAAGACCTGGCGAAAGAGGCCGATCTGGACCCCGATTTCGCCAAGGCTTTCCTGAATTTCATCATTCAGGAAGTCATCCGACACCATAAGAAACATCAGAACTAACCGGTACCTACGCCGGATACGCCATTCAAAGGAGATACCACCATGGCAATGAAAATTCGTCTCGCCCGCGGCGGCTCGAAAAAGCGTCCCTTCTATCGCATTGTTGCGGCTGACAGCCGTATGCCGCGCGATGGCCGTTTCATCGAGAAACTGGGCACCTACAACCCGCTGCTGCCGAAAGACAGCGAAGAGCGCGTGAAAATGAACATGGAGCGCATCCAGTACTGGCTGGATCAGGGCGCACAGCCCACCGACCGTATCGCACGCATGCTGGAAGCTGCTGGCGCACGCGACAAGGCCGAGCGCAACAACCCCAACAAGGGTACTCCGGGCAAGAAAGCTCAGGAACGCGCAGAAGAAAAAGCGGCCAAAGCTGCTGAGGCGGCTGAAGCTGCTGCTGCACCGGCTGAAGAAGCTGCGGCAGAAGAATAAGCAGGCGGGCGCGTGCGGGATCAGGCTTTTACCGACGATTTTCGCACGCAGTTCGATCTGTTGATGCGGCTCCGGCGCGATGTGCGCCGGTTCCGCATGGACGCGGTAGACGAGGCAGTGCTAATGCGCTGCCTCGACGCGTTTCGACTGGCCCCTTCAGTGGGGCTGAGCGAACCCTGGCGTGTGATCCGCGTCGAAACTCAGGCGGCGCGTGACGCGGCGCTGAAGAATTTCCAAACCGCAAACGAACAGGCGCTGACCGGATATTCCGGCGAAAAGGCGCAGCTGTATAGCCAGTTGAAACTGACCGGGATGAAAGAAGCCCCGGTGCAGCTGGCCGTGTTTTGCGACGATGCCACCGACAAAGGCCAAGGTCTGGGCGCGGGTACTATGCCCGAGATGCGGCGCTATTCTGTGGTCTCTGCCATCACCTTGTTCTGGCTTGCCTTGCGGGCAGAAGGGTTGGGTCTAGGCTGGGTCTCGATCCTAGATCCGGACCAGATGGCACGCGATCTGGATGTGCCCGCGGACTGGCGGCTGATCGGTTATTTCTGTGTTGGCCGACCCGAATGCGTTTCGGATACGCCTGAATTGGAACAGGTCGGCTGGGAAAACCGCAATGACACTTTGCCCATCGAGGTGCGCTAGGCATGTTCGGATTGTTACGGCTTCCCATACTGCTGGCGATCGCCTTTATTGTGGGCGTATTCTTCGAACGCTCGAACCAGCGCGAGGCGTGCGAGGTGATCGGGCAATGGCGGGACGGGCTATGTGTGACGGATGGTCAAAATGAGTGATCTGATTTGCGTGGGCAGTATCGCGGGCTCGTATGGGGTGCGCGGGGAGGTGCGGCTGAAAAGCTTCTGCGCCGTCCCTGAGGATATCGAGGGCTATTCGCCGCTGACCGATGAGGCTGGAAAGGAGCGCTATCCGGTGGTCCTGACCCGCGCAATCAAGAATGGTTTCGCCGCACGGCTGGGTGGGATTGAGTCCAAAGAAGAGGCGGATGCGCTGAACGGTCTGCGCCTCTATGCGCGACGCGATCAATTGCCGTCGCTGCCGGATGATGAGTTCTACCACACCGATCTGATCGGGCTTGAGGTCTATGACACCGGCGGCACCTTGTTGGGCCGGGTGAAGTCAGTTCAGAACCACGGCGCGGCGGACCTGTTGGAACTGCACGGTCCTGGTCTGAAAGCCACCGTGCTGCTGCCCTTCACGCTGGAGTCGGTACCTACAGTTGATCTGGACAAAGGCCGCATCGTTGCTGATCCGCCCGAGGGCCTGCTGTAATGCGCCGTGTGCTGCTGCATCTGGGTCTTCACAAGACCGGGACGACGGCGGTACAGTCCTTTCTGTTCGAAAACCGCTCATTGATCTGGCCGCACCATGCGCTGGTTCTGCCCTACAGAACCCGGAAAACCGGCCTGTCCGAGGCCGCTACGCGCTATTCGGTCTATGGCACACCCGGCGCGATGAGTGATTTCAAGGATCAGATGCGGCACTTTCTGAATTCGCTGGAATTCGGCCAGAAACGCGGGCTGGTCTTGAGCGAAGAAAACTTTTCGGGCCTGCGCCCCAGCCGCAATGTAGCGGTGGGATATGAAGCCGCGCCCGAGCTTGCCTCTTGTCTGGTTGGCCTGATCCGAGACCGGTTCGCTGGCAAAGATGTGCATATCACGCTCTACTACTCACTGCGGCAGCGTGGAAGCTGGCTGCGCAGCCTGTGGGCGCATGATCTGCAGCGCTCGCGCCTGATCCAGGATTTTGAAACCTACCGCGCGCGGCTTGAACCCGTGCCCTCACCCCAGATCGCGGCAGAGGCGGTGCGGGATCGCCTGCCCTCAGTGTCAGTCCGAACCGAATGGCTGGAAGACCTGCAGGGCCTGCGCTATGGACCCGGAAATACCTTTGCCGAATTCCTGGACCTACCCAAGGACAAGGCCGCCGAATTGGTCGGCCCGACCCGATCCAACCCACGACTGCCCGAAGATATCCTGCAGCAGATGTTAGAGATGAACCGCTCGGCTCTGGACGACGCGGCGCTGATCGACCAAAAAGCGGCTCTGGTTCAACGCGTCCAAAATGACCTGATCGGCTTAAGATGACAGAAAAACCTGGAAAGTCCCATGGCCGCAAAGCCATCCGCCCGACGCTGAAGCCGCGCGAGTTGATGACGCCGACGCCCGATCTGCATGGGGTGTGGAAGGCCAAGATCATCACCCTTTTCCCTTCGGCCTTTCCCGGAGTGCTGGGCGAAAGCCTGACCGGCAAGGCTCTGCAGGAAGGGCTGTGGCAATTGGAAACCGTCGATCTGCGCCAGTTCGGGGTTGGCAAGCATCGCAATGTGGATGACACCCCTGCAGGTGGCGGTGCGGGCATGGTCCTGCGTGCCGATGTGCTGGGAGAGGCCATCGAGCACACGATGGCAGGCATCCGGGGCAACTGGCCACTGATCTACCTAAGCCCACGCGGGCGACGGATGGACCAGCAGATGATGCAGAGTCTGGCGCGCTGCGATGGCATGACCTTGCTTTGTGGTCGGTTCGAGGGCGTCGATGAGCGGGTGCTTGAGCATTACGGCGTGCAAGAAGTTTCCTTGGGCGATTTCGTCATGACCGGAGGCGAGATCGCGGCGCAAGCCCTGATCGACGCTACGGTGAGGCTGATCCCTGGCGTTCTGGGTAATCAGGCTTCGGCTGAGGAAGAAAGCTTCTCCTCCGGCCTGCTGGAGCATCCGCAATACACCCGCCCCGCAGACTGGAAAGGCCGTCCGATCCCGGACATTCTGATGTCGGGCCACCACGGTCGCATCGCGGACTGGCGTCATGAGATGTCGGAAGAGATCACCCGCGAACGGCGGCCCGATCTTTGGGATGCATATCAGAAATCCAAGGACAACGACTAAGGCTAGCGGGTCGCTTTCCAGAGCGCCCAAGTCTCAGGCGTACCATTAAAGGTGTTGATGTCGACCTTGCCCTGAACCCCCGGCACCAGACCTGTGCCGGTATACTGCCAGAACCGCCAGATCGCGCTTGGATAAACATTGCGAGGATGTCCGGCGACCGAACGCAGCCAGAACTCGGTCTTGGGCAGCCGGCCAATGTCGGTGTCGCGGTAAAAGTCGACCGTTGTATAGACAATCGGGCGGCGCCCATAATGGCGTTCCAGAATATCCAGGAATTTTTTTGCCTCGGCCCGGACGGTTCGCCCATCGGGGCGCAGGGTGCAGGTTTTGGAATGCGGCGTCCATTCCATGTCCAGCACATGCGGCAGATCGGCCCCTTTGGGCACGTTTTGGATGAACCAACGGGCCTGCTCATGAGCTGGGCGGCAGAAATAGTAATAGTGGTAGGCACCCCAAGGCACACCAGCAGCCTGTGCACCGCGCCGATGTTCTTCAAACATCGGATCGGAGAAATCCCCACCCTCGGTGGCCTTGATGAACGCGAAACTGACACCGGATTTCTGGGCGGTGCGCCAGTCAATCGGCCCCTGCCAGCGCGATACATCAAGCCCGTGCACCGGGTAATGGCCGGGGTGGCGACCCTCCCATTCATGCGGGTCGGCGTCACCAAACGCGGGATAGATGATCGAAGGCGGGGTCGTGTCCGCAAAGGCCTGCGGTTCAACCGCCTGAGGCTGGGGGCCGCGGCGGCCACATGAGAAGAGTGCAAGCGCTATGACGGCCAGCAGGAGTGCTTTGCGCATCTTTTGGTCCTGTATCAAATTTCTGCTCTGATAATTGAACCCAGAATGCCTGATCTGGCCGCCAAGGCAACGATGTATTTGACCGATGGCGAAAACACACCGTCATCCGCAGTGAATCGTGCCAGTTTAGGCTTGATCCCTGCACACAAAGCCCTTAAAGCAGCGCAATCCGGTGCCGCATTACGCGACTCCGGTGTTTTGGTTTGCATCCTGACGTGACGCCCGGCTTTCTTCAGCCCCGGCGCGACAGGGCGGACCGGACCAAAAGGAACATTCGATCTGACCTCTGGCGGGCTGTACGCAGGACCCGGTGAAGACCAAGAGCTCTCAGCCCGTGCCCAAACTTCGTGGACCAACCACGAGCAGATAGGAGTAACTGCGATGGACCTAATCGCACAGCTTGAGGCGGAACAGATTGCCGCCCTGGGGAAAGACATCCCCGATTTCAAAGCCGGTGACACCATTCGTGTCGGCTTTAAAGTGACCGAAGGGTCACGTACCCGTGTGCAGAACTACGAAGGCGTCTGCATCGCACGTAAAGGTGGCAACGGCATCGCCGGTTCGTTCACCGTTCGCAAAATCTCGTTTGGCGAAGGTGTGGAACGTGTGTTCCCGCTGCATTCGACCAACATCGACAGCATCACCGTTGTCCGCCGTGGCCGCGTTCGTCGCGCCAAACTGTACTACCTGCGCTCGCGCCGTGGTAAATCCGCGCGTATCGCAGAGGTCACCAACTACAAGCCCAAGGCTGGCGCCGAGGCGTAAGGAGCGGAAAGATGAAAAAAGACATCCATCCCGATTATCACCTCATCGACGTCAAAATGACCGATGGCACCGTGGTTCAGATGAAATCCACCTGGGGTGCCGAAGGCGACCAGCTGGCCTTGGAAATCGACCCCTCCGTGCACCCCGCATGGACTGGTGGTTCGTCGCGCTTGATGGACGCTGGCGGCCGCGTGTCGAAGTTCAAAAAGAAATACGAAGGTCTGGGCTTCTAATCCCAAACCGCTCGAATTCAAAAGACCGTCCCTTGGGGCGGTCTTTTTTTATTGCAACAGATCAAGATAAAGCCAGCGCGCACCATTAAGTTCTGTCAGGTCAACTATGTGCCTGCCATTTTCATATTGATGCGCCATTGGAGGAAGGGCCCGGCCCGGATCAACGGACCTCAGTTTGAGGTCAGCGGAGGCGGTAATCTGCAAAATGCCCGTAACCGGTTCGACCCGGAAGGCAGCTGATTGAGGTTCGACAGGAACACTTCGCCCTGAAATCGAAATCAAAATCTGACGCGATTGTGCAATGTCATTGCCATCCAGACTTTGAACTGCCACCGCCGCCACGGGTGTCGTGATGTCGAATACAACATTTCTGGTCGTAATTACCTCGTCATGGAAAAAGCCTGCCGCAATCTGACTCTTTCCCGTGTCCACCGTGAACCGGGCATTGCCAAAGTCGCGCTGAAACTCGCCCGTATCTGCGGCAACAACGGTGGCATCCTCTGCCAGATATGATCTGTCAAGATCAAGCGGGCCGTATTCGTCGCGGTTAAATTTGGTCGCCGCGAGCCACGGCAATGCACGAGTCTCGGGCATACATGTTACCACCCTGCTTTGTTCAAACACTGTCCGTATGGCAACTGATGTTTCCGGAGACACCGGACGGCCAAAGAACGTGTCCTCATCCAAGCAAATCGCGTACGTATTCTCGGCTTGCTTGACATGGCCTTCCCGGAACAGAAGGGCTGCGGCGGGCATCATCCATATCATCCCGGGATCTTCGGCCATAGTCCAATTGGTTGGCGATGTAGGTCGGTTCAGAGATTGCTGTGAGTAGCCATAGATCATCATGGCATCCCAGCCTTGATGCGCCGCACTTGTCGCCACACGGAGCGGTGTGATGAACCTATCTTCTGCGGGAAACTCCCCAATGTTCCACTCTGAAACGCTAAGCGGCATACCTTCGACCTGCGCGATCGCGATCCATTCCAAAAAACCACTCTGTTGGCGCGGGTCAAAACCGATTTCACCAACTGCTCCATAACTATGCGCGTCGATTATGGACCCAACGGTCAGCGATGGCAGACCCGCGATTGTCATCCCGCCCCAAAGGCTCGTTGTCGAGATCAGACCTTCAAATCCAGTGTCGCGAACAGCGGGGATCAGTTGTTCGTTAAAACGGCGTTCAAGATCGTTCAGAAAAATCTTTGAGTCGCCGTGCTCCCATGTCCGCCAGGTTTCATCGGGATCAAGCCCGTTGCCGCGCGCAAATTCATCTGCCATAGCCATGAATAGTTCACTATGCATAGGTACATTCTTGTTCGGGAGGAGAGCATTGCCGAAGTGATGCGTAAGGTCGTTTTCGTTCGTCAACATCACGGCGACAACTGCCGGGTCCTCGGCATACGTAAGACCCGTCAAAGAATTTTCGTGGCCCAAATAGGCGTTCTGGAATTCGATCATTCGCGCCTCAATACTGGGCGAGATGTAGTTAAAGCCTCTGACATCGGCAATATCGTCATCCCCAGCAATCTCATCGAACCCGGAAATTCCGTCCTGCTGCGTAAACCTTCGACCTACATGGAGATCAAGCCATACGTAAATTCCTTGCCTCTTGAGCGCTGCAATCCAAGCGTCAAGCCTTTGCATCGACGCTGGGTCGAGGTTAAGCGTATCAGAGGGATCTGATCCGAAGACGTTAGGACCCACCCAATGAGAATCGTGGTGGTGAATTCTGACAAGGTTAATCCCCAACCGCGCCATCCTTTGGGCATGCAGTTCGACTGAATTCAGGTTGGTGTGAAATAACGCATATGCCTGTAGATTAACGCCCCAAAAACGGACTGGCGTCCCATCCTCAAACACCAATGCACCGTCTTGCGCTAGAATTTTTCCGTGAAACCCGGCAGGTTTATGATTGAGCCAACTCAGGTCAGGAGTCGGTGCATAGGACAGCACCCTATCTATTGGCCATTTGTCCGAAGCCGAGGATTCTTGTGCCAAAGTGCATACGGGCAAGGTACACAGTGATAAGAGGACATACAGAAACCGTTTCGTGATACCAAATAGACTCATTAACTTTTCCAATACCAATACATCCACATCATAACCTCAGTTCCGGTAGCCGCTATTCACAAAAGTTGTGCTTCCGGGGTACCAGTTGTGTTTTCGCTATGCTCAACTCAGAGCATGAAGCAAGCCCCAAACCCAGAATCGCACTTGAAACCGTGCGCTATCGGGTCAGGTTTACCGCGCTATGCACAGGCGGAACGGGCCCTCTGAGCAGCAGCAATGCCAGCAGCATCCCAACCAGTGCGACACCGGCAGCGATCAGCATCACACTGTCAAAAGCATCATCCTGAAGATCACGCAGAGCACGTGCCAGTGTTGCGCCAGTATCCGGATCAAGCCCAGCGATAAGCTGCTGTACCTGACTGGCTGTACCATGGGTCAACGCATGAGCCAGATCGGCCCGTTGCTCTGATCCAGCGGGTAATGCGGCGATCACTTCGGACAGTCCCCTACGGGTGGTGATCGCCTCGGCCAGCCCACCGACCACGGCACCAAGGGTCGCACCAAAATAGAGGAACGCGTTCACCACACCCGAACCCTGCCCCATGTGCTCTTCTGGCAACAAGCGCAGCCCGAGACGAGGCAGCAATGAAAACCCGATGCCAAGCCCGGTCCCTATGATCAGCAGCTTCCACCAGATCCCGCCCATGCCGGTCGTGTTCGTAGTCATTGTCAACAGCAAAAAACCACACGCCATGAAACCCATGCCAAGTATCACGGGCCATTGGAAGCTATAGGGTGCCAGAAAGCGCGGCGCGATCACGGACACAACGAACATGCTGAGGCTCAACGGCAGGATCGCCACACCTGCACCGACGGCCGATAAGCCAAATGCATCGGGCGACTGCACAAACACGTTGAAATAGACAAAGAAGCTAAACAGCGCGAAGCCGGTGATGAACATCCCCGCCGCTGCCATGAAATAGCGGGGATGACGGAAATAACGCAGCTCGATCAGAGGGTCTGCGCTTCGGCGCGAGGTGATAATCAACGCAATCACCGCAATCGCTGAAACGCAGAGTGGGATTAGTGTCGAACTGGAGGTCCAGCCCTGGCTTTCGCCATTGCTAAGAGCGAAGGACAGCGGACCGAGCAGCAGGACCAAAGCAACGGCACCAGCCAGATCAAACTTCGCACCAGCAAGCCGCGTGTCAGGGACATAATGTTCCTTGCTCACCCGTAACCCAACCAAAAATGCAACCAGCAGCAGCGCGAGATCGGTGGCAAACACGCCCCGCCAACTGAGGTAATGCGCGAACGCGCCGCCCAAGATCGGACCCACACCGATCGCCAACCCAACGATCGCACCCCAGGCGCCGGTTACGCTGGCCCGCTGATCTTCTGGCGTCGCCGCCGTCAACAATGACAGAGAGGTGCCAAACAACGCCGCAGCCCCTGCGCCCTGAGCCCCTCGGCCTATCAACAACATGGCAGCATCCTGCGAAAACAGCACCAGGGCAGAGCCAAGGGCAAACACAATCATCCCGGCAAAGAATACGCCGACCTTGCCGGTAATATCACCCAGCCGGCTAACGATGGTAACAAGTGTGGCGCTCACCACCGTATAGATTGCCATCACCCATTGCAGGCTGGATGGTGACAGATCAAATTCGGTTTTCAGGTTGGGCAGGATCGTCGCAACGGCGGTCGAATTGAACCCAACCACCATCATGCACAGCGCCGTCATTATGAGAACCAGGCGCCCCCCACCGGAGCCTGAATTGTCATCAGTGACGCTTGCTGGCATCTGTGTACTCCTCCCTCGTTCAGGAATAGCCTGCTGGCCTTCGTGGCGCATAGCTTAGCGCTGTGTTGTTCCTATTATTAAACGGTTTTTCGTTGGTGCGTATAGTTTTTCCGCAAGGCGAGCTTTGCCCACTTCAGACCCAGTAAGACAGTGCCACCGGCAACACCAAAATCGTGGTCAGGGTTGAAACCAGAATGAACCCGGCCACGTCGGGCCCGTATTCCGGTACATGTTGATCAATGAATAGATATGTTGCGACGGAAGACGGCATCAGGCAGCACAGGATCACCGCCCCCCGCTCGGCCCCCGTGAAGTCGAAAGCCCAGACCAGCGCGCTTGCAATCACCATGGCCATCACCAGGTGCAACGCGGTCAGCAATACAGCGCGTCTAAGGCTTGATATCCGCAGCGTCGCAAGCGTGTGCCCCAACGTCAGCAGCATCAGCGGAATCGAGAGACCACCCAGTATGTCAAAGGATTTGGCGACCGGTTGTGGAAGGTTATAGCCCGTGGTCATCAGCACCAGAGACAGCGCTACCGCGTAAATGATCGGAGATGTAGCAAGTTTTCTGGGTGAGAACTCCCCAGCCGGAATCCACATACCGATCGTGAAAATACTGATCAGCACAACAACCACAAATCCCATCGTATAAGCCATGCCGGCATCCCCCAACGCCAGTAAGGTTATGGGAAGACCGATATTGCCGACATTGCCGTGCATAAGCGGCGTTAAAAACGCCCGCGCTGGCAACCGCATCAGCTTGAGCGCGACAAACCCCAACACTCCAAATCCTGCGATCGCCAAAGCGGCTGCTGTCATCACGTCAAGAAACGTGCCGACCGCGATTTTGGTGGTCGACAAGTGCGAGATGATCAAGGTTGGATACCCGACCCTCGATACGATTCCACCAATGACCTTATTGTCGAACGGAGCACGGATTAGTGCCAGACAATAACCGATTCCAGCACAAATCAGGACGGGCAGAACCACGTTCAGGACGTTCAAAAACAGATGGTCCAATTGCTGTCCTTAATCACAATTCCTCGATCCCGACAGTGAAATACGGGCGTCTGTTTGGCAAGGAGTTACCCTAAACCCAACCCATCACGCGTTTTTCCAAAATAGAGCCTGATAAAGCTACTCGGGACGGCCCGAGGTTCTTCCCTTCCACGCTCACACAACATATAGTGGCTGCCACAACGTGTAGATAAACACGGCGGGACTTGGGAATACAGGCATGGCACATATCATCGTGGTCGGGAACGAAAAAGGCGGCGCAGGTAAATCGACCGTGTCAATGCATGTTGCCACTGCCCTGGCCCGACTGGGGCATAAGGTCAGCACGCTTGATCTCGACTTGCGGCAGCGCAGTCTGGGCCGGTATTTCGAGAATCGCCTGAACTTCCTCAACGGCTCGGACCTGTCTCTGCCCAGTCCGCGTCATCACGACCTGCCCGAGATTGACGCCAGCGCGCTGAAACCCGGCGAGAATATATATGACCACCGCCTGTCGGCTGCCGTCGCAGAGCTGGAAAGTGACAGCGATTTTATCCTGATCGATTGCCCCGGATCGCATACGCGCCTCAGCCAGGTGGCCCATTCACTGGCCGATACGCTTGTTACGCCGCTGAACGACAGTTTCATCGATTTCGACCTGCTGGCGCGGATCGATTCCAAGGGTGAGAAAATCCTTGGCCCGTCGGTCTATTCCGAAATGGTTTGGAACGCGCGCCAATTGCGTGCTCAGGCCGGCTTGAAACCGATCGACTGGGTGGTGGTGCGTAACCGGGTCGGGACGCAGCGCATGGTCAATAAGGAAAAGATGCAACGCGCCATCGAGATGCTGTCGCAGCGCATCGGTTTCCGGGTGGCATCTGGTTTCTCTGAACGGGTTATCTTTCGCGAACTTTTTCCGCGCGGGCTAACCCTGCTGGACCTCAAGGATATTGGCGTCAAACAGCTCAATATCTCGAACATCGCTGCGCGGCAGGAATTGCGCGACATGATGAAAGAATTGAACCTGCCGGGGGTTGAGATCGATTTTTAGAGGCTCAACGGTGGTGGAGCCTTCAAAGGTCTAGGGTAGTTCTTGTTGGGCGGGGCTGATTGAGCTTTGCCCGTGATCGCTTCAACGTACTCTGTCTTAATCTTGTAGGTGATTTTCTCTGGGAGTTTTCTTAACTTTCTTTTTACTCTATCGGAACAATTGCTGAACCAGGGTGACATATTGCCTTCGGCTTTGATTTTCAGCTCAACACGAACATAGTGTTTACTAGCCGACATTTTCTCAGCGTTTTTTGCGGCTTTGAAAAAATTGTATAAAGAGGTTTCAAACTTCTCCATAACAGCATTTTTGTTGCGATCCAGCGGCACCAAGTTTTCGGATTTTCCAGACCCACCCAGTTTTTGCGCTAATAAGTGGCCACGAACCCACCGCTGCGAGTTCAGTTCCGCGTAATCCGCAAGTTCAAGTATACCCGTGAGCTTGAGCTCTTTGAGTATGGAATCGACTGATCGCATTCGTTCGATCTTTTTGACATCAAGGCTGGAAACAGCGGCGGTAACATCTGATATCTTGATGAAGTCGCGCACATTCCAGTTTGTATTGAATTCATCAACGATCACACAATCGCTTTTGCTTGCACTCTGCCCTCGATTTAGGCAGGTCGATGTAAGAGTAGCGATCGCGGCTCTGCCACCATAAACCTTATCGCTTGGGGCATAATCCACTGAGAATTTTGGAATTTTTATTGCCATCACTCGTACAGGTTCCCAACTGATCAATACCAAAACTAAAGAGTTGCATTTTTCTAAATTGCGATAGTTCAATGTTGTATCAAGAACTGAAGAAAAGCTCCGTTCCGGTACAATGATAGATTTTCGGTTGCCCCAACGTCAACCAACTCCGCATCGGAAGCCTACACCCGCGATATTTTATCGCCTATCACGATCTAGTTCGCTGCATGGTAGACCGTAAACAGCTCTTTCGGCTCTGCCACACCTCGCAGCATATAGCGCCCAACTGAGATCAGATCCTGATCGCAAGGCTGAGCCGCACGGGCCACATCATCCGAGATCAATATTCGCTGCCCCAACGAACGATGCATCCCGGCGATACGGGATGTCTGATTCACGGTCGGGCCGATGACCGTAAAATCAAGACGGCTGTCGGCACCGATATTGCCATAAAGGATCTCGCCCGCATGCAGGGCCAGCGTGTAGTTCGAAACGGGCTGCCCGCGCTCCTTGCGCAGGCTATTCAGCTCGGCCATACGCTCCTGAAGCATTGTCGCGGCAGCCAGAGCGGCACGGGCGTCGGCATCAATTTCGCCCACATCAAACATCGCCATAACCCCGTCGCCCATAAATTTCAGAATATTACCATCACATTGATGAACCACATCCACCACCGCAGCGAGGTAGTCATTCAGCATGTCGATGACTTCAATCCCCGGAAGCTCTTCCGACAGGCTGGTGAAACCTTCGAGATCGAAATTCCAGATCACCGCATCGATTTGCTGCAAAGACCCCCGGCGGATTTCGCCGGACAGGACCCGCCGCCCGGCATCACGTCCCAGGTAGACACGCATCAAGTCCTTAGACACCCGGGCGTTCGAGGCCGACTTCAAGGCTAAACCCAGATGTGGCAGCGCAGTTTCGATCACTTCCAGATCATCGTCGCCGAACCCTTCGGGCGCGTTGCTGGCCCAGGACATCAGCACGCCATCAATTGACATTTTTGCATCGTGCGGGTTGGTTTGGCTGGGCACGTCAAAGCTAATACCAGTCGCGTAATAGTCCGTGGCACCGTTTTCCCGCAATTCATTCAGCAATGGAAATCGGCTGGGTTCATTCTGATCGACCAGACGTTCGCGGATCGCGTCGACGTCCTCGTTCAGAATGACGTAGAGCGGGCTTTTGGTCCAAACCTCGCTGGGCTCCTCGGAGTATTCGAAAGTTTGGAAATCACCGCCCCGATCCTGATACCAGCTGTATCCAGTGCCACCGTAGACCGGATGCAATGCCGGTTGCGCTGCGTGGAACCGCATCAAAGGCACGCCAAGTTCGAGCAGCTGGTTGCAGTAACCGTCCAGCAGCTCTTCTTTGTCGGCCCCTTCCAAACCTCGGGCAACAAGCCAATCGATCAGATTATGGGATTTTGCCGTTGGGGACTCCGGCTTGGTCATTTCACAGTCCTGTGTTTGTTATGGCGTTGATCTGGGGATCATTGCCCCAGATTACCAGAGTGCTATTCCATTCCAGCTAGACGTCGCAGCATCATGCGCAGCAATGCGGCTTCGCCGGTCGTAAAATGGGCTGCAAGCTTGGCGTCATAATCGCGCGCAATTCCGCGTAGCTCACGATACACATTCTGGCCAGAGGTTGTCAGCGTCAGTCTTTCAACTCTGCGGTCGTTTTCGTCCCGCGTCCGTTTCAGATATCGGCGCTGTTCAAGCTTGCGCACAGCGCGGCTGACTTTGGTCTTATGGATCTTCGCGCGCAAGCCGATTTCCTTGGCCGTCATCTCACCATAATTCCCAAGGTGAAAAAGCACCCGCCATTCGGTACGCAACATCCCATATCGATTCTTGTAGACGCGCTGAAATTCGAGCGAGCTTTCCTCGGCCGCCTGATTCAACAGGAATGGCAGGAAATTTCGCAAATCAAACTCATCTTTTTCGTCATTATTCTGTTGTGTCATCCTTGTTAGTTACAAAATCAACTATTATCCGACAAGCACCAACTTGAAGGAGCGCCCGATGAATCGCCCCACCGATCCGCATAAGATGACCCAAGCTAGCACCCCTGTCGGAACCCATCCCGGCTATATGCCCGGCTTTGGCAATGACTTTGAGACCGAAGCCCTGCCCGGCGCGCTGCCGCAGGGCATGAACAGCCCGCAGAAATGTAACTATGGGTTATATGGTGAACAACTGAGCGGCACCGCCTTCACTGCCAACCCGCCCGAACGCACGTGGTGCTATCGCATCCGGCCATCGGTGAAGCATTCGCATCGGTATGTGAAAATCGACCTGCCTTACTGGAAATCAGCTCCCTGCGTTGATCCGGACGTGATCTCTCTGGGCCAATACCGCTGGGATCCAGTGCCACATTCGGATGAAGGCCTGACCTGGTTGACCGGCATGCGCACCATGACCACGGCCGGGGATGTGAATACCCAAGTTGGCATGGCCAGCCACATCTATCTGGTCACAGAATCGATGGTGGACGAGTACTTTTTCTCGGCAGATTCAGAATTGCTAGTCGTCCCGCAGGAGGGTCGGCTTCGATTTGCCACTGAAATGGGTATCATCGATCTGGAACCGAAGGAGATCGCGATTATCCCACGTGGGCTGCTCTATCGCGTCGAGGTGCTGGAAGGCCCCGCGCGCGGTTTTGTTTGCGAGAATTACGGACAGAAGTTCGAACTACCCGGGCGCGGACCGATTGGGGCCAACTGCATGGCGAACCCACGCGACTTCAAAGCTCCGGTGGCAGCGTTTGAGGATCGCGAGGTGCCCTCGACCGTGACGATCAAATGGTGCGGGCAGTTCCACACCACCAAGATCGGTCACAGCCCGCTGGATGTGGTTGCATGGCATGGCAATTACACGCCTTACAAATACGATCTGAGCACCTATTGCCCGGTCGGAGCGATCCTGTTCGACCATCCCGATCCGTCGATCTTTACCGTCCTCACCGCACCCTCAGGCCAGCCGGGCACTGCCAATATCGACTTTGTGCTGTTCCGCGAGCGCTGGATGGTTATGGAAGACACGTTCCGCCCACCCTGGTATCACAAAAACATCATGTCCGAACTGATGGGCAACATCTACGGTCAGTACGACGCCAAACCGCAAGGGTTCATCCCGGGCGGCATGAGCCTGCATAACATGATGATCCCACACGGGCCCGACAAGGAAGCTTTTGAAAAGGCGTCGAATTCGAACCTCGGCCCGGATAAGTTGGAAAACACCATGTCTTTCATGTTCGAAACCCGCTTCCCGCAGCACCTGACCGGTTTTGCCGCAACCGAGGCCCCGCTGCAGGACGATTACATCGATTGCTGGAGCGACATCGAAAAGAAATTCGACGGAACCCCCGGCAAGAAGTAAGTACCGCTCAAGTCCTAAGATTTTTCGTCGAAAAATCTTGGCCTCGAACAAAGGTTTGGAGACAAGATGCCTTTAATCAAATCCTGGGTCTCATCGGCCAATTCCGCCGATCACCCATTTCCACTGAACAACCTGCCTTATGGCGTATTCTCTACAGAAAGCACCGAGCCCCGCTGTGGGGTGGCTATCGGTGACATGATCTTTGACGTCACCGCCGCCGAGGTCGATGGGCTAATCGCACTCTCGGACGAGCCGCTCTTTGATCTGCCGTTTTGGAATCCGTTGATGGAAGAAGGCCCTGCCGTATGGGCCGCCTTGCGCGACCGCCTGATCGCTCTGCTGGCCGAAGGCTCAGACGCGCAGCACAAGATCGAAGGCCTGCTGATCCCGCAGGACGAGGCCGAGATGCATATGCCCTTTGCCGTCAGCGAATACACCGATTTCTACGCGGGACGCCATCACGCCCAGAACGTAGGCACCATGTTCCGTGGCGCTGAAAATGCGCTGCCACCGAACTGGCTGCACATCCCCATCGGCTATAACGGGCGCGCCTCTTCGGTGGTTGTTTCGGGCACCGATATCCGCCGCCCTTGGGGTCAACTGAAATCCCCCGATCAAGACCTGCCCGCCTTCCTGCCCTGCCGCCGCTTTGATATCGAGCTTGAGATGGGTGCGATCGTCGGCACACCGTCTGACGGCCCGATTTCTGTGCAGGAAGCCGATGACAACATCTTTGGATACGTCCTGCTGAATGACTGGTCCGCGCGCGATATTCAGGCGTGGGAATACCAACCGCTGGGGCCGTTTCAGGCCAAGGCGACAGCGACCTCGATCAGCCCGTGGATCGTGACCAAAGCGGCGCTGGAGCCATTTCGCTGCGACACGTCGGATCGTGAGTTTGCCCTGTTGGATCACCTGAAAGATTGTGGACCGATGCTGTATGACATTGATCTGGCCGTGACCATGGCACCCGAAGGCAAAGACGCCACGACCATCGCGCGGACCAATTACCGCGAGATGTACTACTCGGCGGCACAGCAGTTGGCGCATCACTCGACGTCTGGCTGCCCCATGAACACAGGCGACCTGCTGGGATCCGGCACCATCTCGGGCCCGACCAAACCGGAACGCGGCTCATTACTGGAACTCAGCTGGGGCGGGAAAGAACCACTGAGGCTGGACACCGGCGAAACCCGCAATTTTATCGAAGATGGTGACACCATGACTCTGACCGGCGCGGCCAAGGGCGACGGCTACACCATCGGCTTCGGCGATTGCGTGGGCACTGTGCTGCCAGCGTTAAGCGACCCTTATGCGCGCTGATTGATGTTTGGGCTCGACCATATCCAGATCGCGCTTCCCGAAGGTGGCGAATCCACCGCCCGGAAATTCTGGTGCGATGCTCTGGGGTTGAGCGAACTGCAAAAGCCCGAAGCCCTGCACGCGCGTGGTGGCCTCTGGCTGGCGCTGGGTCAGTGTGAACTTCACTTGGGTGTCGAGAAAGACTTCTCGCCAGCCCGCAAAGCCCATCCGGGTTTCGCCGTCGATGATCTGGATGCGATCGCCGCTCAGATCGAATGTTACGGTCAGAAATTGCGCTGGGACACAACACTAAATGACCGCCGCCGGTTTTTCACCGAAGACCCCTTTGGAAACCGGCTCGAGTTTTTGCAAAAGGATTGAGAGATGGCCAAGGCATTCGCGTCCCAGGGGGACATGTCGGAAAAGAAAATCAGCTTCACCGAGGTGGGCGAAGGGCTTTACGCCTTCACCGCCGAAGGCGACCCAAACTCGGGCGTGATCATCGGCGATGACAGCGTGATGATTGTCGAGGCGCAGGCGACCCCGCATCTGGCCAACAAGGTGATCGAATGCGTGCGCTCGGTCACGGACAAGCCGATCACCCATGTGGCGCTAACGCATTACCACGCAGTTCGTGTGCTCGGCGCCAGCGCTTTTGGCGCGCAGCAAATCCTGATGTCGGACATGGCTCGCGCCATGGTTGTTGAACGGGGCCAGGAGGATTGGGACAGCGAATTCCAACGCTTCCCCCGCCTGTTCGAAGGGCATGAGAGCATCCCGGGCCTCACATGGCCCACCACCACATTCAGCGACACCATGACCGTCTATCTGGGCAACCGCCGGATCGACCTGATGCATCTGGGCCGCGCCCATACGGCAGGCGATATCGTCATCCATGTGCCCGATCAGAATGTCATGTTCACCGGAGACATCGTCGAATACCACTCGGCCTGCTATTGCGGCGACGGGCATTTCAGCGACTGGGGAGATACGCTGGATGAGATCAAGTGGTTTGACGTGGACGCTATCGCTCCGGGACGCGGCGACGCATTGGTCGGTAAGGACATGGTCAATGCGGCCATCGAAAACACCCGCAATTTCGTCGAAAGCACCTATCGCCCGGCGGCCAAGGTCGCGGCGCGCGGTGGCAGCCTGAAAGAAGCATGGGACGCAGTTCGCGCCGAATGCGATCCCAAATTCGCCGATTACGCAATCTACGAACATTGCCTGCCGTTCAACGTGGCCCGCGCCTATGACGAGGCGCGCGGCATCGACACACCCCGTATCTGGACCGCCCAGCGCGATCTGGAGATGTGGGAGGCCCTGCAGGGCTAAGATTTCCGGGCCGAATTTGATCCAGATCGTGGCGGCCCGGATTTGACGGTGAAACTCTAACGCGAGACCTCCGGCGCAACTGTGCCGGAGAACAGATGCGGTGCGCCCGATGCGCCAGAAATGGGAGAGAGAGAGTGAACAAGATCTTTGAAGTTCCACTTTATGCTTACGAGGCCAGCCCGGACCAATCCGCGCCCGCGCCCGTGCGCCACAAGGTCATCGTTGTCGGGGCCGGTCCGGTGGGTCTGGCCGCCGCCATTGATCTGGCCCAGCAAGGCGTCGAGGTGCTGGTGCTGGACGACAATGACAAAGTCAGCTTCGGCAGCCGCGCCATTTGCTTTGCCAAACGCCCGCTGGAAATCCTCGACCGTCTGGGCTGCGGACAGCCGATGGTGGACAAGGGTGTTCTTTGGAATAAGGGCAAAGTGTTCTTCGACGAACGTCAGGTCTATGAGTTCGACCTGCAGCCCGACAGCGGCGATCAGCGCCCGGCCTTCATCAACCTGCAGCAATACTATTTCGAGCAGTTTCTGGTCGACCGCGTGCGCGAATTGCAGGCGCAGGGCGCTCCGATCGAAATCCGCGGCCGCAACAAGGTTGAAGCAGTCGGAACCCACCCTGATCACGTCAAGCTTGAGGTCGAAACGCCCGAGGGTTCGTACACCATCGAGGCGGATTGGGTGATCGCCTGCGACGGCGCGGGCTCACCTATGCGCGCCATGATGGGCAAGGATTTCGTGGGCCGCGTGTTCGAGGACAACTTCCTGATCGCCGATGTGATCATGGAGGCCGATTTCCCCTCGGAACGCTGGTTCTGGTTCGATCCGCCCTTCAACAAAGGCCAATCGGCGCTGCTGCACAAGCAACCCGATGGCGTCTGGCGCATTGATCTACAACTGGGTTGGGATATCGACAAAGAGCGCGAAAAGCGCCCGGAAAACGTAATCCCGCGCCTCAAGGCCATGCTGGGTGAGGACGTTAATTTCGAACTGGAATGGGTCAGCATCTACACCTTCCAGTGCCGCCGGATGGAGCAATTCCGCCACGGCCGAGTGATCTTTGCAGGCGACAGCGCGCATCAGGTCAGCCCGTTTGGTGCACGGGGTGCAAATTCTGGCGTTCAGGACACCGACAACCTGTGCTGGAAGCTGAAACTGGTGATTGACGGCAAAGCGCCAGAGTCGCTGCTGGACAGCTACGATCAGGAACGCATTCACGGCGCGGACGAGAATATCCTGAACTCGACCCGCTCGACCGATTTCATCACCCCGAAATCGCAGATGTCCCGCATCCTGCGCGATGCGGTATTGGACCTGAGTGAACATTATGATTTTGCCCGACCGATGGTGAATTCAGGTCGGCTCAGCGTGCCTTGCGTCTATGATGGCTCGCCACTGAATTCGGCGGACGCGTTGAACGGACCATCGCAGACGCGCCCCGGAGCGTCCTGTCCCGATGCGCCTTTGGGTGATGACTTCCTGCTGCCGAAACTGGCCGGACAGTTCACGCTGTTGACCATCGACGCCGATGCGCCGGATGAGATCGAGGTCGATGGGATCACCGTCAAACGCCTGGCACTCTCGGTCAAAGACGACCCGACCCTGACGCTGAAGCGCCGCTATCTGGGCGATGCGACCGGAGCAGTCTACCTGATCCGTCCCGATCAGCACGTGGCCGCCCGCCGCGACACTTACGAAGAAAACGCATTCCGGCACGCGGTGCGCCGCGCCACAGGCAAGGAGTAAGCGACATGGCTGATCTGATCCTCTCATCCAATCTGACCCAGGCAGACGATTTCTATGCCGATCTAGTGGCCGCCCATGAAGGGCTAGAGAAAGCCGAAAGCGATGCGTTAAACGCGCGCCTTGTGCTGGTTCTGGCAAACCACATCGGCGACAACGCGGTGCTGAAACAGGCGCTGGACGCTGCAGCCCTGAAACAGGAGTAAGCCTCATGAAAATCCATCAAATTCACCACGTCGCCTATCGCTGCAAGGATGCGAAAGAGACGGTGGAATGGTACGGCAAGATGCTGAACATGGACTTCATTCTGGCGATTGCCGAAGACCATGTGCCCTCAACCCACGAGCCCGACCCTTACATGCACCTGTTTCTGGATGCTGGAAACGGAAACGTGCTGGCGTTTTTTGAACTGCCAACCAAGCCGGAGATGGGGCGCGATCCCAACACGCCGATTTGGGTGCAGCACATCGCCTTCAAAGTGAAGGACCGCGATGAGTTGATCGCGTTCAAGGACCATCTCGAAGCCAACGGGGTCGAGGTTCTGGGTGTCACGGATCATTCGATCTTCCATTCGATCTATTTCTTCGATCCGAACGGTCACCGGGTGGAACTGGCTTGCCCCGACCCCGAGGAAGAGGCCATGCTGGCCCGGCTAGATTCGGTGAAGTGGGATATGCTCGAAGAATGGTCGCGCACCAAACGAGCCCCTCAGCATGCCGACTGGCTGCATGCCAAGGAACTAAGCAAAGGCTGACCATCATATGTCCGAAGTGGTTCTGTTTGACTACTGGCGCTCGTCCGCCAGTTACCGGGTGCGGATTGCGCTCAATTTAGCCGGGATCACCTATCGCCCGGTCATCGTTGATCTGGTGAACGGGGCGCATCGCGCCTCGGATCATTTGGAACGCAACCCGCAGGGTCTGATCCCGGTGCTGGATATCGATGGGGTTCGATTGACCCAATCGCTGGCGATCATCGATTATCTGGATGAGACCCGCGACCTGGGCCTGCTGCCAACCGATCCGGCCAAGCGAGCCGCGGCGCGGGCATTGGCGCACAGCATCGCGGTGGATATCCATCCGGTCTGCAACCTGTCGGTTGCCAAACATGCCACCGCGCTTAGCAATGGCGCTGGCGACATGCCCGGCGACTGGATGCGCCACTTCATCCGGCCGGGTCTGCTGGCGTTTGAATCGCTGCTGAGCGGCTTTGATCAATCCCCGTTCTGCACCGGAGACACCCCCGGTCTGGCCGATATCTGCCTGATTCCACAGCTTTATAATGCGCGCCGGTGGGAAGTTGATCTATCCGACATGCCACGCCTGACAGCAGTCGAGGCCGTCTGCGCCGAGCATTCCGCCTTTGCCGCGGCCCATCCCGATCTGCACACTCCGCTCTGAACCGGTGCACAGGGTCTGTTTGGCAGTGTGGGTGCACAAATCCTCGCGCCGCCCTTAGGTTTCTGTACAACGTCAGACGGAGACCCCCATGCCCGAGATCACCGGCTACCACGCCCATGTCTATTTCGACGCCAACACACAGGACACGGCACAGCAAGTGTGCGAAGAAGCCGCGCGCCTGTTTCCCGCCGTGCAGATGGGCCGCATGCATGCGCGCAACGTTGGCCCTCATCCGCGTTGGAGTTGCCAGCTGGGCTTTCCCGCCGAAGCCTTTGATCAGGTCTTTCCCTGGCTGATCCTGAACCGGAAAGGGCTGACCATCTTTACCCATCCAGAAACCGGCGATCACTTGGCCGATCACCGGGATCGCGCCATTTGGATGGGCGAGATGCTGGATCTTGATCTGTCGATCTTCGATTAACCCAGCTCCCGCGCCCGGTCGCGCAAGATGAACTTCTGAATTTTCCCCGTCGACGTTTTCGGCAACGCCCCGAAAACAACCGTCTTGGGCGCTTTGAAGTGGGCCATATGCTCCCGGCAGAAAGTGATGATATCCGCCTCATTCGCCTCTGCCTGCGGTTTCAATTCAACAAATGCGCACGGCGTTTCACCCCATTTCTCATCCGGGCGGGCCACCACCGCTGCCTCCATCACGGCCGGGTGTTTATAAAGCGTGTCTTCGACCTCAACGGATGAGATATTCTCGCCGCCCGAGATGATGATATCCTTGGACCGATCCTTCAGCGCGATGTAGCCATCCGGGTGCATCACGCCCAGATCGCCTGAAGCAAACCAACCGCCTTTGAAGGCCTTGTCCGTCGCCTCGGCGTTCTTGAGATATCCCTTCATGACGATATTGCCCTGCATGAATATCTCGCCCATGGTTTCGCCATCCGAAGGCACGGGCTCCATCGTCTCGGGGTCAGCCACCATCAGGCCGGACAGGGCGACATATTTCACCCCCTGACGCACCTTCAGTGCAGCGCGGTCTTCCGCGCCTTTCTCGTTCCATTCGTCCTTCCACGCACAGACAACGGACGGCCCGTAGGTCTCGGTCAGACCATAGACATGGGTAACCTCGACCCCCATCCCTTCCATCGCTTCGATCACCTTGGCGGGCGGCGGAGCACCAGCGGTCATCGCCCTGATCTGCTGCGTGAAATCCTTGAGGTGATCCGGCGCATTGGCCAGCATATTCAGCACAATCGGCGCACCGCAGAAATGGGTTACGCCCTCTTCCCGGAACGCACGATAGATGGGCTCGTCGCGTACGGCGCGCAGGCAAACGGACGTGCCTGCATTGGCCGCCATCGTCCAGGGAAAGCACCAGCCGTTGCAGTGGAACATCGGCAGCGTCCACAGATAGACCGAATGCTGCGGCATGCCCCATGTCAGGATGTTCGACGTCGCATTCAGCGCCGCGCCGCGGTGGTGATAGACCACGCCTTTGGGGTTTCCGGTGGTGCCGGACGTATAGTTCAGCGTGATCGCGTCCCATTCATCTGCGGGCAAAGACCAATCGAACTCCGGATCGCCCTCGGCCAGCAGCCCCTCATAGGTCAAATCACCCAATCGTTCGCCACCGTCAAAGCTGGCATCTTCGATATCGATCACCAGAATGTCATGATCCACCTGCGTCAGCGCCTTTTTCACGACGCCCGAGAATTCGGGATCAACCAGCAGCACCTTGGTTTCGGCATGGTTCAGAATAAAGGTGATGATCGGCGCATCCAGCCGAGTGTTGATCGCATTCAGCACTGCGCCCGCCATGGGCACGCCAAAATGTGCCTCGTAAAGCTCGGGGATATTGGCCGCGATGATCGAAACAGTGTCGCCCACGCCCACGCCACGCGCAGTCAGCGCGCTGGCCAGTCGTCGGCTGTGCTCATAGGTATCAGCCCAGCTATACCGGCGCTCACCATACACCACGGATGGGTAATCCGGATACACTGCCGCCGTCCGCTCAAGATAGCTGAGCGGAGACAGAGGTGTGAAATTCGCAGGGGTTTTTTCCAGATGTTGCTGGTAGATTGGTGTGGCTGTCATCCGGCGATCCTCCCAAACTCGACAGATTGGCGTATTGAGCACAAAGTTTACGTCATAACAAACCCGTATTAATACGCGTTTCTGGTACACTGGAGATATCCTATGGGCTAATCTGGCCCTACTTCACGCGCACCATTCGCGTTGATCTGCAGTATCACGTCACTTTGCGCCCACAGGGATGCTCTGATTCCCGTGCGCCCTATTTTGAAAGGACATGTCATGGACGGCACGTTCAACGAAAACGATCTTTCCCGCGTTGTCGAAGCTGACCGCGCCCACATCTGGCATCACCTGATCCAGCATAAGCCTTTTGAGACCAATGACCCCCGTATCATTGTCGAAGGCAAGGGGATGCGCGTTTGGGACCAGAAGGGCAAGGAGCATCTGGATGCTGTCTCTGGCGGGGTCTGGACTGTCAACGTTGGCTATGGCCGCGAATCCATCTGTAAGGCGGTTTATGACCAGCTGATGAAGCTGTGCTATTTCGCCAATACCGCAGGCTCGATCCCCGGTTCGAATTTCGCGGAAATGCTGATCGACAAGATGCCGGGCATGAGCCGCGTGTACTACACCAACTCGGGCTCCGAGGCGAACGAGAAGGCGTTCAAGATGATCCGCCAGATCGCGCACAAGAAGTACGGCGGCAAGAAGACCAAAATCCTGTATCGAGACCGCGACTACCACGGCTCGACCCTGGCGACGATGTCAGCAGGCGGTCAGGACGAGCGCACCGCGCAATACGGCCCCTTTGCACCCGATTTTGTGCGCGTTCCGCATTGCATGGAATACCGCAAGCACGAGCTGGACGGCGCACCGGAAGAGAACTTTGGTGAATGGGCTGCCAACCAGATCGAAGAGGTCATCCTGCGCGAAGGCCCCGACACCGTTGGCGCCCTGTGCCTTGAGCCGGTGACCGCAGGCGGTGGCGTCATCGAAGCGCCCGAAGGCTATTGGCCCCGCGTGCAGGAAATCTGCAAGAAATACGACGTGCTGCTGCACATTGACGAGGTTGTCTGCGGCGTTGGCCGGACCGGCACTTGGTTCGGGTACCAGCAATACGGCATCAAACCTGACTTCGTGACCATGGCCAAGGGCGTTGCCTCGGGTTATGCCGCGATTGCCTGCATGGTAACCACCGAGGAAGTCTTTGACATGTTCAAGGACGACGCGTCAGACCCGATGAGCTATTTCCGCGATATCTCGACCTTTGGCGGATGCACCGCGGGTCCGGCTGCGGCGGTTGAGAACATGCGCATCATTCAGGACGAAAACCTGCTGCAGAACTGCATCGACATGGGCGACCGCATGATGGGCAACCTGCAGGCACTGATGGAAAAGCACAAGGTTATCGGCGACGTGCGTGGCAAAGGCCTGTTCCTGGGTGCCGAACTGGTCGCGGATCGCGGTTCCAAAGAGCCGGTGGACGAAAAGCAGGCACAGGCCGTCGTGGCTGACTGTATGGCGCAGGGTGTTATCATCGGTGTTACCAACCGTTCGATCCCCAGCCGCAACAACACGCTGTGCTTCTCGCCAGCGCTGATCGCAACAGCGGACGATATCGACCAGATCACAGACGCCGTAGACGGCGCGTTGGGGCGTGTCTTCGGCTGATCCTACAATACAGGCTACCCACTAGAGCACCGAAACCCGCCAAACTTTGGCGGGTTTCTTTTTCGGACATCTCCGTGGGTGAAGGCCGCTTGGGTCGGTGTAGAGCATCGACACAATTCTCGATTTAGCCAATACGTTTTCCGGTAGTATTGATTGAGCGCTTCAAGCCCAACTGAAACTGTCGTCAGACCAACCCGCCTGATTGCCCGCTATCCGGACAAGGTGTGCTTTCAATGCGATTGCGCGAAAGGTTGTTTCTTGAGACTTTACAAACCGGCTGTTCCATCCTATCGCAAACCTACGCAGGGGAGTCCCGCCCAAGGGACTGAGAGGCTGATTGGGTGAGAACCCGGTGATGCGACCCTTTGAACCTGACCCAGTTGACACTGGCGTAGGAAGCTAAGGTCGCACAGCCCATTCTGGCTTGCGCAACCGGAACACAAGGCACGTTTTGCCTTTGCCTCCTCCCAAACTCTTCTGGTGTCTTTTTGAGACCTGAGCTTGAGGAGCGCCAAAGTGAACGTACCAAACCCAAAAATTACCACCGATGAAATGCCCGCATCGCGCAAAATCTACGTCGCTGGCGAGTTGCATTCCGACATCCGCGTACCGATGCGCGAAATTTCGACTCATCCGACAGCCGGTGAAGCTCCGCTGCCTGTCTATGACAGTTCAGGCCCTTACAGCGATCCGAGAGTGCTGACGGACATTAGGCAGGGTCTAGCACCAGTGCGCGCCGAATGGATCAAGGCGCGCGGTGATGTCGAAAAATATGAAGGGCGCGAGATCACTGATGCCGATAACGGCTTTGTTCACAAGGACAAGCTGACACCTGAATTTCCAGTCAAGACACGACCGCTGCGTGGTAAGGATGGGTTGGCTCCGACTCAATTGGCCTATGCACGGGCCGGGATCGTCACCCCAGAAATGGAGTTTGCGGCGATTCGCGAAAACCAGCTGCGCGAAACGTCTCCTTGCCATCGGGACGGGAACGATTTTGGGGCCAATATCCCCGACTATGTGACGCCTGAATTTGTCCGCTCTGAAATTGCCGCAGGGCGTGCGATCATCCCGGCCAATATCAACCACCCAGAAACCGAACCGATGATCATCGGTCGAAACTTTCTGGTAAAGGTGAATGCCAATATGGGAACGTCCGCCGTGACCTCCAGCATGGAGGAAGAGGTCGACAAGATGGTCTGGGCCATCCGCTGGGGTGCCGATACGGTTATGGATCTCTCAACCGGGCGCAACATCCATAACACCCGCGAATGGATCATTCGCAATTCCCCAGTGCCGATCGGGACTGTCCCGATGTATCAGGCGCTGGAAAAGGTGAACGGTATTGCCGAGGATCTGACCTGGGAAGTCTTTCGCGATACTCTGATCGAGCAGGCCGAACAGGGCGTGGACTATTTCACCATCCACGCGGGTGTACGCCTGCATATGGTCCCCATGACGGTCAACCGTGTGACTGGCATTGTCTCGCGCGGCGGCTCGATCATGGCCAAGTGGTGCCTGCATCACCACAAGGAGTCGTTTCTTTATGAACACTTCGAAGAGATTTGCGACATCTGCCGTCAGTATGATGTTGCCTTCAGCTTGGGTGACGGGTTGCGCCCTGGCTCGATCGCCGACGCCAATGATGAGGCGCAATTTGCTGAGCTAGAGACCTTGGGTGAGCTGACGAAAATCGCCTGGGCCAAAGACTGCCAGGTGATGATCGAAGGGCCGGGCCATGTGGCCATGCACAAGATCAAGGAGAACATGGATAAGCAGTTGGAATGCTGCCACGAAGCGCCTTTCTATACGCTTGGGCCGCTTACCACCGATATCGCGCCGGGTTATGATCACATCACGAGCGGTATTGGCGCTGCGATGATCGGTTGGTTCGGTTGCGCCATGCTATGCTACGTCACGCCCAAAGAGCATCTGGGCCTACCAGACCGCGATGACGTCAAAACTGGAGTGATCACATACAAAATCGCCGCGCATGCTGCCGATCTGGCCAAAGGGCTGCCTGGCGCACAGCGACGCGATGATGCGCTAAGCCGGGCGCGGTTCGAATTCCGCTGGGAGGACCAGTTCAACCTGTCGCTTGATCCTGACACTGCACGCGATTTTCATGACCAGACCTTGCCCAAACAGGCCCACAAAGTAGCGCATTTCTGCTCCATGTGCGGGCCTAAGTTCTGCTCGATGCGGATTTCCCATGACATCCGTGCCGAAGCGCAAAGAGAGGGGATGGTGGCCATGGCTGCAAAATACCGCGAGGGGGGCGATCTTTATATGCCCGTCGAGGAACCGAGCGAATGATTACCATCGCGGGGGCCGGTCTCGCCGGCCTCACCTCAGCCTTGGAGCTTGCGCGGGCGGGGGTCCGGGTACGCGTGTACGAAGCCGGTACCGAGATCGGAGATGGGAGCGTTTCTCGGTTCGCCGGTGGCATGTTGGCTCCGTGGTGCGAACGTGAAAATGCCGAGGAAGAAGTAATCACTCTTGGTGCGGGGGCGGCTGATTGGTGGGCGGACATCACAGCCGTCACCCGTCTTGGTACGTTGGTGGTCGCCCCGGCCCGCGACGGGGCAGAGTTGACGCGCTTTGCCCGGCGCACCTTCGGGTATCGTGAGATGGACGTCGCTGACATCAGCGCCTTGGAACCGTCTTTAGCAGGCCGGTTTTCGCGCGGGTTGTTTTATGAATTCGAGGCCCACCTCGATCCGCAACGCGCCCTGCGGGATCTGGCCAAGGCAGCGCAGGCTCTGGGTGTTGAGATCCTCCTTGGAACCAAAGCACCGGGGCATGTCGATCTGGATTGCACAGGTATTCAAGCCGCTCTGTCCGATCTGCGCCCTGTGCGCGGTGAAATGGCGATACTGCATTGCCCGGAGGTCACGATCAGCCGAACCATCCGCCTATTGCATCCGCGCATTCCGCTCTACCTCGTCCCGCGTAGAGACAACCACTATATGATCGGCGGCACAATGATCGAAAGCTCGTCCGAGCGTCCGGTAACCCTGCGTTCGCTTTCCGAACTATTTGCTGCGGCATTTGCCATCCACCCTGGTTTCGCCGAAGCCAGCGTCATAGAGACCGGTAGCGGGTTACGCCCGACCTTTCCCGACAACCTTCCTCGCCTTGTTCAGTGTGGCGACACTCTGCATCTGAACGGTCTTTATCGTCACGGCTTCCTTCTGGCCCCGGCAATGGCGGCCAGGGTGGTCCAACATCTCATTCCGGAGACGACACATGCACATCACAGTGAATGCCAAAGCGCATGAAGTATCGGCCGAAACGCTGGACGCGGCGCTTGTCGAGCTTGGCTTTATCAGTCCCGCCATTGCAACGGCGCTAAATGGCCAGTTTGTACCGGCGTCTGCGCGTAGCGTAACCGTGTTGAACATAGGCGACCGGCTGGAAGTTTTGGCCCCGATGCAAGGGGGCTGACATGAAAATCTACGATGTCGATATTTCGGTGCCTATGTTTCTAGGCACTGCGCAATACCCATCTCCCGCAATTCTGCACCAAGCGATCCGCGCCAGTGGTTGCGAGGTGGTCACTGTCAGCCTGCGTCGCGAAACAGCGGATGGGACAGGTGCAGGGTTCTGGGACATGCTACGCGCAACGGGTGCCCACATCCTGCCCAACACTGCCGGGTGCCATTCGGTGCAAGAGGCCGTGACAACCGCACAAATGGCTCGTGAACTTTTTGCAACCGATTGGATCAAGCTGGAGGTGATTGGCCACGCGGATAATCTTCAGCCGGATGTCTTCGCCTTGGTCGAAGCCGCACGTATTCTGACGACCGATGGTTTCAAAGTTTTCCCATACATGACGGATGACCTGATTGTGGGTGAGAAGCTGCTGGAAGCGGGATGCGAAGTCCTAATGCCTTGGGGAGCGCCCATCGGTTCAGGCCAAGGGTTGCGCACGCCTGATGCTTTGCGGACGATGCGTGCGCATTTTCCGGATGTTCCTCTGATCGTCGATGCCGGAATCGGACGGCCCTCTGATGCGGTACAGGCCATGGAATTGGGTATGGATGCGATCCTGCTCAATACCGCGGTGGCCAAGGCGGGCGATCCCGTCGGCATGGCACGAGCCATGGCCCTGGCGGTCGAGGCCGGGCGTGCGGGTTTTATCTCTGATCCAATTGATCGGAGAGATGTGGCCGTGCCTTCCACTCCCGTACTCGGCCTCGCGGAGTTGATGTGATGGAACGGTTCTATCTGATCACCGGCCATGTGGGGCGGTTGGAACTGTTGGTGCCTCAGGGCGTGAAGCTTGTGCAATTGCGCATCAAGGATATGCCAGAGCCCGAAGTTCGTTGTCAGATCGCCCGAGCCCGCGACATCTGTGCCGTCCATCAAGCCCAACTTGTGGTGAATGACTACTGGCAGGTGGCCTTGGATCTCAATTGTAACTTTGTCCACCTAGGGCAGGAGGATATGGACACTGCCGATTTTGCAGCCCTTCGTCGTGCGGGCGTGCGTATTGGACTCTCCACTCATGACGAAGCCGAACTTGACCGTGCCTTATCCTCCGATCCAGCGTATGTGGCGCTTGGCCCGGTCTATTCGACACTACTGAAAAAAATGAAATGGAAGCCGCAGGGATTGGACCGTGTGACCCGATGGAAAACAAGGGCCGGAACCGTCCCGTTAGTCGCAATTGGCGGGTTGACCCCAGAGCGTGCGCCCGGTGTTTTTGCCGCCGGTGCGGATAGTGCCGCGGTGGTGACAGACATTCAACAGGCCGCCGACCCCGAAGCCCGCACGCGCGAATGGTTGCGGGTGTGCAGCACATGAGCAGGTATGCCCGCCAGATGCAGTTGCCCGAAATCGGCGAGGCCGGTCAGTCCAGATTGGGCAAAGCCCATGTCGCGGTCGTCGGGGCTGGCGGGTTAGGCTGCCCTGTCCTGCAATACTTAGTCGGTGCAGGAATTGAGAAGATTTCGATACTTGACCCGGATGAGGTCGAGGAAAGCAACCTGCACCGCCAACCTCTTTATGGCATGCCGGATATCGGCAAGCCTAAAGCACTTGCCGCACGCGATGCTCTGCGCGCGCTCAATCCACAGGTGGAAGTTTCAGCAAATGTAGAGTCGATCGGCCCAACTAGAGCACCAGAGATCGCAGCCAAGGCGGATCTCGTGATCGACGCGGCGGACAGTTTCGCGGCCTCATATATCTTGTCAGATGCCTGTCTGGCTGAAGATACGCCGCTCGTCTCAGCAAGCGTTCTGGGGCAAACCGGATATGTCGGCGGGTTTTGCGGGGGCGCACCGTCTCTACGTGCCGTGTTCCCTGAATTGCCCGCAACCGGAGCGACCTGCGCAACTGCAGGTGTGCTGGGGCCCGTGGTAGGCGTCATCGGCGCATTGCAGGCACAGATCGCGATCAAAGTCCTTTTGGGTGCACAGCCAGCATTAGGGCAGATGATAACAGCAGATCTTTCTGGAATGCATTTTGGTGGGTTCAGCTTTCTGGGTAACCCAGAACCTGAAACTGCAATCCCTTTCATCGCAGAACCGATGTTGCAATGTTCTGACCTGATCATTGAACTGAGGAGCCATCACGAAGCACCTAAGAAAATCCGCCCAGAAGCTGAGCGCATTTCCGAAGCCGAGTTGCGCAATCAGTTTCCGTTTTCAAGGCAAAGGGTAGTCTTGTGCTGCCAAAGCGGATTGCGAGCTTGGCGGGCGGCAAAAGGCTTGCAGGCGCAGGGTGAAACCAACCTCGCTTTGTTGGCTGCGAGGGCCAGCAAATGAAGCCGATCATGATAATCGGCGGAACCGACAGTAGCGGGGGCGCAGGCCTGATCCGAGATGCCTGGGTGGCCCAAAAACTTGGATGTCAGGTCCTTCCCATTGTCACGGCGGTGACCGCTCAATCAGATGATATGGTGTTCAATACCCAGCTCATATCGACGGAAATGATCGCCAGCCAGATCAAAGCCGCATTGGCCACAACCGCTCCTGCTGCCATCAAGATCGGCATGCTTGGCAATGAAGAAATTGCTGATGCGGTTGGCAACGCCATCCAAAGGCAATCGTGCCCCATAGTCCTGGACCCGGTGCTAAAATCCAGCTCGGGGCGTCAGCTCATGTTGGGTCAGTTTCCCAGAACGTTGCTGTCGCAGGCCCAGCTTGTCACCCCGAACCTACTCGAAGCGGCAGCGCTCTCAGGATATCCCGTGGCGGAGACCGACGACCAGATCGCGGCGCAGGCAGATTGGTTTTTGTCCCAAGGAGCGCAGGCCGTGTTGATCAAGGGAGGCCATGCATCGGGTGAAACCTCCGACGATCATCTGTACACACTTACAGAGCAGAATATACTGACGGCACCGAGGCTAGAAGTAGCAACGATGCGCGGCACAGGCTGCGCAATGGCCACGGCGATCGCCTGCGGCCTGATCCAGTGGAACGATCTTATTTTAGCATGCAAGAGGGCAAAATCTTTCGTCCATAACTACCTCCGCGAGGCAATCAACATCTGATATCGTCGATACCAGTTTTGCCAAAACTGACATTCGGCCTCGACACTGCACCAGTCACTTTGGAGCTCATTCCCAAATTTTGTTGCTGCTGTGTAGGCGGGCTTTCGATCATCTGAAATAAGATAGAAATCGAATCCAGTCGAAGCCCAATAGCTACGCATCTGCTGGACAGGCCCGACCGGCAGAACTACCGTAGCGGCAAAATGATCCAACAGGAGGATTCACTCGGATGTCCAAGACACTCACGATCGCGGCAAGTACGGTTCTGTTTCTCTCGACGGCAGCATATGCGCAGGACCAATGCGCCGCTGGCAAGACACTGACAGACGGCAAATTCACCATCGCAACAGGCAACCCTGCCTATTACCCTTGGGTACTTGATGACGCGCCCGAAAGTGGCGAGGGGTTCGAGGCAGCCGTTGCTTATGCCGTGGCTGAAGAAATGGGGTTCGCAGCTGATGATGTCGTTTGGGTCCGCTCGTCCTTCGACGAGGCGATCCAGCCTGGCGCCAAGGAATTCGACGTCAACATGCAGCAATATTCGATCACGCCCGAACGGGATCAGGTGGTTGATTTCTCTGCCCCTTACTACACCGCCCCGATGGCGGTTCTAGTCAGCCCCAATTCAACCGAAACTGCCCCAACGCTCGAAGCGTTGAAAGGTCTGCAATGGGGGGCTGTTGGGTCCACCACGGCGGTTCCGAAACTGGCCAGCATCATCCAGCCCGACAGCGATCCGCTGCTGTATGGCGACAATGCGGATGTGAACGCCGCGATGACGGCCAACCAGATCGATGCGGCGCTGTTCGATCTGCCCACCGCCCTGTTCCTCAGCGCGGTGATGATCGAAGGCTCGAAAGTCATCGGTCAGTTCCCGGCGGATGAAAATGACAATCCCGATCATTTCGGCATGCTGATGGAAGAAGGCAACCCGCTAAAAGCCTGCGTGGACGAGGCGCTGGCAGCACTCGCAGCAAACGGCAAATTGGCCGAGATCGAAGCCGTATGGCTGCAGGACACCACCGGTGTCCCTCTGATCAAGTAACATGGCAGATCACAAGGCGGCGGGGATGACCCGCCGCGAACGGTACGAGGCGCACCAACGGCGCAGGTCGTTGGTGATCGCCACGATAAGTACGGTCACAGTTGTGGCCGCGATTTACTTTCTGGTGCCGTTGGCGCCGGGCTGGTCGAAGGTTCAGCAGAGCTTTTTCAACGGCGAGACATTGGTCAAAACCTTCCCGAAACTGCTTGAGGCGTTTCGGATCAACGTGATGATCTTTTTGTGGTCCGCACCGGCCATCGCGGTGCTTGGGCTGCTGATCGCATTGGCGCGGGATGCCAAATCCCCCGCCCTGTTTCCTCTGCGCATCTTTGGCGCGGCGTTCACCGACATTTTCCGCGGCGTGCCAGTGATCCTGACGGTCTATCTGATCGGCTTCGGTATTCCGGGGCTAGGCCTGCCGCGTCCATGGAATTCGCCTTACATCTGGGGCTCGCTGGCGCTGATCCTTACCTATTCGGCCTATGTGGCCGAAATCTTCCGTTCCGGCATCGACAGCGTTCATCACAGCCAGCGCGCCGCAGCTTTGTCGCTGGGCCTGTCAGAGCGGCAAGTGATGCGCGACGTGGTGTTGCCGCAGGCCATCCGCAACGTGGTGCCATCACAGATGAACATGCTGATTGCTCTGCAAAAGGACGTCTCGCTGCTCAGCTTCATCGGTCCGGTCGAAATCTTCCGTCAGGCCGGGGTGTTCAAATCACTGCTGGCGAATTTCACCCCTTATGTGGGGGCCGCGATTATCTTCCTGATCGTCACCATTCCGGCCACCCGCTATGCCGATCACCTGATGGCCCGCCAAATGCGAGAGAGGCGCTGATGCCAAAACTGGAACTTCAGGGCGTGGTCAAGCGCTTTGGCGACCGTACAGTCTGTGACGGGATCAACCTGACCGTGGATGAGGGCCAGATGGTCTGCCTGATCGGCGCGTCCGGGTCGGGAAAATCCACCCTGTTGCGCTGCATCAACCTGCTGGAACCCATCGAGGACGGTGCGATCTTTCTGGATGGCGAGGATATCTCGATCCCCGGTCTGAACCCGCAATCGGTTCGCGCCCGCATCGGGATCGTTTTTCAAAGCTTCAACCTGTTTCCGCATATGACCGCGCTGGAAAATGTCATGCTCGCCCCCCGCCGGGTGCGTGGGCTGACGCGCGCCGAATTGCAGCCCGAGGTCGAGACGCTGTTCAGCCGGTTCGGGCTGGCCGACCGGATGCACAACTATCCCGACCAGCTGTCGGGCGGTCAGCAGCAGCGCGTCGCCATCGTGCGCGCCTTGGCCATGCAGCCCGAGGTCATGCTGTTTGATGAGATCACATCGGCCCTCGACCCGCAACTGGTGGGCGAGGTGCTGGATGTTCTGCTGATGCTGAAGAAACAGGGCATGACGATGGTGATGGCCACGCATGAAATGGGCTTTGCCCGCGAGGCCGCCGACAAGATCTGTTTCCTCGACAGCGGTCGGATCATTGAAGAAGGCCCGCCCGAGGCGGTGTTTGACCACCCTTCGCACCAGACCACGCAGGCCTTTCTGGCGCGGGCGCTGAAGTAAGCGCCCCGGCTCTGAAACCCTGACGATCTGGCCCTCAAGGACTCGACTCATTGAGGGTCAAGAACATATAAGAACAAATGTAGAACATTTGGGGGGTTTATATGTTCGGCGGGATGCAGCGCCGCATCGTTTCACTCTGGTTTCCCCGGCTGGCAAGCGACCGGGCTTTGCGCCTGCGCCCGGTCGATGGCCCGTTTGTTCTGACGCTGAAACAGAATAATGCAAACCGGGTGTATTGCCTGAACACGCAGGCACAGCGGCAAGGCCTGCACAGCGGCATGCCCTATTCCGATGCCCGCGCCTTTTGCCCCGATCTGCAAAGTCACCCCGCCGACCCGCAAGGGGATCAGCGGTTTCTGCACGCCCTGCGCCGCTGGGCCACGCGCTATTGCCCCTGGGTCGGGCTCGAGGGTGAGGATGGGTTGGTTCTGGACATCACAGGATCGGCTCATCTTGCGGGCGGGGAAGAGATGATGCTGACCGACATGCGCAGGCGTCTGGCCCGCGCCGGGCTGGCGGTTCAGATCGGTCTGGCCCCAACACGCGGCGCGGCCTGGGCCCTGGCGCATTACGGCGAAGGGGTCGCGATCCAGGATACGCTAAAAGCGATCCGCACCTTGCCGGTGGCGGCGCTGCGGCTGGATGAGGACACCTCGGTCGCGCTGCAACGGCTAGGCCTGCGCCGGATTGGCGAGCTGGCGCAAACCCCGCGCGCGCCACTGACACGCCGCTTTGGCCCCGAGGTGCTGATGCGTCTGGATCAGGCACTGGGGGACCAACCCGAACAGATCACACCGCTGGCCAATCCGCCCCATTACGGCGTGCGCATGACTCTGCCCGAGCCCATTGGGCTGCTGTCCGACATGATGGCCGGGGCGGAACGGCTGCTGGAACGGCTCTGCGACAAGCTGAAAGCGCAGGAAATGGGCGCGCGCAAGCTGTGCATGACCTTGCGCCGGGTGGATCAGGACCACCAGCAGGTCGAGCTGCGGCTGGCCCGCCCTCTGCGTGACCCGTACCGCATCCTGCCCCTGTTCGAACGCGGGCTGGCCGAGGTGGATGCAGGCTTTGGCGTCGATCAGCTGCGGCTCGAGGCCACGCTGGTGGAACCCCTGCCCGTGCGCCAGATCAGCCGCGCCGCAAGCCGGGACAAAGATCAGTTGGACGACCTGATCACCCGCATCGGCACCCGCATCGGGCTGGAACAAATCCACCGCCTGCTGCCCGCGCAAAGCCATATCCCCGAACGCAGCTTTATCATCTCGCCCGCCGCCTATTCCGACCCTGCAGGCGGGTGGGTCGCCCTGCGTCCGCGCCCCCTGCAGCTGTTTCCGCCGGAACCCATCACCGGATCGGGCCCGCACCCGCCGCGCTGCTTTCGCTGGCGGCGGATGTCGCTGACCACAGGCCGCTCAACCGGCCCCGAACGCATCTGCCCTGAATGGTGGCTGGAAGATGAGAACTGGCGCACGGGCTTGCGCGATTACTGGCAGGTTGAAACCCGGCAGGGGCGACGGTTGTGGCTGTATTACACGCCGCAAAATCCGGGATGGTTCGTGCATGGGGAATTCGCATGAGCAAACCGAACCCGCCCAGCTCACACGCGCAGGACCCCGGCTATGCCGAGCTGGGCGTAACCACCAATTTCACCTTCCTGACCGGAGCCTCACACCCAGAAGAGCTGGTGACCCGCGCGGCAGAGCTGGGCCTGAAGGCCATCGCGATCACCGACCGGAACTCTCTGGCCGGGGTGGTCCGGGGCTGGAGCGCATTGAAAGAGCTGCGGCGCGAGGCGGAAGGCGCGGTTCAAATCCGCTCGCAACACCGGCTCGATTCCTCGTCCCGGCAAGAGGTCGGGCATGTGCAGCCGATCGATAAACCGGATGTGCCCGCCCTGCCTAAGCTGATCGTTGGCTGCCGTCTGGTTCTGCGCGACAGCGCGGTGCACTGGCTGGCCCTGCCCCGCGACCGCGCAGCCTATCAGCGACTGACCCGCCTGCTGACGCTGGGCAAACGACGGGCCGAGAAAGGCGACTGTCATCTAGACCTGAAGGACATGCTGGGGGCCTGTCAGGGGATGATCCTGATCGCGCTGCCTCAGGCAGGGTTGAAACAGGCCATCCCAGATATTCAGACCGTCCGGCGGCAATTCCCCAATGCGGTGTTTCTGGGGGCGGTGCCGCGCTATGACGGCAGTGACCGGGCCTATCTGGCGGCCTGTGCGCAGGCAGCTCTGCGAGCCTCGGCCCCGATGGTGGCGGTGGGCGATGTGCTGATGCACCGTGGCTACCGTCGCCAATTGGCCGATGTGCTGACCTGTATGCGCGAGCACATCACGATTGACCAGATCGGCACCCGCGCCCTGCCCAATGCCGAACGGCGGCTGAAAGGCTATGCGGATATGGCCCGGCTGTTTCAGGACCACCCCGGCGCGCTGCGCCGCACGCTGGAAATCGCCGACCGCTGCAGCTTTGACTTAACTGAGTTGTCTTATGAATACCCCGACGAGATCGCCAGTACCGAAACCCCGCTGGCGCGATTGGAACGTTTGGCCCGCGAGGGGCTGAAACGACGCTATCCCGATGGGCCGTCTGAGAGGGCCATCAGCCTGATGAAAAAGGAACTGGCCCTGGTCGCCGATCTGGATTTCCCGGCCTATTTCCTGACCGTGCATGACATTGTGCAATTCGCCCGCTCGCAGGGCATTCTGTGTCAGGGGCGCGGCTCGGCCGCCAATTCGATCCTGTGTTATCTGCTGGGCATCACCGATGTCAGCCCCGACATGATCGCCATGGTGTTCGAGCGTTTTGTCTCGAAATACCGGGGCGAGCCGCCGGATATCGACGTGGATTTCGAACACGAGCGGCGCGAAGAGGTGATCCAGTGGATTTACGAGAAATATGGCCGCCACCGCGCGGGCCTCTGTGCCACGGTCATCCATTTCCGATCCCGCGCGGCAATCCGCGAAGTGGGCAAGGTGATGGGGCTGTCTCAGGACGTCACCGCAGGCCTGTCCGGCCAGATCTGGGGGATGAGCAATGGCGGCGTTGATGCTGAGAGGTTGCAGGAACTGGGTCTCGACCTCAAAGACCGGCGCCTGATGCAGACGGTTCGCCTGATTGGCGAGATCATCGGCTTCCCGCGCCATCTGTCGCAGCATGTGGGCGGGTTTGTCATCACCAAAGGGCGGCTGGATGAGCTCTGCCCGATCGAAAACGCCGCGATGGAAGACCGCACCGTGATCGAGTGGGACAAGGACGACATCGACGCGCTTGGCATTCTAAAGGTGGATATATTGGGGCTGGGGATGCTCAGCTGCATCCGCAAGGCGTTTGACCTGATGCAGCAGCATGACGGCGAAACCCTCAGCATCGCCACCGTCCCGCAAGAGGATACGGCGACCTATGACATGCTCTGCGCCGCTGATGCGGTGGGTGTGTTTCAGGTCGAAAGCCGGGCGCAGATGAATTTCCTGCCCCGGATGAGGCCACGCGAATTCTACGATCTGGTGATCGAGGTTGCCATCGTCCGCCCCGGCCCCATTCAGGGCGATATGGTGCAGCCCTATATCCGGCGGCGCAACGGGCTGGAAAAATCCGAACCCTTCGGCCCCGCTTTGGAAGAGGTGACGCGGCGCACGCTGGGCGTGCCGCTGTTTCAGGAACAGGCCCTGCAAATCGCCGTGGTAGGCGCAGGTTTTTCGGCGGAAGAGGCTGACCATCTGCGCCGCTCCTTGGCCTCGTTCCGGCGCATGGGGACGATTGGCACATATCGTGACAAGTTCATCGCGGGGATGCTGAACAATGGCTATACGCCCGAGGTCGCCGACCGCTGCTTTGGCCAGATCGAAGGCTTTGCCGATTACGGCTTTCCCGAAAGCCACGCGGCGGCTTTTGCCATGCTGGCCTATGTCTCGGCCTGGATGAAATGCCACCACCCGGCGATCTTTGCCTGTGCGTTGCTGAACTCGCAGCCCATGGGGTTTTATGCCCCCGCCCAGATCGTGCGAGACGCGCGCGAGCACGGGGTTGAGATCCGCCCGGTCTGCGTTAACACCTCGACCTGGGACAATCTGCTGGAACGCCGCGCCGACGGGGCGCTGGCCCTGCGGCTGGGTTTTCGCCAGATCAAAGGGTTCAAGCAGGAGGATGCGGATTGGATCGTGGCCGCGCGGGGTAATGGGTATCCGGACCCCGAAACGCTGTGGTTGCGGGCCGGGCTGCGCCCCGATGTTCTGACGCGTCTGGCCGAGGCGGATGCGTTCTCCGGCATGGACCTGACCCGGCGCGACGCCCTGTGGCATGTCAAAGCCATCCGCAGCCGAACCGCTCTGCCGCTGTTCAATGACCCCATCGATGGCGAAAGCATCAACGAGCCACAGGTGAACCTGCCGGTCATGCATCTGGGCGAGGAAGTGGTCGAAGACTATGTCTCGACTCGCCTGACCCTACGTTCACACCCGATGGAGCTGTTGCGCCCGTCCATCCCCGGCCTTGTGCCCCATGCCACGCTGCAGGACATCCCGCTGGGCCGCTACAGCGTGTGCGGGCTGGTGATCACACGCCAACGGCCGGGAACCGCCTCGGGCGTGATCTTTCTGACGCTTGAGGATGAAACCGGCGTCAGCAATGTGGTTGTCTGGCCCAAGGTCTATGAACGGTTTCGCCGCATCGTGATGGGAGGGCGCCTGTTGCAGGTCCGCGGGTATCTGCAGCGCGAGGGGATCGTCGTGCATCTGATCGCGCAAGAGATCACCGATATGTCGCACAAACTGTCCGAGCTTGGGCATCCTCTAGACGAGGCCATCGGCATCACCCAACCGCAAGCTGATGACACCCCGCGCCCCCGGCAGAACGGCCCAAGCGCCCGCCATCCGCGTGAACAGGCCAAACGGCTGTTTCCAAGCCGGGATTTTCACTAGAACCCGCACCGCCATAAGGCCAGTTTCAAAGAAACATCCGGCTAACGTGATCCGACCGCCTCTTTCCCTTGCCCTTGCCCGTAATATGTTGCACCACACACGGGTTCAAACCCGGTGAACGGGCCAAAGGATAAGGACAAGGCGCATGGCTGACGGATCGATCGACATCAACGCAAAACCCACCGAGGACATTTCGGTTCGCGAGGTGTTTGGCATTGACAGCGATATGGCAGTCAAAGGCTTTGCCGAGCGCAGCGACCGCGTGCCGGTCATCGACCCGACCTACAAGTTCGACCCCGAAACCACATTGGCGATTCTTGCCGGCTTTACCCATAACCGCCGGGTGATGATTCAGGGCTATCACGGCACCGGTAAGTCGACCCATATCGAACAGGTCGCCGCGCGTCTGAACTGGCCCGCCGTTCGTGTAAACCTCGACAGCCATATCAGCCGGATCGACCTGATCGGTAAGGATGCGATCAAGCTGCGCGACGGCAAGCAGGTCACCGAGTTCCACGAAGGCATCCTGCCCTGGGCCCTGCGCAACCCGGTTGCCATCGTGTTCGACGAATACGATGCAGGCCGTGCGGATGTGATGTTCGTGATCCAACGCGTGCTCGAGCATGACGGCAAGCTGACTCTGCTGGACCAGAACGAAATCATCACGCCGAACCCGAATTTCCGCCTGTTTGCGACCGCAAACACCGTGGGCTTGGGCGACACCACCGGCCTCTATCACGGTACACAGCAGATCAACCAGGCGCAGATGGACCGCTGGTCGCTGGTCTCGACGCTGAACTACCTCAGCCACGACGCGGAAACGATGATCGTGCTGTCGAAAGCGCCGCATTACAACACTGCCGAAGGCCGCAAGACCGTCAGCCAGATGGTCACCGTCGCCGACCTGACCCGGACTGCCTTCATGAACGGCGATCTGTCCACCGTCATGAGCCCGCGGACCGTGATCAACTGGGCGCAAAACGCCGAGATTTTCCGCGATGTTGGCTACGCCTTCCGCCTGTCATTCCTGAACAAATGCGATGAGCTAGAGCGCCAGACGGTTGCCGAGTTCTATCAACGCTGCTTTGACGAGGAACTGCCGGAAAGCGCGGCGAGCGCCAGCCTGGGGTGACAGGGGGGCCGCCATGCATATCGGATTGATTGGCGGGATCGGTGTTGCTGCAACGGTGGTTTATTATCAGCGGCTGAGTGCGGCGATGGCGACGCGTGGAAAGCCGATGGAACTGACCATCGTGCATGCGGATGTGCAGGAATTGATCCGCAACAATCTGGCGGACGAACGGGATGCACAGGCGCAGGTCTACGCAGGGCTCATTGATCGCCTGAAGGCGGCAGGTGCGGATTGTGCAGCAATCACGTCGCTGGGTGGGCATTTCTGCTATGATGAAACCGTGCCATTGTCTTCGTTGCCCCTTGTTTCGGCTTTAAAGCCTCTGGATGCGCATTTCGCCTCGCAGGGGTTTGGCACTGTTGGGCTGCTGGGAACGCGTGTTGTGATGCAGACCAAACTTTATGGTCAGCTTGGGCAGACCCGGGCGGTTGTGTTGGAAGATGAGATCGAAGTGCTGGGACAAACCTATCAGGATATAGCCGTTGCCGGGGTTTGCTCCGATCAGGATCGCGCGCTGTTTCTGGACGCAGGTCGCCGTATGGTGGATGATTTGAATGCCGATGCCATCGTTTTGGCCGGGACAGATCTGAACCTCGCCTTTGACGGGCGAGATCCCGGCTATAGAGTTGTTGATGCGCTGGATGTGCATGTGGATATGCTGGCGCGTCTGGCAAGTGATGAAATGACGCTTGAAGAAGCAGGGGCGGACAGATGAGTAAACCAAACGACAACCCTGCTGATCCGTTCAAGAAGGCGCTGGCCGAAGCCACTAAAGTCATGGCCGATGACCCCGAATTGTCGGTAAGTTACACGGTCGACCCCTCTGGCCTATCGGGCGAGGCGATGCGGTTGCCGCAGGTGTCGCGCCGGATGACGCGCGAAGAGGTTCTGTTGGCGCGCGGCACGGCAGATGCTCTGGCATTGCAGCGTAAGTACCACGACGACGCGACCCATGCGCGTTATGCGCCTCCGGGCGATATGGCGCGTGATCTCTATGAGGCGATGGAGACCGCCCGCTGCGAAGCGATGGGCGCGCGCGATATGCCCGGTACCGCATCGAATATCGACGTTAAGATCGGGCATGAGGCGATCCGGCGTGGCTATGACCAGTGCAAGCAGCCCGCGGATGCGCCATTGGCTGTGGCGGCGGGCTATCTGATCCGGCATCTGGCCACCGGGCGCGACATGCCGCCTGCCGCCGAGAATGTCATGAACCTATGGCGCGGCTTCATCGAAGAGCAAGCCGGCGGGACGCTGGAGAACCTTGACGAAATCCTCTCGGATCAGGCCGAGTTCGCCAAGTTCGCCCGCCAGATGATCAAGGATCTGGGATATGGCGACCAGCTGGGCGAAGACCCTGATGAGCTGGACGACGAGCAGGAAGATCAGGCCGAAGAAGACGCCGAAGAACAGCCCGATCCCGATAGCACCGGTCAGGACGATCAGGACGAACAGGACGCCGACGCGACGCCTGAGCAAACTCAGGAAGAACAGCAAGATCAGTCTCAGGCCCAGGTCTCGATGGACGAGATGGCCGAAGATGAGATGGGCGATGAGGCTGAAATGCCTGAGGGTGAGGCCCCTTTGGAGCCCCCTGCCCCGCCGCCTGCGTCCGAGGCGGATCCGGACTACAAGGTCTATCTGAACACCCATGATGAAGAAATCGCGGCTGAAGATTTGGCAGAACCAGCCGAACTGGAACGGTTGCGCGCCTATCTGGACCAGCAACTGGAACCGCTGAAGGGCGCGGTGAGCCGTCTGGCCAACAAGTTGCAACGCCGCTTGCAGGCACAGCAGAACCGGTCTTGGGAGTTCGACCGCGAGGAAGGCATTCTGGATGCCGGACGTCTGGCGCGTGTCGTGGCCAACCCGACCACTCCGCTGAGCTTCAAAGTCGAAAAAGATACCGAGTTCCGCGATACCGTGGTGACGCTGCTGCTGGACAATTCGGGCTCGATGCGCGGGCGTCCAATCTCGATCGCCGCCATCTGCGCCGATGTTCTGGCGCGGACGCTGGAGCGTTGCAACGTGAAGGTTGAAATTCTAGGCTTCACCACCCGTGCGTGGAAAGGCGGCCAGGCGCGTGAGGCATGGCTGAACGATGGCCGCCCACAGCAACCGGGGCGACTGAACGATCTGCGCCACATCATCTACAAAGGTGCCGATGCCCCATGGCGGCGTGCGCGGCCCAATCTGGGGCTGATGATGAAAGAAGGCCTGCTGAAGGAAAACATCGACGGTGAAGCTCTGGAATGGGCCCATCGCCGGATGCTGGCGCGGCGCGAGGCCCGCAAGATCCTGATGGTCATCTCGGACGGCGCTCCGGTCGATGATTCCACGCTCAGCGTGAACCCGGCGAACTATCTTGAAAAGCACCTGCGCGACGTGATCGCCATGGTCGAAAAACGCAAGATGGTCGAATTGCTGGCCATCGGCATCGGCCACGACGTGACGCGGTATTACGACCGCGCCGTGACCATCACCGATGTAGAACAACTGGCCGGAGCCATGACCGAGCAATTGGCAGCGCTCTTCGACAGCGATCCCCGCGCACGGGCGCGGGTCATGGGGATGAAGCGGGCCAGCTAAGCCCGCCGCTCCTGCGCCGTCAGGCGAAGCACCAGATTTACCAGCCAATTGGGCATGGATATTGCCCTGCCCGAGGGTTCAGCGCGCGGGCGGGATAGGCTTGGCCGATGGCGGGCAGCCGGGTGGTGCAATAACACGGTATCGAAGGGAAGCATCATCTTGATCTCCTGTCTGTTGCTTCCAATGTGGTCACTATGCCGCGCGCCCGCTTGAAGGCGATCCTGAGAAACCCCCGAGAATTCCTTGGGATAATCATTGAAACTTGAGGCCTGCGCCGAAACAGAGTGTATTCAGCCCATGCGATATGAGTTTGCAGACTGTGTTCTTGATGTGGACCGCCACGTATTGCTGCGGGGCGGCGAGGCCGTGCGGGTCGAACCGCAGGTCTTTGATCTGCTGGAATTGCTGGCTGAAAGCCCCGGTAAACTGGTTGTCCGAGAAGAGATCATCGATCGGGTCTGGAACGGCCGGTTTGTCTCGGATTCAACGATCAGTGCACGCATTGCAGCGGCCCGTCGGGCTGTTGGTGATGATGGCAAGTCACAACGGATCATTCGAACAATCGTCCGACGCGGATTGCAGATGACAGCCGTGGTCAAAAGCGACGCTGGTTCAAACTCGGACGAGAACAGCCCGACCCAGAAACTGCGTTATGCCCAAGGCAGCGATGGCCGGCCAATCCCCTATTCGCTATCGGGCAGTGGTCACCCCGTTCTTCGCATCGGCTCGGTCATTCATGATCTGGAAGCCGAATGGCGCTTGTCTTCTGAACGCACCCGGTTGATGGATATGGCCAAGCAATTCCACCTGCTGCGCTACAACAAGGATCACGGAGTAAGCTCCAACTCGGACCATCAAGCCGTCTTTGACCTCAGGATCCAGGAAATTCTGGCCGTGACCAATGCCGCCGGGTTCGAGCGTTTCTCGATCATCGGCGAGTTTGGGGGAACCTTCCCAGCCCTGCATTTCGCAGCGCGGCATCCGGATCGAGTTGATAAGCTGGTGATCGCTGGCGGCTGGGCCGAAGGGCGAGACCACCGGGCCAATACGAAACAACCCGATTCCATCCGAACACTCATTGCAGAAGGCTGGCAAACACCGGGCGGTGGATACGCGATGGGCTCAACGCTCAGTTACTTTCCCGACGGTCCGCTCGATGATGTTCGGCACATGGTGCAAGCGATGCAGGCGCTTTATTCGCGTGAGCAAAAGCTTTTGTATCGCGACATCGGAAACAGCACATCCGCCCTGCATTTGCTGTCCGAGATCACTTGCCCAACCCTGATCCTGCACGGACGCCACACCGAAGTTCACCCTCTGACCGAGGCACGCAAACTGGCTGCAGGCATTCCAAATGCCTCGCTTGTTATCCTTGAAACCGCCAATCAGATTCCGCTGCCCGGAAACCCCGCCTACGAGATCTACATACAAAGTCTCATCGAATTTCTTGGAGCGCCCTCGGATAGCTGATCTGGCGCTGGACATTCTTTGGCGCAGCCCTCAGGTTTCACCGCATTCAAATCCACCCGAAGAGGCCGCCCATGTTCCAAAGTTTCGAAGTGACCGCCCGCCCGGAACAAGGCCCCCCGCGACTGGCGGCCCTGCGCGAAGAATTGGCGCGCGAAGGTTTGCAAGGTTTTCTGGTCCCCCGCGCAGACGCCCATCAAGGGGAATATGTGGCCACTCGGGATGAACGGTTGGCCTGGCTTACCGGTTTCACAGGGTCTGCGGGGTTCTGCGCGGCACTCGCGGATATTGCCGGGGTTTTCATCGATGGACGCTATCGCACACAGGTAAAGGCGCAGGTCGCCGAAGATTACACACCAGTCCCGTGGCCGGATGTCAGCCTGAGCACGTGGTTGAAAGAGCAACTGCCAGATGGCGGCAAGGTGGGATTTGATCCGTGGCTCCACGCGGCAGGGCAGATTTCTGCAGCACAGAAAGATCTTGAAGGCAGCGGGATCGAACTGGTGCGCTGCGACAATCTTGTGGACCGTGTTTGGGCGGATCAGCCTGCTCCTCCGATGAATCCGGTTAGTGTGAATCCGATTGAATTTGCCGGCGAAAGCGCCGAGAGCAAGATCCATCGCCTCGCCGATGAGCTAAGAACAGCGGATCGCGCGGCTGCAGTGATCACTCTGCCGGATTCGATCATGTGGCTGCTGAACATTCGCGGCTCGGACATCGCGTACAATCCGGTGGCTCATGGATTCGCCATCCTGCACGGCGATGGCCGGGTTGATCTGTTCATGGCCGCTGGCAAGCTGGCCGAGATAAAGGATCATTTGGGCGACAAGGTTACCCAGCACGAGCCCGACACATTCCTGACGGCAGTCGAGGCGCTAGAAGGCAAGGTGCAGGTTGATCCAAATACGGTTCCGCAAATCGTGGCGGATACTTTGGAGGACCGTTTGGTAAACGGTGGCGATCCCTGCGCCTTGCCCAAAGCCCGCAAGAATCCGGCCGAAATCGCTGGCACCGCCGAGGCACATCTGCGCGATGCTGCAGCAGTGGTGGAACTGCTATGCTGGCTGGACGCGCAGACCCCGGGCAGCCTGACCGAGACCCAAGTGGTCACCAAGCTGGAAGAAAGCCGCCGCCGCGATAACGCCCTGCAGGATATCTCGTTCGACACCATCGCGGGCACTGGACCAAACGGTGCCATCATGCATTACCGGGTGACTGAAGAAACAGACAGTCGGTTGGAAAACGGTCACCTGCTGGTGCTGGACAGCGGTGGGCAATATCTGGACGGCACCACCGATATCACCCGTACGATTGCGATCGGCGATGTCGGGGATGAGGAAAAAGCATGCTTCACCCGCGTCCTCAAAGGCATGATCGCCATGTCGATGCTGCGCTGGCCTGTTGGCCTGGCCGGGCGCGATATCGAATGCGTCGCACGGCTGCCTCTGTGGCTGGCCGGGCAGGATTTCAATCACGGGGTTGGACATGGGGTCGGCACCTATCTCAGCGTGCACGAGGGCCCTCAACGCCTGTCACGGGTCAGCCACGTCCCGCTTGAGCCGGGAATGATCCTGTCGAACGAGCCGGGATATTACCGCGAGGGCGCCTTTGGCATCCGTCTGGAAAACCTCGTCGTCGTGGAGGATGCCCCCGCCCTGCCCAGTGGCGATGACGAACGGGCCATGCTGAACTGGCGGACGCTGACATTTGTACCGATCGACCGGCGTCTGATCCTGTTCGACATGCTGACTCGTGAAGAACGCGCCTGGCTGAACACCTATCACAGTGAAGTCGTAGAAAAAGTCAGACCAAGGCTGGGCGACGCCGCTCAACTGTGGTTGGATGCCGCAACTGCGCCGGTCTGACACCGGGATGTTACATAGTTTGGGCAGAGGAGAAGCCCCGAACCGATAAGGGAAGGAACAGGAATGACAGACACCATCACAATTCGCAAAGCGCCGGGTAAATGGAGCGTGCGTTCAGGCGGCGCAATTCTAGGTGAAACCACAGCTGCGCTGGAATTGCTTGAGGGTGATAAAGACCCGGTCATCTATTTTCCGCGCACGGATATCGCTATGGCTTTTCTGGATCGCACCGACAAAGTTACCCAATGCGAAGGCAAGGGGGAGGCCACGCATTTCTCGATCGTGAACAAATCATCGGTCACTAAAAACGCGGCGTGGAGCTATGAGAACCCACTCGATACCATCGCCGAAATTAAGAACCATCTGGCGTTTTATCCCGAAGACTCGGTCAAAGTTGAACGAATTTAGGTTCAAAATTTGCCTCTGCTTTACAATTGATGTGTTCGATGCCCACCAAAGCTGACTGTCCACTCCATCTTGGTGCCAAGATCGGGCGTACTCGAAGATAGCCAGAGCATCGATATTCCTGCTCGTGGAATGTTGGCGGCCGGTTCTACGATCTAGTAGGGAATGCTTTGGTCCGGGTCTGGCCTCGAGGCTCCTGAGGTTTGATGATCCGTAACGAGCAACATAATGCTTGTATTGGTCCGCCGTAATTTGCGGCCCAGAGATCCGACACGCTGCGAAACGGGGAAAATGAATGAAAATCGCAACTGCTGCTTACAACCTGAATTGGCTCGACAGTTGGGCGCAATATGAAGACAAAGTTGAGGCGTGGATTTCCGAAGCCGTAAGTCATGGTTCCAATCTTCTCGTGTTCCCCGAGTATGGTGCGATGGAGTTGTCGACACTCGATGGTCCCAAGGTGGCAGGTAATCTTGAACGTTCTATCCACGCCGTTTCCGACCGGATGGAAGATGTACAAGACATACATTCCCGCCTGGCGATGACGTACAATGCATACATTCTGGGTGCGTCAGCCCCGGTGATCGACGGATCAGGCCGTCCAGTGAACCGCGCAGTACTCTACGCTCCTGATGGTCGCCGCGACCATCAGGACAAGCAGATCATGACACGGTTTGAGCGTGAGGTCTGGGACATCGCCCCAGGTGGTCCGTTGAAACTGTTCGATACCGCTTTGGGTAAAATCGGCGTTCTCATCTGTTATGACAGTGAGTTCCCGCTCTTGGGTCGCGCGCTGAGCGAGGCCGATCTGATCCTCGTTCCATCCTGTACCGAAGCCCTGTCCGGTTATTGGCGCGTGCGGATTGGCGCCATGTCCCGCGCTCTTGAAAATCAATGCGTTACGGTAATGTCATCATTGGTTGGCGGCAATGAATGGTCTGAAGCGGTAGACATGAATACCGGTATGGGCGGCGTGTTTGGCCCGCCCGATATCGGGTTCCCGCCGACGGGTGTGCTTGCCGAAGGCACTCTGAATTCAGCCGGCTGGACCTATGCCGAGGTCGACCGGTCCGCAATCGCAAACGTCCGTGCAGACGGGCGCGTGTTGAACCGCACCCATTGGGCCGAACAAGATGCCCGAGTCGATTCAGTCACAATATCGCCTCTTTAGGTGACTTCGCCCTTGAAATAAGGCCGAAATAGGCTCATTTAAGCGCACGAACTGCAGATTCTGCAGGTGCAACGTAATGATGGAGACAACATGGCCAAGGAAGATACGCTCGAATTTCCCGGTGTCGTGAAGGAACTCCTGCCTAATGCGACGTTTCGGGTCGAGCTGGAAAACGGCCATGAGATCATCGCACATACGGCAGGCAAGATGCGCAAGAACCGCATCCGTGTTCTGGCCGGCGACAAAGTTCAGGTCGAGATGACCCCTTATGATCTGACCAAGGGTCGGATCAATTATCGCTTCAAGTAACGCCTAGCACATGGCGTTTATCCTCGGATCGGGCAGCCCAAGGCGGCTGGACCTGCTGGCGCAGCTTGGCGTTCAGCCCGATGCGATCCGTGCGCCGGATATCGATGAAACGCCGCTGAAAGGCGAACTGCCAGCCCCCTATTGCAGCCGCATCACGCGGCAAAAAGTTCAGGCTGTTCAGGCAGATAGTGATGATATCACCCTATGCGCCGACACAACGGTCGCACTGGGCCGCCGCATTCTTGGCAAACCCGAAGATGCGGGACAGGCTGCAGAATTTCTGCACGCCCTGTCCGGCCGACGCCATCGGGTGATCACCTCGGTCGCGGTGCGGCGCGGCGACAAAATTCTCCAGCGCGACGTGGTTTCTCAGGTCAGGGTGAAGCGGCTGTCAGATACCGAAATCAATGCCTATCTTGCGACGGATGACTGGGAGGGTAAGGCCGGAGCCTATGCTATTCAGGGCCCTGCTGGTGCTTTCATCCCATGGATTTCAGGCTCGTTCACCGGTATCGTCGGCCTGCCCTTGTCCGAAACTGCCGCACTGCTGCAAGGCATCGGCTATCCGCTATATCGCGAGGCATCATGAAGGGCCGTACCATCATTCTGGATCACATTCAGGGACACGAAGCTGCAGCCCTGATGGTAGATGGCATCCTCGACGATTTCCTTATCGCCGCAGATGCCCCGGCACCCGGCACGATCTACCGTGCCCGTGCGGATCGCCCGGTCAAAGGTCAGGGCGGCATGTTTCTGACCACCCCCGATGGCCCGATGTTTCTGAGACAGGTCAAAGGGTTGGTCCCCGGCGCGCTGCTTTTGGTGCAGGTGACTGGGTATGCCGAGCCCGGCAAAGCCATCCCCGTCACAAACCGCATCCTGTTCAAAAGCCGCTATGCAATCGTGACACCCGACACTCCCGGCTTGAACATCTCGCGCCGTATCCGGGATGAAGATGTACGCGACCAACTGCTTGAAATCGCTCATGAACAGATGGGCGACAGCCCGCACGGCCTGATCTTACGCTCATGCTGCCAAGGAGCCGAGCCAGGTGAGATCGCTGAGGATATCTCGGCCATGCTTGCGCTGGCCGAGCAGGTGCTAAGTGACTCAGGCACAGAACCCGAATTGCTCAGTGAGGGCGATGGCCCACATATCCTGGCTTGGCGCGATTGGACGGATCCGGCTGAGATCGTGACCGCATCTGGTGGTTTCGAAGACCATGGCGTGCTGGACGCGCTTGACACCGCACTGGGGATTTCCGAAGCGCTGCCCGGTGGGGGACACCTCTATATCCAACCGACCCGCGCCTTGGTCGCTGTAGATGTGAACACCGGTCCCGACACGTCTCTGGCTGCTGGGACCAAGGCTAACTTCGCCTGCGCCAAAACCCTGCCGCGCGCCCTGCGCGTGCGCGGGCTGGGAGGTCAAATCACGCTGGACCTCGCACCGATGCCCAAGAAAGACCGGAGAGGTTTCGAATCTGCCTTACGGTCGGCATTCAAGTCCGATCCTGACGAGACAATCATGGCCGGTTGGACACCCCTGGGACATTTCGAACTTCAGCGCAAACGTGGTCGTATCCCATTGACGGAGATCCTGAAATGAGCTGCCCCATCTGCGGAGAAAACACGCTGCAAGCCTTTCGCCCATTCTGCTCGAAACGCTGCGCGGATATCGATTTGGCAAAGTGGCTGAACGGCTTCTATGCGGTGCCATCGCAACGTGAAGAAGACGCCGAGACGACTTCGGAACCAACCGAAAGCCCCACGCCACGCCCGCATTGAAAAAATGTCAAAAAGCCTCTGGACACTGCCTGTGGCAAGTCATAGAAGGCCTCCACCCAATGGCAAACGCCATTCCCGTGCCCGGGTAGCTCAGGGGTAGAGCAGTGGATTGAAAATCCTCGTGTCGGTGGTTCGATTCCGCCCCCGGGCACCATAAAAATCACCTAATTATATGATTATAATGCATAAATTATGTATCGAGTTAAATTTATCCACCCAAATATCCACCTAGTGGACGTAGGTAGGCTAGCGACAGTGGAGCCTTGCAACCTGATGCACGGCGAAAGCTAGCGCTCTGGCGATACTACTACAACAACGTGTAGCGCGGCGCGGCTATTGACAGACAGCGGCGCGGCTATTGGCAGCTAATCCGGACAGAAATCAGGGCTGAGAGTTAATCAGGCCGAGCGCTATAGGCTTCGCTTATCACCTGCGCTTCTGTCCTAGAGCGCGCCCAGGTGGTCATGTAGTCAGCAATGAACCCCTCCGCTTGCGTGTTGCAGCGATCATGGTCGGCAAATGCCTAGCCTTCCTCTGGCGGATTTCCTAGCTGGTCGGGATTTCAAAGTATGTCATGGCACCAACACCTGACTTCGTCATCTGACAGGTATGACACGGAGCACAAATTGGATGACTAGCCTCTTTAGAAGGCGTTGATGCTTTGTCTCTACTGGCTTAGTACGCACCTATTCTACTGGCGTCTATTGATGAGGGTTTGCGTGAAAACCATATTCCATACAGGAATGTCGAAGACAGGTTCGACGGCATTGCAGGATTCATTGTTCCTGTCTCGAGACCGCCTTTTGGGCCACGGCATCCTCTACCCCGACAATCCCGAGGGTGTCAGTTTCAACAACCACCGAATTTTGACACAACCTCTTTTTTCATTTGATGACACGACTAGGGATTTGCGGCGTAGCTTCAAAAATGAATCAGCCCTCCGGGCTGGTTTCATAGCATTTAGGAAATATCTCCATCGCCAAGTCGCAGAAACAAGACCCGAGTGCCTGGTTTTGTCCTCTGAACATGTTTGGAAATCGTTCTCGTTGGACCGCACAGTTAAAGCGCGTAAGGACTGGGGCCCACTGATTACCGATCAAACGACAGCCGTTGTCTATATTAGGCGGCCGTCATCGCGGTATCTCTCTGGTTTGCAGCAGAGCTTGAAGCACGGGGTTTTCCTGCAACCCAGTTCGCCAAGTTACGAGCCCAACCTGACGGGTCTAAAATCTCTCTTTGGTCAAGACAACTTGCACCTAGTACTTTTTGACCGCAAAAACTTGAGGGGGCAAAGCGTCGTCAGTGATTTCGTCGATAGATTTCTTGCTGAGTATGGCGTCACAATGGAGACAATGGCCGAGCCACGCAGAGCAAACACGAGTGTAAGTGCACCCTCTCTGAAACTTTTGGAAGAGTTTGCAGGCCTCAGGCGCAAGGGAGAAGTGGGGAATCTTGACGTGGAATCCTTGCGACAGGACATTCGTAGAGCTGAAAAATCTCTAACATTATCTCGCCCCAAAATTAGGCCGGAAGCGGCTGATAGAATAGACTACGCTAGTACCCAACCACTATGGTTGCGCGACACTTATGGTCTTGAGTTCCCTGATTTTGACTACGGTCGGTTGGAAAGAGTGGAGATAGAGAAACCAGATGGTCTTGAAAACATTGAGCGCCTGATCAACGTGGACCCCGACGAGCTCAATAAACTGGTCACATACTTGGGTTCAGAGGGGCGTAACCCCTCTGTCCGTGCCTTCGCCCGACAGTTCTATCGGGCGCGAAAACCATTGAAACATCGCGTTCAACGCTTGTTCAGAACGCGGCACTAGTTCACTTCAATGCCGAGGCTCTTAGCCAGAACAGCAGCCTGCACCTTACCACGTTCAAGGATGGTTTCGTATTTGTGCGGGTCCTCTGTGGCTTCGAGTTGGGTATCCAACGAGACGCGCAGTCCCGCCGCGTGACTAACCGCGGCCTCATAGGAGTCCGCGCGCGTGATAATCACATCTACCAGCTCAGCTTCGGTTCGGTTTGATGTTCCCGCCTCGGCCGCGATCATGGCGGGCTGATCCGGGCGTGCGGCCCCAGATTTGATCGCGCGGGTATAGCCGGACGCCGCCTTCGGGACTCTTTGGTGACACGTCCGAACGGTCGCTCGGCCGGCATAGGTACGCTCGTCCATTACGCGCGTCAGCCCGCTCGTCAGCGCGATCCGCACTGCATCAGCACGGAATTCGTCTGTCCGTTTCATTCCCATAGTTCGTCTCCTTTGCTGCAATAAATGCTATCAAAGGAGCGGCATCAAACCGCGACAGGTCCAAGCCTAATCACTCATTTAATAGCGCTGAAAGTTCATCCGCCCCTTTTTGCAGAATTCCAAGAAACGACATTAGGCTGTTGACGTCATGACGTTGGGTTGGAGCGTGAACTGAGAGTGTGCCAACCAACCTGCCCTGCCCGTCCAGAACGGGCACAGCAAGTGCCGTCATTCCGGCCATAAATTCCTCATCATCCGTGGAAAAACGATTCACGGCGATGTTTTGGATCTCTGCTCGCAAGACGTTGGGATCAGTCAGAGAACGTTCGGTATTTGGTTGCAGGTTTCCTGCTGAAAGGACACCATCCAACGTTTTCTGCCGCAGTGTGGACAGGTACATCTTGCCACTTGCGGTGCAGTGAAAAGGTACTTGTGTACCGACAGGCAGCTGAATTCTTAGCGGCCACTTCGTTTCCACCCGGTCTAGATAGATCATACCTTCTCGGTCAGGGATGGCGAGATTGCAGGTCTCACCAACTTCTTCTGCAACGCTGCGTAAGATTGCCAATCGGGCCGTACGCAGGTGCTCAGAAGACATGGTATTGACCGAAAGCAGTCGTAACCGGCGCCCTGGGCCATAAGAACGCCCATCAAGATCGCGTTGCAGGAAGCCTTCGGTTTCTGCGGTATGCAGGAGGCGGTGGACGGTTGGCTTGGCCAGACCAAGTGCCTCAACCAAGTCTGAGGGTTTGACCGCAACACCACGCCGCGCCACCTCCTCGAGGATCAGAAGGAGGCGCAGGTTGGTCGGGATTTGAGTTTCTTTGTCTTGTGTTTCCGTCTCAGCCATCCCGCAACAGTCTAGCTATTTGGCAGCAGGATCAAGGCCAGATCGGGCACAAGCGACACTAATATCCAGACCGAAAGAAGCGCTACCAGATAGGGCACTGTATACCGAAGCAACCGGAAATAGGGCACACCTGTCACTCCCGAGGCCACATAGAGGTTCAGCCCGTAGGGCGGCGTGATGAACCCGATGGACGCCCCCACAAGGAATATCACTGAGAAATGGATTGGATCGATCCCAACAGAGGCCGCAATCGGCGCAAGGATCGGAGCCAGGATTATCGTGACAGGCAGGCTTTCCAGCACCATGCCCGAGAAGAATACGATCACCATCGATGTAAACAACACCGCGTAGTACCCGCCCATCGAGGTTACAAAATCCCCGATGGTTTGCTGTGCCCCTAGCAGAGACAGGATCTGCTGCATCACCACCGAAATGGCGATCAATGGCGCGAGGATGCCGGTGATCTGGGCCGAGCGGATCACGATGGAGGGTATTTCAGGTATCGTAAAACCTTCGACAACGAACATCTCAGCAAAGCTCTTTTCGGTTGGCGGTATGTCGTTCCGCGCACCCATGATCCGGTTGATCGGATAGCTGACCAACCCTGCGATCACGCAAAAGCCGACCGTCACGCCTGCTGCCTCGGTCGGGGAGAATTTGCCGGTGTAGATGCCCCACAGAACCAAGCCGATGGCGAAAAACCCAAGCCATGCTCCAAATGCGGTCTTCAGCACCCGGTTCAATTGCAGCGGTATCAGATGACCCCAACCGTTCATGCGGCAGATGATCCAGCACGCAAATTGCATACCAAAGACCATCAGCGCGCCCGGAAGGATACCCGCGACGAACAGCTCGGAAATCGGCAGGTTCATCAGGAAGCCATAGACGATGAAGATAATCGACGGAGGGATGATAATCCCCACCGTTCCGCCCGCGGCAGCGGTCGCCGCGCTGAAGCGTTCGTCATAACCACCTTTGACCATCTCGGGATGAAGCATCGACCCAATGGTAGCAGTCGTTGCGGAGTTCGAACCAGAGATTGCGGCGAAAAGTCCACAAGCGCCCAGAGACGCCATGGCCAACCCCCCGCGTATCCAGCCCAAACAGGCATAGGCGAAATCGCTGAGCCTCCGGGCAATGCCGGACTTATTGATCAGATCTCCGGTCAGGATAAAGAGAGGCATCGCCAGCAGGGCAAAGCCTTTATTGAACACATTCAACAGTTCGGCACCCATGTTATCCAGCGTCAACCCAAGGACGAACGAGCAACCGATCACCCAATATCCGATGACCAAAAAAACCGGTACGCCCAGCATGAACAGAAACGTGACCCCAAGCGAGATCAGTGTAACCAAAGTTCCATCTGCCATCAGTCTGCTCCGATCACGGCCTGCTTGATCAGCGGCTCGCCTGTTTTCCAGTTGTGCAGATCGTCAGCGAGGTTCTGAAACACGCGTCCGACCATCAGAAAGAAAGACAGCGGCGCGGCCAGAAGGAACCACCACTGCATGATATTGTCAGTACCGAGTACGATCTGGAAATTGGACGCCGAAAGCGCGACCAGTCGCGTCGTCGTCACGATGACGATAACCGCGAAGATGAACCACAGCACCGCATCGAGGATCAGGCAGGCCAGTTGCCCGCCGCGCGGCATGGCGGTGCGAAACTCGCTAAAGCTCAGATGTGTGCGCAGGCGGACATTGTAGGACGCTCCGAACCACGCCATCACCATGAACAAAAGGGGGGGAATGGTGGTTGACCACGGCTCTTGGTCGTTGAACACAAACCGGTCGATCACGCCCCAGAAGATTATCAACGCAATCGCGAGGTAGGAATACACCATCACCGACCGTTCCAGATGGCGTTCGACAAATGGCACTGCCCGATAAATCAGCATGATCACGAACCCGCCAATTGCCGAGGCTACTGCGCCCAACACCCAAGTGGCGTCGGATTCGAGTGCAGATTGAATCTCGAACGAATCCTGGCTGAGAAAGGCGCTGAAAATCGCGCCGATGTCTGCCCAAAACGACATGAACTCCGTCCTCCCAGTCGGTGTGTATTAGAACCGGCCCGCTTGGGGCCGGTTCGTCTTTTGTATCAGGCTTCGCCCTTCCACCAACGACGAGGTTCAACGTTTTCTGGCAGGGTGCCAGCCGGAATCTCGCGCGCGATGTCGTAGATTTCCTGATAGGTATCGATACCGCCCGCCCATTTGTTCAGACGTTCGCGCCACTGGGCCCAAGGTTCTGGGTTGTAGTTCGGGGCGCACATCTCTTCGGCCAGCTTGATCTGATCGTCAGCCAGGAAGGCCGGGCGTACTCCATTTTCGGCAAAGATAGTATCAGGTAGCTGCGGCTCCGAGAAACCGACCGTGTTCAGCAATGCGGCTTCATTTGCACCCTGAATCAACGCCTGAGTGAAGTAGGAAGACTCCATCACAGCGTCTTGCAGCTCACCACCGAGGCTGTCGAAGACCTTTGCAGACATTGAGGTATGTTCTGTGCCGCAGAAGAACTTCAGGTTGACCGACTGCGAAACCACAGGAGCCATATTGGCGTATGCAACGGCCGACGCCCATGTTTCGGCACCGTCGATCAGGCCAGTTTTTAGCGCATCCAGCGTTTCCTCCCATGCCACCGGCACCGGATTCAGGTTCAGTAACTGCATCGCAATCCGGCCCAGTTGCGTGCCTGTCACGCGGTTCTTGGTGCCAAACAGCTCTTCCAGTTTGGTCACGGTTGGTTTGTCTGCAAAGGTCGAACCCATCTGCAGCCCGCGCAATTCGCAGTGCGTGAACAGGAACTTCAGACCATGACGTTTCTCCAACGGATCACGCAGGATGCGCTGGCTCGCAGGGCTATAAAAGAAGTGATATTGCGCTGCCCGGCTAGGGAACATGTAAGCATAGTCCAGCACATTCAGGTATGGCGCGCCACCTGCCGAATTCTGGGTCGAGGCCGCGTAAATGTCGACGATACCCTGTTGGGTTTTTTCCACGCAGCTCAGCTGACCACAGATCTGATTGTCGCCGATGAACTCGATCCGAATCTCGCCATCAGTGCGTTCTTCCAGATCCCGAGCGAATTCGATCGCGCCAGCGCGCTCGATTAGCAGATTGCGGGTGTTGAAACCTGAAGCACCAAATTTCAACGTGTGCTTCGGCTCCTTAGAAAAGCGCTTTTCATAGGTGGATTCGGCAGCTTGCGCCAGATTCGCCAAGCTCATCGCGCCACCAAACCCGCCTGCCGCCAGCAGTGTCGAACTCATGCCATAACGCCCGGCCACGCGAAAAAAATCTCGCCGGGAAATGCCACTTAGTTTCTTACCGATCTCCATTGCTTACCTCCCTGATCACAATTATTGAGACGTTTTGTATCAAAAAAGGCTAGTATAATTCTTGCATCTTGCATAGAGTTTTTTTCAGCGACGTTGGAAGGAGGCGGTCATGGAGGTGGATTATGCGGTTGTCGGCGCGGGGTCTTCGGGCTGTGTCATTGCTAATCGACTAAGTGCTGATCCCAATACATCGGTCGCGCTTCTTGAAGCCGGCGGTCGCGACACGAACCCGTGGATTCACATCCCCGTCGGTTATTTCAAAACGATGCATAACCCGTCGGTCGATTGGTGTTATCGGACCGAACCCGACCCAGGCCTAAATGGCCGGTCCATCGACTGGCCACGAGGTAAAGTGCTGGGCGGCTCCTCCTCGCTGAACGGGTTGCTTTATGTACGTGGCCAGAAAGAAGATTACGACCGCTGGCGGCAAATGGGCAATGAAGGTTGGGGGTGGGACGATGTCTTGCCCCTGTTCAAACGCTGTGAAGATCAAGAACGCGGTGAAGATGAGTTTCACGGTGTTGGTGGGCCTTTGTCGGTGTCAAACATGCGCATTCAACGCCCAATCTGCGACGCTTGGGTAGCGGCAGCACAGGCCGCAGGCTACCCGTACAACCCCGACTATAACGGCGCTGAACAAGAAGGCGTGGGTTATTTTCAATTAACCACCCGCAACGGCCGTCGCTGCAGCGCGGCTGTGGCATATCTCAAACCTATTCGAAATCGTCAGAATTTGAACATCATCACCAAAGCATTGGTGACACGCGTGGTTTTGGACGGGAAAAAGGCGACTGGGTTGGTTTACCGGGACAGGTCGGGGGTTGAGCAAACTCTGAAGGTCCGGCGTGAGATCATCCTGTCTGGCGGCGCGATCAATTCGCCCCAGATCCTGATGTTGTCGGGGATTGGAGACGCGGACCATCTCAAAGAAAATGGAATAGAACCGCTTCATGTCCTGCGTGGCGTCGGTAAGGGTTTGCAGGATCACTTGCAGGCACGACTTGTGTTCAAATGCAATGAACCAACACTGAATGATGAAGTCCGCAGCCTGCTCAATCAAGCCCGCATCGCGTTGAAATATGCGTTGTTCCGCGCAGGTCCAATGACCATGGCTGCAAGCCTAGCCACAGGATTCATGAAAACCCGGCCCGATGTTGAAACGCCGGACATTCAGTTCCACGTGCAACCCTGGTCCGCCGACAGCCCTGGTGAAGGTGTGCATCCGTTTTCTGCCTTCACGATGTCGGTCTGTCAGCTGCGCCCGGAAAGTCGAGGCGAGCTGCGCCTGAACGGTCCGGATCCGTCCAAACATGTTAAAATCATTCCGAACTACCTTTCTACGGAAACAGATTGCCGAACCATCGTCGACGGTGTGAACATCGCGCGCAGAATTTCTAAACAAAATCCTCTCGCCTCGAAGATTTCAGAGGAGTTTCGACCGACGGCAGATCTTAGCATCGACGATTACGAAGGCACACTGGATTGGGCCAGATCAAACACCACCTCAATCTATCACCCCACCGGCACCTGCGCGATGGGACAATCAGAGAAGTCTGTAGTGGACGCGAAACTGAAGGTCCACGGCATAGCAAACCTACGGGTGGCAGATTGTTCGATCATGCCGGAAATCGTCAGTGGCAACACCAATGCGCCTGCGATCATGATTGGCGAAAAGGCAAGCGATCTAATAATCTCGGATGCTTGACACATTGCGCCGCGGTCTGAACGCCAGTTAGAACTGCGAATACTACTGCCAACCATATTCCGGTGCGCACGCAATACCGGTCTTGAATTAGTCGACTTTGAACGATGGCTAAGCCTTCGATTTTGAGTCATTCAATTTTTCATAGCCGCACAGGTTTTGCCAGTTGCGACGCAAAGATTTTCCTCTCAGCTATCGCTTCCGCAGCTTCAGTCCTATTCTGACTGAAAGTAAACTAGTCTGGAACCCAGCGACTGGCAGCGCGGCGTGCAAAGCAGTCAATTTACGTAAGACCGGGAAAATATGGCTCTTGAAGAACCTTTTACAGACCTCAAAATAAGGACTCAGCGGACCGGCTTTTACAAAGGGTATAGCCTGCCGATTGCGCTGGTAAGCAAACTCTCGGTTTCGCTGCTCGTTCTCTGGGCGCTGATTTGGCCACTATCAGCAAACGATACACTGCGATCTTGGAAGTCAGGAGTGCTGTCTGAGTTCAATACATTCTACAACCTTTCCGTTGGATTATTTGTGCTTTTCCTTTTCCTTATCGCGCTCATTCCTTCGACTGGCCGAATGAGGCTGGGTTTAGAAGATGGGAAACCCGAATTTTCGAACTTCTCTTGGTTTTCGATGATGTTTGGGGCGGGTCTAGGCGTGGGCCTAATGGTCTATGCAACCGCTGAACCACTTGGCCTTTGGGAAACCAATCCATTGACTGTTTCCGGGGAAGTCACACCCAAAAGCGAGGACGCGATTGAAGGAGCCTACCGCTATACTTTTTTGCACACCGGTTTTCACGCCTGGGCAATTTACGTCGTCACTGGCCTTAGCCTTGCGTATTACGCGTTTACAAGAGGCATGCCGCTAACAATCCGCACCGCACTGACCCCATTGCTCGGAGAATACGCAAACGGTGTTGCAGGCCATGTGATCGATATACTCGGCGTCGTGGCGACAATACTCGGCGTGGCAGTCACGATCGGTTATGGCGTTTCTCAATTGGTGGATGGCGCGTTTCTAATTACCGGTGCGAAGTGGCTTGTGGAAAGAGAAGCAACCAAAGTGTTCCCGTCGACCGCCGGCCTGATTGCGGCGTTGATCGTTGTTATGATGATGTCGACACTGTCTGCCGTCTCTGGCGTGGGGCGTGGTGTCAAATACTTGTCAAATATCAATCTTCTTTTTTCACTAGTATTGCTAGCGGTATTCATTATTTATGGCTCATTCGCGTTTGCGGCGACAACCTATGCGACGGCGCTTGTTGACTATATCAAAAACTTTGTCCCTCTGAGTTTCCAAGCTTTTCGACCGGTTTCCGAAGTCGATTTTGCCTCCGTATTGCCTGCAGAGGCGGCGCCCTTTGTCGGCGAGCTTTTTGCGGGTGCAACTGATCCATGGGGAACAAAAGCAACCTTTCTTGAGGGTTTGACCAGCGATACAGCCGGTCTTTCTGGCGCGACAAAAACTGCAGTTTATGACGCGGGCACAAGAAGCAGGTTGTTTGGATGGCAGGCCGGTTGGACTACGTTTTATTGGGCATGGTGGATCGCGTTTTCACCTTTTGTGGGTCTTTTCTTAGCGCGTATCTCCAGAGGGCGAACCGTACGCGAGTTCATACTTGGCGCGGTTATTGCCCCGTCGCTCGTTTGTTTTGCATGGATGGCCATTCTCGGCGGGGCGGCCATCGATCTGGAATTAAATGGGGATGCAAACGGATCAATCCTCGCCGCATCAACAACGGCAACACTGTTCGTCACGTTGGGGGAAATGATATCGGGCAACTTGCTCGCAGTAGTGACTGTCATGTGTGTGCTGTTAACCATGACATTCCTGGTTACTTCCGCCGACTCCGGCATCCTTGTGATGAACACGATCATGTCCGGTGGGTCTGAAGACACCGGTCTGCTTCATCGCATCATCTGGGGCGTTCTTCTGACCCTTGTCATTGGAACCTTGCTTATCGCGGGCGGTGGTGGATTAGAGGCTTTGACCAATTCGATGATTATCGGCGCGCTACCGTTCAGCGTTGTTTTACTGCTCATGTGCATCTCTTTAGCCAAAGCAATGGTCAACGACTTGCGCCGATTGAACCATGAAACACGGACGGGTTCGTGATTGCCCATGGTTAGTTCCTAGTCACTTAGGTCGCCTTCACCCGCAGATCGACTAAGTGCTAAAGTGTCTAGGAAACATTGACTGCAGCACAAACAGGCAGATCTTCAAAGCCTCCGAGGGTTCGAAGATCTCTGAGTGCAAGGCGTATTCAAAGCTTAGGCACAACCGCGAAGCCTGCCCTTCCTTTAGCAGCGCTTACCCAGCGCGCATTACCTCACGGGGCAATTTGATCGGAAACCTAGACCGAACCTCTTCATCCGCCTTGCTACCAAAGTAATTCGGGTAGTGATTGGACAGAATGTCATCCACAACGGATCGGCTACGTTCGAACATGTCCTGACGACCTGCTTTCTCCCAGGTATCAGTTAGCTCTCGGTCCAACAGGGACGGGTAGACATACTCGGTTTCCATGTACTGCAAGGTTTGAGCGTTGCCGAGGAAATGCCCGGGGTCGATTGCACATTCATGGATGACGTCGACCGAAAGCGTGTCGTCGCTCACCTCGATCCCGCGAAGTGTTCGCGAGATCATTCCAGCCGCCTCGTTGTCGATGACCATTGACTCAAAGCTACAGCCCATCAGGCTGCCGAGCATTCCACCAAACTCGCAGAGCCGGTTGGCCCCGGCATGGGCCGCCAAAGCGAAGGTAAGAGCCTTTTCTAGCCCATATTGCGCGTCGGGGATTTTGGAATCGGTCATGCCGCATCCGACGCTGGTCGGGAGGTTGTAGAAATTGCCCATCTGAATAGCAGCGGCTGAAATCAACGCCTGTTCGCCACTGCCGCCTGTAAACGATCCAGTGCGCAGATCAGTGATAAACGGCCAGGCTGCAAAGACCACCGGGGTCCCCGGATTGATCAAATTGGCGATGGCCACACATGACAAGGTCTCTGCCACCGCCTGTGCCAGCGTGCCAGCCAAAGGTGCAGGAGACGTAGCCCCGGCCTGCGGTGGTACGGCCAGATCGCAAACAAGCCCCATCTTCGCTGTATCAATCAGGATCTCCAGATTTTCCCGCCCAAATCTGAGCGGTGACACAATGGGGCACCCACCAAAAATCACCGAGGGTTTTTCAAGGAATTTACCCTCCCCGCCAGACGCCAGATCGAACAGATGGATCGCGTCCTGAATATGCTCGCGCGTACGGAACGTCAGGCAAGATGGCTTCTCGCTACCCGCCAAGATGGCGTAGAGCATGCTCATATCGTGCTCGTAGTCCTGCGGCACATCCGTTGCCAGAACCGTATCACCGGTCATGTGGAGGTTGTCGAGCCGGTCAACCAATCGGGTAAAGTCGTAAATGTCCTTGAGCGTTGACGGCCGGTAACTGCGAGTCTCCGCATCAAACGTTGTCACAGCGGTGCCGGAGTTCGCATAGTACACCTTGTCTTTGGTGCAGTGCATGTCATCCTTACCGGCCCGCGATCCGCGTGCATGGACATAAAACTCGCTGGCTGCCCTGGCCAAAAGGTCTTCCATCAACGCGCGAGGGAAGCACAGCCTACCATGCTCGTTCACCGTCGCCCCTTTGGGCAGCACGAGATCAAGAACTTCCTGCGTTGGATCACCGACACCCGTACGCTCTAGAATGCCGAGGGCGGCTTCATGAATGCGCAACATGTCAGAGTCCGAAAGGGGCTTATATCTGCCACCCGAAATGCCCGGCCAGATTGCTTGCGAAGCGACGTTGCTGGTTCGCACGGCGGCTCGTGCTTCACGTCCACCCCCGCGCCGTCTTGATCTGCGCTTCGTTAACTCTGTCATGGTATTTCTCCGAATTCTGAGCGTGTCAGATCATGCTGAAGTAATTGCGATAGAAGCCTGGAATGCTCCATTCCATCTCGGACAGCGGTCCCGGCACGAAGTGGTGGGAGTTCACGCCTTCCTGATTGTGCCGTATGATCCGCTCATCATCGAGCGAAGTGACATGCCAGAGCCATGTCAACGCGTCCTTATCGTAGTCACGACCCTCTTGAGCGTCCCCGCGCACATACCAGACGATCTGAATATCCGTTTCCTGCAGGGCGCGCGGGACGAATCGGTAACCAACAACGTGATCTGCATAAACAAGGAAGTAGTTCAGTGTCCCGATCCCGAGATCGGTGGCACCGCCATCGTGACCTTTCAGTTCACCCAAAGGTGGCGCCAGAGGCGCTCCATCTTTGCTGCCGGTCACATAGCCGGGAAACAGCGGGTAGCGGCGCCAATAGACATCTGCACCCGGCGCGAGCGCGTTTTCTCCGGTCAGGTCTAGCTCCTCCAAGGGAACTCCGACTTCTCCCATCCGCTCATGAAGAGCCCCGCCGAACTCCAGAACCTGAGCAGGATCCTTCAACGAATGACTGCGCGAATAGTCCTGATGAGACGGGGCGCAGTGATAGCATTCCAGGTAATTCTCCAACGCCAGTTTCCAATTTGCTGGAACCGGGTATGAGGCTTCATGAGCGACCTTCAGGTTTTCAAAGTCGAACGGTTTTGACAGTGGGGCCAACCGCTCCAACGCAGCATCTAGCGGCGGGGCGTCTTCAGCTGCGCAGACAAATATCAGGCCCTGAATTATCTTCACCTGAACCGGGAACAATCCGTATTGGTCCGGGTCGAAATCCGACCCCATTGATCGTCCGTTTCGTAGCTTGCCGTTCAGGTCAAAAGTCCACGCATGATATGGGCAGATGAAATTGCGTGCCTTGCCTTTCCGTTCAATGCAAACCCGCGATCCCCGGTGGCGGCAAACGTTCAGATGCGCGCGCACCTCCCCCTCGCGATCCCGAACGATAATGATGGACTCGGGACCATAATCGAACAGGAAATAGTCGCCCGGTTCAGCGACCTGACTAACATGACCGACCCAGATCCAGTTACGATTCCAGAAGGTACTGATATCGTTCTCGTATACTGCTAGAGACGTATAGAAGTGACGTGGCAAGGCGAAGCCTTCCCGCTGCGCGTCCATCAAGTCGCGCATTACTTGCAAGTCATCTTTTGGCATGGCGCACCTCACACAGGTTCAAGGGAAACAAGTTCCCGGCGGAAAAATTCACGGTCGATGTCGTCTGCGTTGCGTTCGAAATTTCGGGCAGCCATGTGACCCGAATACACTGCATCCGCGATCAAGCCAGGATTGGCGGCATCTCCGATTAATTCCAACGTATTCAGCAAACCCGCATTCGTACCGCACAGCTCGTCGTAAAGGGTGGTTTCTCGCATTCGCTGCGTCACCAGCACGACGGAGCTGCATTCAATGGAATTCTCTCGTCCCGTGTAGACGCACTGCAATGTCACGTGACCGGGCGCGACATTGGCCAAAGTCTGGGACAGGTTCAGGTGAACGCCTTTTTCCAACAGACTTCGTTGCACTTTAGTCTGCTCCAACGTCAATTCGGTAAACGGCGAAACTAGTGAGGCCGGTGTTACAAAGAAAACCTCTCGCCCGGCTTGAGCCAAATGATCGGCCAAGACACCACCGAGATAGGCTTGATCATCATCGTAGACCACAACCGGGCCGTCCTCCGGCACGACCCCGGTCATAATGTCATCTGGAGTAAAAACCTGAGAACCTAAACCGATTGATACACCGTGGAATGCAGATTTCCCGCGCCCGTCTCGTCGCCATTTTGCACCCGTTGCAACAAAGACGTTCGGAATACCCAGTTCGACGACCTCACTGGCTGACAGACGGCTGTCGGTGAATAGATGAACGTTCCCGCGTTGTTGCAGATCGTAGATTCTGTGATCTGTCACGCGCTTCCAGGCGGATAGCCCGGTCAGGCCAGCTTCCTGCAGCACGCGGCCGCCAAACTCTTGCTGTGCTTCCGCCAGAGTTACCTCATAGCCCCGACGCGCCAATTGCATGGCGCATTCAAGTCCGGCTGGTCCGCTGCCGACAACAAGCGCAGCTTCTTCTTTTACCCGACGCTGAATGATCTCAGGATGCCATTTCCTCCGCCACTCTTCGCCCATAGTCGGGTTTTGGGTGCAGCGTATGGGGACGCCGAGAGAGTCGGATGAAACACAGATATTACAACCAATGCATTCGCGGATTTCTTCGATGCGACCTTCCTTGATCTTGTTGGGCAGAAACGGATCAGCGATGGATGGTCGCGCCGCGCCGATAAAATCAAGGATGCCCTTCCTGACCAGTGACGCCATCAAGTCCGGAGACGTAAGACGCCCGACGCCCACAACAGGCTTGGAGGTCACCTGTTTCACGAACTCGATATATGAGGTCTGAAAGCCGTCGCGGGGCTCGAACCGGGTTGTTGCCGAGTCGTTGCTCCAGTCCGCCACGTTAACATCCCAAAGGTCTGGAAGCTCGGCCAACATTTCGACTACAGCACGGCCTTCTTCCTGCGCTTGCATCCCCTCTGACCCGAGCATTTCATCAACCGCAAACCGAAGGGCAATGGCGCAATCATCTCCAACCTCTTCCTTGGTTTCTTCCAGAATCTCCCGGGTCAGACGCACCCGGTTCTCCAACGAACCTCCATATTCATCCGTCCGATCATTGAACTGTGGCAGCAGAAAATGATGCGGCAGGGTCATGTGATGCCCGGCATAAACATACACAATATCGAATCCTGCTTCGAGCGAGCGACGAGCCGCAGCGCGATGCCACTTGCGGAATTCGCGAATGTCCGCCTTGTCCATCGCTCTAGCCTGCTTGGGATAGGCCGTTTGCAAGGCTAGTTCTGACGGCGCCAACAAAGGTGCCCGGCTCAAATGGTTTTGCGCATGATGGCCATTGTGAGCCAATTCAATGGCCGCCAAGGAGCCCTTTCCATGCACCGCCTCCGTCATAAGACGCAGCGCCGGGATATCCCGTTCATCCCAAAGTCGGTTTTCGGCAAAAGGGGACAGGTCGGAAGTCGGGTGAATTTCCGTCTCTTGATTAGAAACGACAGCCCAACCACCCTCGGCCTTCATTGCCCGCATGGCGGCTTCGGCCTGCGGTCGCAGGTGCCCCATGCCGTTGCAGTGGGGCACCTGATAGAACCGGTTTCGAGCCGTCACTGGTCCAATTTGAACCGGTTCGAAGAGTACAGAGTATCCTTCAGCGCCTGACATTGCCGCGCTTCCTCCAAGAAATTCGGAAATAGTTTCGTGGGAATGGAAGGGCTCCTACGTCCCCACCATTCCCGCTATGTTATATAGGCGTCCTTAGAAGCCAGCTTTGATGCGCTCGAACTCCTTCAACATCTTGGCTTCCAGCTCAGGGTTAACCGCGTCAAAAAACAGGCTGCCTTCAAAGAAGCTGTCCACATCCGAGAACCCGTAGGTTTCGATTAGTTCCGGGTCAGCTTGGGCAAACGCGTCCTCGTTAGAGTGGGCGTATCCCCAGCTTTCGATGATGTATTTACCGCTTGCGGCAGAGCTAAGCGCGTTCAGCATGTCATAGACTTGCTCATCCGACTGCTTGGCAGATTTCAGATGCACATAACCGCAAACCCAAGTTGCGATGCCTTTGTCCACATCACGCATCATGACCGCTGGGGTTTCGTTCCAGATCAGATTCAGTTCCGATTGGTTCCATCCCCAACCCAGTGTCACTTCTCCACTGGCAATTGCCTGATCCAGCTGGCCTGCGTCAGACCAATAAAAGCGCACATTTGGATGAATCGCGCGCAGGTAGTCTGCGGCTTTTTGGAATTCCTCGTCGCTCATATCCGTGTAGCTGGAAGCACCGGTTGCCAGTGCCGCCATGGCGAACGCGCTGGAGGCGGCGTCCGGAATGGCAACCTTGCCCTGGTAGGCAGGATCCATCAGCAACTGCAGCGAAACATCGTCCGCCGAAACCATATCGGTTCGGTATATCAGGCCGGTATTTCCCCATTCGAACGGCACCATGTAGGTCTGCCCGTCGATTGTGATGCCATCGACCTCTTTGATCTTGGGCATCAGCTTGTCCCAATTCTCCAGCTTACTGGTGTCGATCGGCTTGATCATGTCCGCCGCTACCCATTTTCTCAGGGCGTCTGTGCAGGGGTGTGCCAAATCGGCTTCAAACCCAGACTGAAGCTTGGTGAACGCTTCTTCCACGCTGCCAAAATAGGTGTAGCTGGGCGCGCCGCCGTACTTTTCGACATAGTCGCCGTAGAAACCCTGATCCTCATATCCGGACCAGTCAAAAACGGTCAGATCAGCGGCATTGGCGAGAGCTTGACTGGCCGTAAAGGTGGCAATCAATGCTGCCGTAAGTGATGCTGTTTTACTCATTTCTCTCCTCCCAAAGATTCACGTTTACCCAAGTCAATCACCGAGGCGCTTTGAACGCCCAGCCAGACGGTATCGCCCCTGCTGTGATCGACTGTGTGAAAGTAGTTCGGTACGGCGACGGCTATGCTGTCCTTCAAACCATCGACCCGCACATAATAGTGGACGCTTTCGCCATAGAAGGCGACGTCCGACACCTCCCCCGGAACAATAGCATCGTAACCATCCGGTTTTTCCGCGCTGATCTCCAATTGCTCGGGCCGTACGCCGACCAGAAGCTCTTTATCGTGCACCTGAACGTTGGGGTTCACCCCGATTGTCATCTGCCCAAATCCTTGAACATTAACCTCCAGCGATTCAGAGTTCTCAGCTGTCACCTCGGCATCCAGAAAGTTCATTCCGCCGATGAAAGAGGCCACTTCACGGTTGCAAGGCTGGGAATAAAGGACCTCGGGCTTGTCGACCTGCTTGAGCTGCCCGGCGAACATGACGCCGATGCGGTCGGACATGGTCATCGCCTCGTACTGGTCATGCGTGACCATGACGAAAGTAATTCCAAGCTTCTGCTGAAGACGGCGCATTTCCAATTGCATCGCTTCGCGCAGATTTTTGTCCAATGCGGATAAAGGCTCATCGAGCAACAACACTTTAGGCCGCATGACTAGCGCTCGGGCAAGCGCTACACGTTGCCTCTGACCTCCCGACAGCTCATTGGCTTTGCGGTCCTGCAAACCGCCAAGTTCAACCATCTCAAGCGCCTCGGCAACGCGTTCCTTGATTTCGTTTCGCGAGAGCTTTGTCTTGCGTAATCCGAAGCCAACATTGTCGCCGACATTCAGGTGCGGGAAGATCGCATAGCTTTGGAACACCATATTAGTGGGACGCTTGTTGGCAGGCACCTCTCCCATCGTTCGACCATCGATCCGGATCTCGCCTTCTTCGTGATCTTGAAAACCCGCGATGATGCGCAAGGCTGTTGTCTTTCCGCAGCCCGAAGGGCCAAGCAGCGAAAAGAACTCACCCTCTTTCAAGGTCAGGTTCAGATCGGACACAGCCACAAAGGAACCAAAGCGTTTTTCGACGCCCTTGATCTCGATGATGTTCTGTTCGCTCATCTTACTTGTTTCCTTTGGCTTCAATCGGAGGATTGGATGGAACGGCGGCGGAAGTATTCGGCAATCAACAACAGCAGAACGGAAGAAAGCAAAAGCAGCGATCCCAGCGCCAACGTGTTGGGCAGCTTTGCCGGAAAGCGAATTTGGCTCCAGATATAGACCGGCAATGTCGGGCTGTTCCCGGATAAGAAAAATGCCAGGACGAACTCGTCAAAAGACACGGTAAACGTGACCAAAAGGCTGGCGATGATACCCGGCGCGACGATTGGCAGAGTGACGCGCCGAAACGTTCCTACAACGCTTTCACCCAGGTCGAACGCGGCCTCCTCCAAGGATTGGTCGAAATCGTCAAATGCAGACTTCATGATCGATACGGAAAAGGGCAACGCCACGAACACATGCCCGAGGATCACGGTGGTCAGCGATGGTTTCAAACCGATGCTGATGAACAGAACCAACATCGAACTGGCCACGATGATGCCGGGAATGACCAGTGGAAGCATGACCAGTCCCTCAGACAACTCACGCCCCGCGAAACGATACCGAACATAGGCGCGAGCTGCGAAGAGGCCCAGAGATGTTGCCATCAGGGCAGTCACGCTGCCGACGATCAGAGAATTCACCATAGCCTGTAGCAGCGTGTCCTGCTGACCCAACTGCGCGTACCATTTCAGCGTAAAACCCTTCAGAGGGAAAGCCACGATGGTTCCGTCATTGAACGAAAACAGCGGCAAGAGCAGAACTGGCAGATACAGAAACACCAGATAGGCGATCGCGTAAACAGCCAACCATGGGATACGAATGACCTTGGTCATCTGATCCTCCGGCCCAATGCGGTAACGACCGCCACGAACAGGATTGCAACGCAGCCAACCGAAAGCATGGCAAGCAGAGACAAGGTTGCACCCAACGGCCAGTTATTGGCGGCGCCGAACTGCACCTGGATCAAGTTCGCTACCATTTTGCCCTGCGAACCTCCGACCAAGGCTGGAGTGACGTAATCACCCACCGTGGGAATGAAAATGATCAGGCAGGCCGCGATGATACCCGGAACTGTGAGGGGCAGAGTCACGCGGACAAACCTTTCGAGTTTGCTGCAACCTAGATCCGTTGCAGCCTCCAACAGGCTGCGATCGATCTTTTGCAGCGACACATAAATCGGCAGGATCGCAAATGGCGCCCAAGCGTGGGCGAGAGTCAGGACGACGGCGAACTCGTTGTAGAGCAGGAATGTCAGTGGTTCTTGTATCAAACCAAGTGAAATCAGCGCTGAGTTCAGCACCCCGTTGAAGCCAAGAATTAGCTTCCAGCTGAACACGCGCAGAAGGTAGCTGCTCCAAAAGGGAATAGTGATCAGCAACAGCCAGAGGGTCTTCTTCTGTGTCCGAAACGCGATGAAGTAGGCAATCGGATAGGCCAGACAAACCGTTGCCAATGTCACCGCACCCGCAATCGCAACCGAGCGGATCATAAGATGCCGAACCAGCGGGTCGGTAAACGCCTCTTGGTAATTCGCCCACGTCAGTGTGCGGTCAATCTCGACATAGGTCTGGGTCCAAAAGCTGTAGGCGACAAGAATGCAAAGCGGAACAGCCACAAGCAGGCCGACATAAAGCGTCGCAGGCGCGCTAAGTGCCAGGCCCTTGCCCGTTTCACTTCTTAGTACTCCGGCCATGCTTCCCTGCTGAACTTCGTTTTCGGTGGCGCGACATGTCGATAACAAAATGGACAATCGTCCATTTAAATCTGGAATTTTTGGACTAGTTGTGTCAACTAATAATTTCGCCACCGGGGCTGGCCAATTTCACACCGGCCACTAAAGGACACCGCAAGAGACTGAAAACAAACAGAGACGCCTGATCAAATGACTGGAAGACGACAAGAAATACGCGAACGAAATCGCCTTTCCTTGATCGAGGCAGTACTCGACTCGGTCGCAGAGAAAGGGATTTCCGAGACCTCAGTCAGCGAAATCATTCAACGCGCCGAGCTATCCCGTGGCATGATTCACCTTCATTTTGGCGGCAAAGACAACTTGGTTAACGAAGCCGCCCGCCACTCTTCCGAACAATATTACAATGGCATTTATGATTTGTTGGAAACGACCGGGCAAACCGGGCAGGAGCATATCGAGATGATTGTTCGGGGCGACTTGAGTGAGACCATTCTCAATAAGAAAAACGTTTCGATTTGGTACGCGTTTCGTGGCGAGGCTCGAAACAGAGCAGCAATCGCTGCGTTTTCAGATACCCGCGATGCTAAGCTTCGTAATCTGGTTTTCAACGCTTTCGCTCGAATTGCGAAAGAAGCTGGAACCGAACACCCTAATCAAGTTGCTAAAGATGCTACGCACGGCACACTCGCAATGCTGGAAGGCATGTGGACCGATTACCTACTCCACCCGGATTCATTTGATCGCGACGAAGCAATGAGAATTGTTTTTCGATTTCTGCGCGCAATGTTCCCGAAGCATTTTGACCTAAACGGCGCTTTGTTGTTTGAGTAGATCTTGCGAAAGGTTTCCTATCTGACTGCTTTAGAAGTGGACAATCCTCATCTTTCAGTCAACATGATGGAAGCACAGTTCGGACGCAAAGAGTTCAATTGAACCACCTGCTATCCGCAACCCAAAGCTGACGAATGTGCCATAACAATCCGCGAACATCGCAGTAGCGGTTTTATGTGAAGCCATCTCCGGTTGAGTGATGGCCGTTCATTGGAACGAGTGCGAAAGGCTGCCTCGCGGACAAAGCGAACTTTCGCCGTGATTTCACCAATGACGGCTATGCGGAAAACGCTCCCATATCCCCGAGCCTTGAACTCACCTTATCAGGACAGTGGCAGGCCTCGCACGCTTGCCCCCACCCGGAAATGCAGAAATTTGGCAATCAAGTATTGTGATCGACACCCTGGATTAAGCATTCATTCTTTTGTTGCCATGCGAATGCTGTGCTTTCTTATGGGGATCAGTAGTTCTTGCCCATTTCCCCTTGGGCGATAACGTTGACACAACTAAGCGAGATCAGAAATTTGGATTGATGAAGAAATCTGCGGACATTTCTATGACAGTCTTGCTTGTCACCGCTATCGGTGGGCTGGTTACTTTGGCGGCAGGCTCTGTCCTGTTGTTGTCGGCCTATGCCAACTTCAAAAACACTTCTGAGCTTGCCCTGAGCCGTGGTCAGATTTTCATGGCAACATTGAAGGAGGATGTGAAGCAGCATGTTGAACCTGTCGCTGATATTGTGGAATTTCTAGTTCGGCAGGCTGCAGATGGCGAATTTGACCCAGCGTTTAAGGATGAAACCGTTTTACAGCTTAAAGGCGTTTTGGGCAGCATCCCCCAAATTTCCGATGTTGCTGTATGGCGCCCAAATGCACGTGAAATCCTTGTCTCGCGAGGCACGGATCAGAAATTGATTGTTCAAACAGACGACAATCAACACGACGAAGGTCTAAAGAACTACCTCAGGATGCTGCACAGCAATCGGGAAATGGTTTGGAACGAACCAATCAGAACTGAAGGAAAGACACTAATTACGGTCGCTGCGCCGCTGTTTTATGACGGCAGATATATTGGAGTCGTGGCAGCCGGTGTATCTGTTGGTGAATTGTCAGAATTGATAGAAGAACTAGGCAATACATACCAAACCAACGGTTTCATCATTTACGGGAATGATCGTCTGCTAGCCCATAGAAAATTGCCAGAGTTATCGGGAGCAAAGCTAAATTTCGAAAATCCCCTTTTCAAAGTGTCTGACTTGGACATGCCTATTATAGGCAAGATTCTGAAAACGCCGATAGATTTTTCCGATCCTGACGGGGTGTTTGATGTTCGAGAGATAGACGTAAGTGGTGATGAATATTTGGTTCTCTCTAACGAGATAAGTGATTTGGGAGATGTGCCCTGGACCTTGGGAGCTTACTCGCCAAGTGCCGATTGGAACTCCCAGATTTACAGGCTTCTTAACTCGATAATAGGTGGCGCTATTCTTCTGGTGCTGGCCGTTATAGGTTCTATATTCCTCTCTCGCTGGGTGGCGGCCCCCATAAGCAAAGCTGCTGACGCAACAAAAAAGGTCGGAAATCTCAATCTTGATGAAATTGATCCCTTACCACCATCGCGCATTACTGAGCTCAACAATCAGGCAATTGCCTTTAATCAAATGTTGGAAGGATTACGCTGGTTTGAAACCTATGTACCCAGAAAATTAGTACGACGCCTGATACAGCAAAAAGAAAATTATTCCATCTCATCACAAGAGTTAGAGCTCACAGTGATGTTCACTGACATCGTGGGGTTCACGGCCAGTTCAGAAGCAAAGAAGCCGGGAGAAATTGCTCAAGAACTCAACCAACACTTCGAGATAATCAATCAATGTATCGAAAAAGAGGGCGGAACCCTAGATAAGTACATCGGGGACGCCGTAATGGCGTTTTGGGGTGCTCCAGAAACACAACCAGATCATGCACGTCGCGCTTGTCGGGCCGCTATAGCCATAGAAAAAGCCTTGTCTGCTGGAGACCATGAACAACGCATAAAGATTGCGGTCCACACAGGGCCTTTGATTGTTGGCAACATTGGAGCAGTCGGCCGCATGAATTACACCGTTATTGGGGACACGGTGAACACTTGCAGCAGGATTGAAAAACTCGCCAGTGATCTCCTTGATGAAGGATCAAGTGCTGTGATTGTTATCAGCGAAGCGACGGCAAATCATCTTGACCAGGAATTTCCCCTGCAAAAGGCTGGAAAATTCTCCGTAAAGGGTAGGAAAGAAGAAATTACCGCATTTCGCTTGCTGACAACTCGCAATATCAATTGAGAGTGGAACCATCCCTTTTTCCAGACGAGTGTTCCAACCAAAGCAGACCTTCGTTCTCGTGGCAGCATCCTCTGGTTTGGGCTCCTTCGAGACATTCGCGGCGTCCCGGCCAAATGTCAGGTTTTGTGTTCTCAGAGGGAAGGCCTCAGCTAAAAGCCATTGGACATTGCTGAACGGTTGTTACGTGAACAACCTTCTGGTTGCATCGTCACCCATCTGGGTCCTCATCACTCCAGCGTCCAATTTCGTAAAAACTGGGCGACGCGATTGTATCTGCCGCTACTGCGAGTGACTTGATTGGTTTTATAGTCTTTCTCCTTTCTCGGATCAGCGGGGTTCATCTGATCATGAGTACTTGCCCTTCAAGGCAGGAGACATCGAACCACGGGATTTCAGAAGAAAATACAGTTTCAATTGAACGTGTTCAAAGGATCAAACCATATCCCGAGCCCAAATTAAGCCAAGTTTTGCGTTTCATTCTTCAATCCTGAAACTAATTTCAAGTATCAGCGCTAGACTGTTACGGCCTGCAACAACTCATCGCGTGTCACGTCTTCCCTGGTGCCGTTGATTAAGACTTCTCCACGTCGCAACGCGACAAATCTGTCGGCAAGGTCATAGGCAAAGTCAAAGTATTGCTCCACTAGAATGATTGCCATTCCGCTCGTGGTTCTGAGGTGCCGGATCACTTCGCCTATCTGTTGGATGATGTTGGGCTGAATACCTTCGGTCGGCTCGTCCAACAGAAGAAGGCGTGGTCGCGTTATCAGTGCCCGCGCGATCGCCAGCTGTTGCTGCTGACCGCCAGAAAGGTCACCTCCGCGACGGTTTTGCATCTGCTTGAGAACCGGGAACATGTCAAAAATTTCATTTGGAATGAAATGCTCGCTGGCTGGCAGACAGGCGTACCCCGTTTCAAGGTTTTCGCGAACTGTGAGCAAAGGAAATATTTCACGACCTTGTGGAACATAAGCCACGCCTTTCCACGCCATTTGATGAGCAGGCAGGACACCCAAAGGTTCTCCGTCCAGTTCCAGATTACCAGCCGAACGCGGATGCGTACCTGATATTGCCTTCATCAGGCTGGTTTTCCCGACACCATTGGTCCCCATGACGCAAGTCACTTCACCTTGTCTGGCTTCCATGGAAATCCCGTTGAGGACTTGCGAATGCCCATAATGTAAAGTCAGATCGGCCAGTTTCAGCATTGCTTAGCGCCCCAGATAAACGTCGATGACGTCCTGATTGGATGTCACGTGATCAAGACTGCCTTCAGCCAAGACAGACCCTTCGTGCAAAACCGTGACCTTGCAATTCAGACGTCGGACAAACTCCATATCATGTTCCACCACGACCACGGCGCGGGTTCTGGCGGCCTGAACCAGCAAATTGGTGGTGTGTTCGCGCTCCTGCGGTGTCATGCCAGCGGCAGGTTCGTCCACCAGCAAGAGTCGTGGCTCTTGCGCCAGCAGCATGCCGATTTCCAGCCACTGCTTTTGACCGTGGCTCAGTTCGCCAGCTTTGCGGCTTAGGTGCTGGTGCAGACCGATCTCGACGCTCAGATCGTCAACTTTCCGCAAATCGTCTTTGGAGGGTCGATAGAAGAGAACGCGAAGCCAGCCGCGTTTGTTCTGAAGCGCCATAAGCAGATTCCCGTGTACGGTCTGGTCTTCGAAAACCGTCGGCTTCTGAAACTTCCGCCCGATGCCAGCCTGCGCGATTTTTGCTTCGGACATTCTTAGCAAAGATACGGATTTCTTGCCCCAGATAACGCGTCCATTATCGGGCCGAGTTTTTCCTGTGATGATATCCATGAATGTGGTCTTGCCTGCCCCGTTCGGGCCGATCACTGCGCGAAGCTCGGCCTCGCCGATCTGGAACGACAAGTTGTTGATAGCACGAAAACCGTCGAAAGTGACCGAAACGCCGCTAACCTCAAGCAAAGTGCTCATTCGATGGCCTCCTTCTCTCGCAGGGCTCCGTCATCCGGTCCCAGATTTGCCCCATGCCTGTCCGGGTGGCGGCGGTCGGTCCGCAAGTCGAACAATCCTCCGATGCCCTGCGGGGCGAACAGCGTAACCAATACAAAAGTTACTCCCAATAGCACCTGCCACCAGTCGACCCATTTGATCGTGTAAAATCCAAGCGAAATATCCGGGGCCTGCCCGCCCGTAAACCACGTGCTCAAAAGGCTGACAAAAGCTGCGCCAATCACCGCGCCGTACAATCGGCCTCGTCCACCGATGGCGACCCAAACGGCCAGATAGATCGAGGCAATGGGAGCCATCTCTTCGGGATTGATGATGCCAGCTTGCGGGTAATAAAGCGCGCCAGCAATGGCCGCGATACAAGCAGTCAGGGTGAAGACGGCCAGTTTGTAGACCTCGACCGAGTAGCCAAGGAACCGCACTCGCGCCTCGTTATCGCGGATGCCACGGATAACCGATCCGAACTTGCCCGACACAAGCCACGCGGCCAGCATATAGCCCAGCCCCAAGGCCAGCGCCGAGGCCCAGAGGAACCAGATCGACACCACGTCCTGCGAGGCGGAGACACCGGGCAGGTTCTGCAGGCCGGACAAGCCGTTATTGCCACGCAAGCCGCTGTCGTTCTGAAACAGGTACAGGGCCAGTGCCAGCGTCATCGCCTGTGTCAAGATCGATAGGTACACACCGGTGACGCGGCTCCGGAAGGCCAACCATCCGAAGATCAGCGCCAGAAGACCGGGGACTAGCACAGTCAGGATCAGTTGCAGTGTCAGGCTATGGGAAAACGCCCAGATCAACGGAAATTCCGACGATCCGACGACGCCAAAGATTTGTGTGCCGATGGCGTCCACCACCTCGGCTGAAGTCGGTGGAATTTCGGCCTGTGCCAGCGAGTCGACCACGATCAGGCGTGTGCGTTCGTACATCAACCACATTCCGATCATGTAGCCCCCCAGCCCGAAGAAGGCGAAGTGACCCAGCGACAAAATACCGGTGAAGCCCCAGACCAGATCCATCGCCACTGCGATCAGGCAGAGGCACAGGGTCTTGCCCAGCGTTTTGACGAAGCTGGTCGAAATTACGCCGATCCCGAACCCTTCGGACAGGATCGTCACGCCCAGGGTAAACAGAGACAGGATCGCCAGAAAGACCAGCACCGAAGGGTTCTTGGCGACAAAGCTACGATCCATGGCTCAATCCCCCGCGGCGCGGCCTTTGAGGGCGATGATGCCCCGCGGCCGGAATTGGATGAAAATGATGATGAAGATGATCATGTAGGTTTGGGCCGCGAGAGTGTTCGACGGGTTCATCCACTCGATCCCTTTTTGCAGAAAGCCGATCATTCCGGCACCCGCCAGCGCACCCCAAATATTGCCGACGCCGCCGACAACCACGGTCATGAAGCTTTGAACGATATAGTCGCTGCCCAAATCCGAGGTGACCTTAGCGAACAGACCAATCGCAACCCCCGCAATCCCGGCGATGCCCGAACCAAGGCCAAAGGTAAGCATATTCACCCGCCCCGGATTGATCCCCATCGACCCCGCCATGCGTGGGTTCTGCGTCACTGCCCGCATCTCAAGCCCCAGCCGGGTCCATTTCATGATGTAGAGGAATAGCCCCAGAAAGATCATCGCCAGCACAAAGATCGCGATGCGGATATAGCTGATCGCGACCACATCGTTCAGCACCCACGCCCCGTCCAGCCAGCCGGGCGCGGTCAGCGGGCGGGCCTGCGTGCCAAAGATGTTTTTGGCCAGTTGTTGCAGCGCAATCGAGATACCGAACGTCGCCAGCAGCGTCTCGAGAGGACGGGCATAAAGCCAGCGGATCACCAGCCGCTCCATCGCGACGCCCATGGCGAAGGTTACGGCAAAGGCCATCGGAATGGCGACGATGACCGACAGCGTATGGTTGAGAATGAACTGCTGCACCACGTAGCCGGTATATGCGCCCATCATGATGAACTCACCATGGGCCATGTTGATGACGCCCATCACGCCGAAGGTGATCGCCAGGCCGATGGCGGCGAGGAAATAGATCGACGCCAGAGAAATCGCGTCCAGCGTCAGGTCGAGGGTCTGGTTCAGGCCGACCTTCAACTCAATCTGCTCCAATGCATGCGCGGCGGCGGCGGTCACGTCGGGCGAAGGCTCCGCGTAGGTATCAAAGAACACATGCGCGGCAAGTGCTGCATCGATGTCGGCTTGCGTGATCAAGGCCGGGACGGCCCCGGCCTCAGCCAATGCCTCATACGCCTGCGCGCGGGCAGCGGCGGAGCTCAGTTGCGCAACCGGAACACCCCCCACGCGACCTCGGTCGATATTGGCGGCCAGAGCGGCGCGAATGTCGTCTGCCGAAGCAAGCGGTGCGGCCAGATCGCTGGCAACCAGCAGATCATAAGCCGCGTCGCGCGACAGGTCATCCGAGTCGGGTTGCAGCACGGCGGCGATATTCATGTCCGAGGGCAGCGTGGCAGCGGTCTGTCGGTTGGTCACGACCAAAGGGTTCAGGGCCGCGCGAACATCGACGCCCAGATCGTCGGACATCTCTTCAATCGCAGCCACACGCGCGCCGGTATCGGTGTCATACCCAATGGTCAACAACCGTTCCAACCGCTGCTTCTGCGCCTTCAAATCCGCATCGGGTTCGTCGTCAATTGACGCGCGAAGTGGTTCCAACAATACCCCCTCGGGATCGCGTTGGATGGATTGCAACGCAGCCTGTCGCCGAGCGCGATCCGGATCGGTCAACTGGAACTGCACCAAAGCCGTTCCGATCATCGCGCGGATACCGCTGTTGGGTTTCAACTGCTTAAGCTCGGTTTTCTCGACCGTGCCGACGACTTCTCCGGTGTCGAAGTCGGTCAATTCATACGACCGCCCCTCACCTTTCTGGCCAGAAAAGAACAGACCGTCAGACTTGCGCATCCACATATTCTTGGCGGCCCACGTCTCAAGCATCACTTGCGCCTGAGGCAAGCCGCTCGATGCAATTGCATCGATCGCTGGTTTGATCGTCTTGCGCGAGCTTTTGGCGATGATCTCCTGATGTTCTTGCAGGATCGGTTGCAGACCGGCCTCTTGCGCGTTGGCGGTCAGGCAGGCGCACAGAATTGCGAGGCCCGCAAGGAATAGTCGTACCATTTGGTGAAACCCGAATGTCTCTTGTGGCAAGGCGGGCGAACAAACCCGCCTTGCGTGTCGGTTAGTAGTTCGACAGGGTCTGAACGCAGGTTTTGGTCTCGGTGTTGTACATACCGCAGCCCAGCTCTTTCCAATCCGAGACCAGCACAGCCGACTCCGGAAGGAAATCAGTCCACGCGTCACCCGGCACGACATCAGTCTCACTGATGATATCGAACTGGCCGTCTTCCTGAATCTCGCCGATCAGAACCGGTTTGGCGAGGTGGTGGTTCGGCAACATCACAGCAGTGCCACCGGTCAGGTTCGGGAACTCCTGCCCGTACATCGCCGCGCGTACAGCATCGACTTCGGTCGAACCGGCCTCGGTCGCGGCGTTTACCCACATGTTGAAGCCGATGTAATGCGCTTCCATCGGATCGTTGGTCACGCGTTCATCACCCATGGTGGCTTTCCATGTCTCAACGAACTCTGCGTTGACGTCAGTGTCGGCCGATTGGAAGTAGTTCCAAGCGGCAAGGTGACCGACGAGGTTCGTGGTATCCAGACCGGACAGTTCTTCCTCACCGACCGAGAAGGCCACGACCGGAATGTCATCTGCCGACACACCAGCCGCTGCCAGTTCCTTGTAAAACCCGATATTGGCGTCACCATTGATGGTCGAGATCACACCGACTTTCTTGCCATCCGCGCCCAGCGCGACCACGTCAGCCACGATCTTGGACCAGTCGGAATGGCCGAAAGGCGTGTAGTTGACGAAGATATCGTCATCAGCAATACCCTTCTGCTTCAGATAGCTTTCAAGGATATTGTTGGTAGTCCTGGGGTAGACATAGTCTGTGCCGAGCAGAGCGAATTTCTCGACCCCCAGTTCCTCCAGGAAATAGTCGGTCGCAGGGATCGCCTGCTGGTTCGGGGCCGCTCCGGTGTAGAAGACGTTTTTCGAGCTTTCTTCACCCTCATACTGTACCGGATAGAATAGAAGGCCGTTCAGTTCTTCGATCACCGGCAGGACTGACTTACGACTGACCGAAGTCCAGTTGCCAAAAATCACATCAACTTCATGCACAGTGAGAAGCTCACGCGCTTTTTCCGCGAACAAAGGCCAGTCCGATGCGGGATCCACTACAACGGCCTCAAGCTGCTTGCCCAACAAACCGCCCTTGGCATTTTGTTGATCGATCAGCATTAGCATCGTGTCTTTCAGCGTCGTTTCCGAGATTGCCATCGTACCCGAGAGCGAATGCAGTACTCCGACCTTAATAGTGTCTTCGGCCGACAGCGCAGCGGTGGCCATGGCAGCAAATACTACTGATCCGGCGAGCGTGGATTTGAGCGATTTCATCTAATCCTCCTGGCGAGGCCAGCAGAGAAGGCTTGCGCAATTGCGCATTCTTCATCTACCTGATCCCCGCAACTGTTGTTGCGTTCCGTGTGGCGGTTGTGATCGAGGTCCAATTCGCGCAGCCGTCACACACCCTACGAATTCTTTCCGCGGTGGCACCCATACGGTTTCTGCATTGCAGCATTCTTGGCAACGTACGTTTGCCTCAATTCTGGAAATCAGTGAGATGTGCCCATTTTTTGATCTCGCGCTGGCACCACTGTCTAAAATTTAGCCACACGACATGGAAATATACAGTTTTCGACACTGTAGATTAGAGTTCCGGCGCCTCAACAGAGAAACAAGTCGCACGATCCGACGCTCTAAAGGTGCCCTATTAAACAAGCTGCAGTCATATTGCCCACGCACAGTGCAGTGCCGCCACGTGCTGCAGGTGCCGTCAGCCTGAGCACCAAGAAACTGGGCAAAAAGACGGTGCTGGACACGTTTCGCCAGTCCGGGTCATTTAAATGCCTGTTTCCCAGAACCACGACGTCTGATCTTGATACGGTTCTTCTAAATACAGCAGGCGGCGTAACCGGAGGGGATTCGTTCCGATTTTCTGGCAAGGCTGCGGAAGGTACGGCGCTGACCTTGACAACTCAAGCCTGCGAGCGGGCCTATAAGGCCCAACCCGCCGAATGTGGCCAGATTACCAATCTTTTGACGGCCGGGGCTGGGGCCCGTTTGAACTGGTTGCCGCAAGAGACCATTCTGTTCAATGGCAGCGCATTGGATCGACGCCTCAGGATTGATATTGCACCGGATGCCGAGATGCTGATGGTCGAGCCGCTGATCTTCGGTCGCGCCGCCATGGGTGAAACGCTGACCAACATTCGTTTGCGCGACCGGATTGAGATTCGGCGCGCAGGGACGCCAGTGTTTTTGGATGCGATTCGATTCTCTGGTGACTGGCACAAGCATTTGTCCCGGCCGCATATTGCGAACGACGCGGGTGCGATGGCGCTGATCGTCTTTGCGTCGAAGGCAGCGGAGGGTCATCTGGATTCTGTTCGCCAATTGCTGCCCGAGGACGCCGGGGCGACCCTGCTCAGCAGTGACCTGCTCGTCACGCGGGTTCTGGCCGAAAACAGCTTTACCCTTCGCCGGACGTTAATTCCGGTTCTTCGCAAACTGAACAAAGACACCCTCCCCCGATGCTGGATGCTCTGACATGAACCTGACACCTCGTGAAAAAGACAAACTGCTGGTCGCCATGGCCGCCGAGGTCGCCCGCAAACGGCTGGACCGCGGCGTCAAACTGAACCACCCCGAGGCTATCGCCCTGATCACCGACGCCGTGGTCGAGGGCGCGCGCGACGGCCGTTCAGTCGCCGACATGATGCAGTCCGGGGCTGAAGTGATCACCCGCGACCAATGCATGGAAGGCGTTCCCGAGATGATCCACGAGGTGCAGGTCGAAGCCACTTTCCCGGACGGCACCAAGCTTGTGACTGTTCATAACCCTATTCGTTAAACTTCAGAGGAGTTTCCCATGTACCGCATGCTGTTTCCCGCACTTATTCTGGCCAGTCCGGCCGTGGCCCATTCGGACACCCATGTTCACGCTCATAGCAGTGACTATGCCCTGCTTGCAGCAGGGCTAACATTGATCGCGGTCATCGCCATCACGGTGATAATGAAGCTGCCAAAATGACCCCCGGTGAGATCATACCCGCCGAGGGTTCACTGACGCTCAACGCAGGACGCAGCAGTCGTCTTGTTGTTGTCGCCAATACCGGTGATCGACCCGTGCAGGTCGGAAGCCATTACCATTTCGCCGAAGCGAACTCCGCCTTGGATTTCGATCGCTATGCAGCCTTGGGGATGCGATTAGACATCCCTGCAGGTACTGCCGTGCGATTTGAGCCGGGTCAGACTCGCGAGGTTATTCTGGTGCCATATGACGGGCGCCGTCACATCTACGGTTTCAATATGCACATCATGGGGGCTTTGAAAGATGCCGGGCAAGATCAGCCGGAGTGACTATGCCTCCATGTTCGGCCCCACGGTCGGCGACAAAGTACGATTGGCAGATACGGATCTGATAATCGAGGTCGAGAAAGATCTGATTGTTGAGCGCGCAACGGCAGCCCGTTTCAGCGAAACCGGCCACCGCGAAGACGTTTACGGGGAAGAGGTCAAGTTCGGCGGTGGCAAAGTCATTCGTGATGGGATGGGGCAATCTCAGTTCACGCGAGCCGAAGGGGCGGTGGACACGGTGATCACCAACGCGCTGATCGTCGATCACTCCGGCATCTACAAAGCGGATGTGGGGTTGAAAGACGGGCGTATCGCCAGGATCGGCAAGGCCGGGAACCCCGACACTCAACCCGGCGTGGAAATCATCATCGGTCCCGGTACCGAGATCATTGCAGGCGAAGGTCGCATTCTGACCGCAGGTGGGTTCGACAGTCATATCCACTTCATTTGCCCGCAACAGATCGAAGACGCGTTGCATTCCGGCTTGACCACTATGCTGGGTGGCGGCACCGGTCCGGCGCATGGAACGTTGGCGACCACCTGCACCCCTGGCCCATGGCATATCGGGCGGATGATGCAAGCGGCTGATGCTTTTCCGATGAATCTAGCGTTTGCAGGCAAGGGCAATGCCTCGCTGCCCGCAGCTCTTGAAGAGCAGGTCAAAGCCGGGGCCTGCGCGCTGAAGCTGCACGAGGACTGGGGCACCACCCCTGCCGCCATCGACTGCTGCCTGTCGGTGGCAGACGCGATGGACGTTCAGGTTATGATCCATACCGACACGCTCAATGAATCAGGCTTTGTCGAAAACACCGTAGCGGCCATGAAGGGTCGCACAATTCACGCCTTCCACACTGAAGGCGCAGGTGGCGGCCATGCTCCGGATATCATCAAGATCTGCGGCGAGAACCACGTTCTGCCGTCCTCGACGAACCCCACACGGCCCTTCACCGTGAACACGGTTGAGGAACATTTGGATATGCTGATGGTCTGTCACCACCTCGACAAATCCATCCCCGAGGACGTGGCCTTTGCCGAAAGCCGCATTCGGCGTGAGACAATCGCAGCCGAGGATATCCTGCATGACATGGGTGCATTCAGCATCATCGCGTCTGACAGTCAGGCCATGGGTCGAGTCGGAGAGGTTTTGATCCGCACATGGCAAACCGCCGACAAGATGAAGAAACAGCGCGGGCGCTTGCCCGAGGAAACCGGTGAGAACGACAATTTTCGCGTTCGCCGCTATATTGCGAAATACACCATCAACCCGGCCATTGCACATGGCCTGAGCCACGAGATTGGTAGTATCGAGGAAGGCAAACGCGCCGACCTCGTCCTTTGGAACCCGGCCTTTTTCGGCGTGAAGCCCGAGATGGTTCTGCTGGGCGGCACCATAGCCTGCGCGCAGATGGGCGATCCCAACGCGTCGATCCCTACACCGCAGCCGGTTTATAGTCGCCCGATGTTTGGCGCTTACGGACGGTCGGTGGAAAACTCGGCGATCACATTTGTCTCGCAGGCGGCCCATGCGGATGGGATCGGTGATACACTGGGACTGGCAAAGCAGACCGTCGCCGTCCAAAACACGCGGGAGATCGGCAAGCAGGATCTTCTGCTGAATAACGCGACGCCGCATGTCGAAGTTGACCCCGAAACCTACGAGGTCCGGGCAGATGGCGAACTGCTAACCTGCCAACCCGCCGAAACGCTGCCCATGGCACAGCGATACTTTTTATTCTGATCAAAAAGTGTGCTCCGTTGCGGCACATGCAAGGCAGAAATGACCAAACACGCTCTACTAAGTGAGGCCGACATGACAAATATTAAACCCCATGGGAGGACCACCGTTTACGAGGGTTCAAATGGCACACTCAGCAACACAGACAAACTCACGCTTTTCGCTGCCCGGTCTGATCGCATCCATCGGGTCATCCGTCTACTCGGCTTTGATCAGCGTGGCCCAAGCCCAATCGCGTGTCAGGCAAGTCGAATTTCTGCAATCGCTCAGCGACGAAGAACTGAAAAACCGTGGTCTGACGCGCGAACGGATCGTGCACCGGGTCTTTGCGGATTCGATCTGGCTCTGATCGTTTACGTTGCAGAGGAGGCGATGGTATGACCGCCCTGCTCTGCACCGCCCGCCAATATTCGGATCACACACACGGCGATCCGACAGACTGCTTGTCTTTGACTTATGATGACCGCTTTTTGCGCCGCAAGGTTCTTACCTGTGAAAGTGGCGAGCAGATCCTCATCGATCTGGCACAAACGACCTCATTGAACCACGGCGGCGCGTTAATCTTGGATGACGGTCGCGAAGTGGAAATACAAGCTGCACCCGAAGCGTTGCTGGAAGTAAAAGCCCCGGACCTGACGCGCATCGCATGGCATATCGGCAATCGCCATACGCCTTGCCAGATCGAAAGGGATCGCCTGTTGATCCAGGTCGATCACGTTATCCGAGACATGCTTCTCAGAATAGGGGCTACCGTGCGAGAGGTGCACGAGCCGTTTACCCCTGAAGGCGGAGCCTATGGCCACGGCAGGACCCATGGCCACACCCACTGACGCCGATGTCCTGACACTGATCCAATGGCTGTCACCCGCCTATCCTGTGGGGGGATTTGCCTACTCTCACGGGCTTGAGGCAGCGATTGACCACGGAGCTGTCGCGAATTCTCAGGACACCGATGCCTGGATTTCAGATGTGCTGGAACATGGCTCTGGGTGGAATGATGTTCTGTTCGTCGTGGCGGCCTACAATGCGCGGGACAAAGATGAACTGATCGACGTCGATGTCACGGCACGGGCCTTTTGCGCGACATCCGAAAGGCTCATGGAAACCGATTTGCTGGGACAGGCCTTCGGAAATATCACCAAAGGTGTCTGGGAATTGGACCTTGGACAGTTCACCTACCCTGTCTCAATTGGACGGGCCGCAAGACTACAAAACCTTCCCTTGCTGCTGACGACCAAGATGTTTCTGCAAGCATTCGCAAGCAACCTTGTCGCATGTGCGACGCGCCTTGTGCCACTGGGACAGACTGATGCTCAAAGGCTGATCCGCCAGCTGACGCCGCTGTGTTCCCAGATTGCTGAAAGAGCACAAAAGGCAAGTTTGGACGAGTTAAGCTCTACCACGTTTTTGGCGGACATCGCGTCCATGAAACACGAAACACAATATTCGAGGATATTCCGCACATGACGAGTATGAACGGCCCGCTTCGCGTAGGTATTGGTGGTCCGGTAGGCGCCGGAAAAACCACTTTAACCGCCGCCTTGTCTGAAGCGTTGCGCGATGTCTGCTCGGTGGGCGTTATTACCAACGACATTTATACGCAGGAAGATGCCGAAGCGCTAATGCGCATGCAGGTCCTGCCGCAGGACAGGATCATCGGCGTCGAAACGGGTGGTTGCCCGCATACAGCAATTCGCGAAGACGCCTCGATCAATTTGGCCGCTGTCGCGGAAATGCAGACACGTCATCCGGATCTCGACGTTGTTTTGATTGAAAGCGGAGGCGACAATCTATCGGCCACGTTCAGCCCGGAACTGGCGGATCTGACCATCTACGTGATTGATGTCGCCGCAGGCGAAGAAATCCCCAGGAAAGGCGGGCCGGCGATTACGAAATCGGACATCCTTGTAATCAACAAGACCGACCTTGCGCCGCACGTTGGCGCTTCGCTGCAAGTTATGGAACGTGATGCGAAAATGATGCGTAAAGGACGGCCTTTCTTGTTCTCGTCACTTCGCCACAGAAGCGGGGTCGACGAAATTGTGGATCTGCTTGTGAAAGGGGGAGGTTTAGAGGTTTCGAAAGCGAGTTAGTCCCTGGGATGAAGAGGCCAAGTTATCGATGCCCAAAGCCGATTGGAGAAACCGAAAGCACTACTATCATTTTCGCATTTGTCTGGATGTTAAATTATGTTTTTGTTTGCAGGCTAACTGAAAACGAAATTCACCACGGCATTTTTGACAAAATTGGCAAGCAAAATCTTTTCCTTGCCCCTCTTGTTGCGTATCCCAGTTATCAATAACCAGCGCATCAATTGGCAGGCTTTCGCAACCATTGGATGACTGGCGGCGCCACAACAAACTGTGGTCATCTTTGAATGGGTTTTATGTGAACCGCATTCTGATTGAGTGCTGGTCGATCAGTGGGATCTTCGCAAATGGTGGCTGTCTCGCAGACAAATCCTGCTTGATTCCTGCAATGACTGGGTGCTCTAGGTGCTTCGGGTTGGCCGCGAGAGTACAATTGGATCGAGAAACCAGTGAATCAACCACACAGCACGCTTCAACCCCGTCCCGAGCAGCGTTAGTCTCTGATCTGAGCAACGCTGAAAGGAGGCGGTCCGTGTCAATCTTTACAAAACTCTTCGGCGGCGGCGAAAAATCGGATCCTGAGCCGGTCGGATACAAAGGATTCGATATCTTCCCCGACCTGATTGCTGAAGGTGGCAAGTATCGCCTTTCGGCCCGTATCGAAAAGACCATCGACGGAGATCGCAAAACTCATGCAGTGATCCGGGCGGATGTCTTTGAAAGCCGAGATCAGGCTGAGAGCTTCAGCATCACCAAGGCAAAGCAGGTGATTGACGAACAAGGCGAACGCATTTTTGATACAGTAATCCGGTAGCTGTTTTGCCCACAATGCGATCGACGATTAGCATTTGATCTGCGTTTGGCGGTCGACACACCCCCGGCTTTGTCCGCAAAGCAGCAATTAACAAAGATCCAATCGAACGTCAGCGCTGAACTGTTTTTGCACCTCTGCTGACAGCGGGACTTTGATATGCTAGCTGAAGTCAGATCAGACGAAACAGTCTGCGTGCGTATGACAAGAGGTTGTTAGGTCAGTTTATGACGCGAAAGTCAAAGTCGCCTGACGTTCAACAAAAGTGTGGAACGTCACTTATATTCGATTCAATCGACAGCCAAAACCTCAATAAATCGGTCAATCACGTCATTCAATTCTGACCCAATCGTCAAGCATTTCCGACCCAGAAGCGACTATCTTCTCAAATGCGTCCTTGAGAAACAAAGGCTCAAGCCATCTGGCTGGCGGCTGAATTGTGCTAAAAAGAGGGACGCAGCGGAGTGACGAATTTGGGGGCTATCGCCGTAAACACAAGATGTAGTAGGTAGAGTTTTTTACCAATACCAATCGTTTTCGACCCCTGAACTTCCGGGAAATTCGATTGGAATATGCGCGTGCAGATTTCCTTCGGAACCGGTAGTTTCATACATCGCTTAGGCTCAAGCACGGATCCAGAGCAGGGTCTAACAGTCGTTTCTTTCTTTAGTCTAGAACGGATTTCGGAAAGTAGAACGACACTGTCCAGTTCGGGATATCCACGATCTCACTGATCCGGAGATCGCCGCACACCGAGCAGAGCATATAGGCGTCGAGCGCAGACATCCCCGTCGTGGCCGCGATCCAATCGACCATTCCCGAGACCGCATCGCGAGCAGCTTGCATCAGGTCCTCGCCGATGCCGGTTGTCGCCTTGTACCCGGCAGCATCGAAATGGCGAGTGACGGGGCCATTGGTTTCAAATCTCGGGAAAGGTAGGTTTTCACCTTTGATTAGGTCGACCTTAAGTGCCACGTCCATTGGGCTTTCGATGGCAGTGCCGCAAATCTCTCCATCACCTTGCGCGGCATGGGTATCTCCCAACGACAGCATCCCACCAGCCACTTCCACCGGCAGGTATAGCGTTGTGCCGACGCAATTGTCGCGGATGTCCAGATTGCCGCCCACCCGACGCGGTGGGACGACAGAATGTAGACCCGGCTCAGCCAGCGCCAACCCGATTGTGCCGACGAAAGGCTTCAGCGGCACCTTCCCGCCCGGGCCAAACAGGGTGGGTGTCATCGCATTGGCGTCATAATTCCAGATATGCAGGGCCGCCTCGGGAAACTGATCGGTCAGCAGGCCAAAGCCGGGGATGTTGGCGGTCCAACCCCAGCCCGAGGGTTTGAAATCCAGGAAGGTCACGGCAACCGTATCGCCGGGCTGAGCCCCTTCGATGTGGATCGGCCCTGTGACCGGGTTGACCGCGTCGAAGGACAGCGTACCCAGGTCGGCCACTGTCGAGGAAGCGTTCAACTGCCCGCCCGAGCTGTCGATGGTTTCGACCTCGACGGTCTCGCCGGGGTCGACGCTCAGAACGGGTTCGATAGAGTTGTCCCAGCCGAAATGATGGTTGTGTTTGTGAATAGTGTGGTTGCAACCCATGACTTACTCCTGTTTTTTGAGAACCAGGTCTTCGATTTCTTGATCACCCATGATCCCTCCGGGGCGCAGGGCCATAGTCAGTACGATGACCGTTCCCAACGCAATGCCTGACAGGCCCAACACTTCGGGCAGGTCGATGCCCAAAAGGACTGGGCCGGTTTCCAGCCAGCGCACGCATTCCAACCCGAACGAGATCAGAAGCGTGCCCAGAACCGCACCTGTGACCGTTCTCATTCCCCCAAGGATCAGCATGGCGAGTGTCAGGAAGACGTGGTTGAAATAGAAAGGCCGCGCGCTGATCGTGCCAAGGAAATAGGCGTAAGCAATCCCGGCGATCGCAAGCAGGATGGCCGACAGAACCCAGGCAATCAGGCGCAACCTGCGAATGTTCACACCCATTGCGGCGGCTCCGACCTCATCATCGGCGCAGGCACGCAGCTGGATACCCCAACGGCTTTCGCGAAACAGGCGCACGATGAACACAACGAACACGGACAAGATCACGATAGACGTCAGTGAAAACACCTGTGGAATGCCGAAAAACGCCTGATTCCCTTTGAAAATGTCGGTGCGGTACAGGAATACCGAATGCACGATGACCAGTACGGCAAGGGAAAAGATGGTCACGCCGGACCCTGTCAGGCGCACGACGAACAGCCCGACGATTAAGGCCAGAACGGCGGTGATCGCAATGGCAAGCAAGGCCGAACTGACCGGGTCCAGCGAAAAGGCATTCAACCCCCATGGCGCATCCGGCAAAGAGATGGATTTGACTGTTACCGGCGTTACGCAAATTGCGGCCACATAGGCACCGATCCCCATGAAGGCACTGTGGCTGAGGTTGGTTAGGCGCGCATTGCCCATGAACACCTGCATGGCCAGAACAACCAATAGGTTCACGTAGGCGCTGTAGACCAGCCGAAGCTGATAGCGAGAGCCGAAATAGGTCACGACCAGCCCAATCGCGATCAATACTGCGGCCAGGATCGCAGCGCCCACCAGTCCGCGTTTCTGACTGGGATTAAGGATCATATCTTGTCCCCTTTCTCAGTCGGGGGCGACAGGATGCCATCAGGCCTCCAGACCAGGACAAGGGCGATGATTCCAAACACAAAAGCGTCTTTCATACCGCCATATTCCTGCGGTAGCAGGACCAGCATGGCAACCTCGATCGCGCCGAGAAGAAAGCCGCCCAGCACGGCTCCGGGCAGGCTGCCGAATCCTCCGACGACGCAGGCCACGAAGGCCTTGAGGACTGGGTTAAACCCCAGATGCGGATCAACCGACCCACGCCGCGCCATGATGAAAATACAGGCCAGCCCAGCCAGAAGGCCCGACACCATGAAGGCCACCGCAAACACCCTGTTGGATCTGACGCCGACCATGCGGACCATCTCAAAATCCAGCGAGGCGGCACGCATTGCCAGACCCAGTGTCGTGCGCTTGAGAAACAGCATCAGCCCGACGATCACCAGCACCGTTGTCACCGCCTCGAACACCTGAAGCGAAGATACCTGAACGCCCAAAAGCTGCACGGGCCAGTCTAAGAAATACAGCGACGTCACGGCCACTGGGCGAGGTGAGACGGCAAGCAGAAACACATTCTGCAGAACGATCGAGACACCAAAGGCGGTCAGTAGGCCGGTTGTCGGATCTGCGTATCGCACGGGCCGGAACGCCACGCGTTCCAGCAACAGGGACATCAGGATCGCAGCCGCGATAGCTCCGCCTATGACGATAAAGGGGTTGTTCAGCGCCAGCGCAGCAAAGGCCACCATCGTGTAACCGCCAACCGCGATCACCTCACCATGGGCAAAGTTCACCAGCCCCATGATCGAAAAGACAATCGCCAGTCCGAGTGCAATCAGCGCATATTCCGCACCAAAGGCAAGCGCGTTCATCATCTGCTGGGCCACGTATTCCATGTCAGGCGATCCCCGTCAGTTCCGCCATAAGCGCGCTACTTTGGCCCAGTGTTTCCTTCGTCCCCTCGGCCACGATCCGTCCGTTGTTCAGAAGGTAGGCGTAGTCCGACAGGCGCAGCGCTTGCGTTGCGTTCTGTTCGACCAGAAGGATCGTCATCCCCTGCGCTTTCAGCTGTTCGATCATCTGGAAAATCTGGCTTACGATCTTGGGGGCCAGACCCAGGCTGGGTTCATCCAGCAACAGGATCTTGGGGCGTGTCATCAAGGCGCGGGAAATGGCCAGCATCTGCTGCTCACCGCCCGACAAGGTGCCTGCGGGTTGGTCTTTGCGTTCGCCAAGGATAGGAAAGATCTCAAGCCAGTGGGTGATGTCGGCGTCTTTGGCCGCGCGGTCAGAACGCGTGGCACCGCCCAGAACCAGGTTTTCCTCGACGCTCAGGTTCGAGAAGATCCGGCGTCCTTCGGGGGCCACGGACATGCCCGCCTGCACGCGTGCTTCCACAGGCAGCGAAGAGATATCGGCCCCGTCAAAGGTGATCCGGCCCGAGGACTTGACCACACCCATCAGCGCCGAGATGGTCGAGGTCTTGCCCGCGCCATTGGGCCCCAGCAAGGACACGCAGCGGCCCTTCTCCACGGCGAAAGAGATGCCGTGCACGGCCTCGATCGGACCGTGAGAAACTATCAGGTTTTCAACATTCAGCATGGGATTGGAAACGGGGGCTGGAACCGCCCCCGTCTTTTGGCTCAGTTCCAGTCTTTCGGCGTGTTTTCGGGAATTTCGTTCGAGATCAGAACCCGCTTGCCATCTTTGTAGCCAATCACAGGGATCGTGCGTTGGGCATAGGTTTTCGTGTCCTTGAACGAAATGCTGTCGACTGTCAGAACGGGGATCGACTCCGCTGTGCGGATCGTTTCTGCAATCACCGCCGGGTCACTGCTGCCCGAGGTTTCAACCGCCCAGGCAACGGCCTTGACCGTGTCGGCACCGGTGGCCGGGAACAAACCGGGGACGTCGTGGCCCAACTCCTTGCAATCGGCCATGAACTTAACCACGGCGCTTTCGTTATGGCTGGGGGCCAGCGTGGCAAAGAAAACCTTGTCGAGGATCGCAGGATCATCAGCCGCGACTGCATCCAGGGATGGATCGTCAAACCCATCCGAGCCGACCACCCAGGCGTCGATACCAGCGCTGCGCAGCTGCCGCACGAGTACACCGATATCAGGCATGATCGACGAAATATAAACGGCATCGATCTCTTCACCCAGTGCTTTCATGTCCGCGATTTGAGGCGACCAGTCCGATGTGCCAAAGCTGAAATTCATCTTGGCCAGCACCTTGCCGCCGCCCTCTTCGATCACTTGACCGAACCACAGCGGGGTACGCGCGGACCATGACCCGCCTTCATCCGAGGTCAGCAGAACCACGTTCTTGACCCCTTCGCCGAGCGCGTGGTTTGCAGCCGCCGTTGCCGTGAATGGATCAGGCGAGACGCCAGTAAAGAAGTTGTCGACGATACCCGCGTGCATCTCGACCTGCGTGGATTGCGGCTGGAAGATGGAAACGCCGTAAGGTTGGGCGATCTGAGCCACCGGGATCATCGTGTCCGAGAACGGCGTGGTGCCCAGCATAACGACCCCTTCGTCCAGAAACTTCTGCGCCAACGAAATGGCGGCCTGCGTGTCGCCTGCGGAATCCTGCACCAGAACTTCGATCTTCTTGCCACCAGCGCCGCCTTCGGCGTTGATCATATCCGCCATGCAGCGCGCGCCCAGGTATTCGGAATAGATAGCCAGATCACCAGTCATCGGTACACCCAGTCCGATCTTGATCGTATCTTCGGCGACCGCGGGTAGGGCCAGGCTCATGGCGGTCAGAGTCGTAAGGGTCAACTTTTTCATACTTGTTCTCCTGTTGAAAGCCGCCTGCGTCACGCGGCACGTTCATCGGTTTCGCCAAGATAAGCGTCGATAACCTCTTGGTTCTTGGTTATTTCTTCGGGTGCGCCTTCGGCAATGATGGCGCCCATATTCAAAACGGTAATCTTGTCACAAAGTGACATGATGAATTTCAGATCGTGGTCGATTACCAAAATCGCGCTGTCCGAATGTGTTCGAACCCATGTCAGAGACCTGCCTAAAGCTTCCGTTTCCTGTTCGTTCATCCCCGCGGCGGGTTCGTCCAACATCAGGACACGTGGGTTCAGCGCCAGCGCGCGAACGATCTCTAACCGCCGGAGTTGACCATATGCCAACGACCCGGCGTTCTGGTTGAGCTTGTCCGAAAGACCGAACTCCGGGATCGCGGCCTCGACGATTTCAGCGCCCCGGCCGGAATAGCGGGCGACGTCGATGTTCTGCGCGACGCTGAGGCTTGGAAAGACCCGCAGGTTCTGAAACGTCCGCGCCACGCCGCGCGCCGCGCGTTCGTGGGCGCGGAGGTGGTCCAGCGGCTCGCCATCCAGCAACAGGCTTCCTGCCGAATGGGTCAGCAGACCAGAGATCAGGTTGACCAGCGTTGTCTTGCCCGCACCATTGGGGCCGATCAGACCACGCACCTCGCCTGGTGCGACGGACATGGTCACATCCTCGACGGCGTGGACCCCCCCAAAAGTCTTGGTGATGCCGTTCAGTTCAAGCACCGGTCAGTTCCTCGACCAGTTCCTTTGTGGTGATCTGTCGGCAATAGCCCTTGATCGCACGCAGAGAATTATCGTGCCGATCCTGCGTGTGGGTTAGGCAGGCATCTTCGACCTGAGTGACAAGGTAGCCCAGATCACACGCGTCCCTGATGGCGCTTTCCACGCATTGGTCCGTCAAAAGACCGGACAAAACGATCTGACGGACTCCAAGGTTGCGCAGGATATAGTCAACATGCGTGGACACAAAAACCGACGAGGACGTCTTCGGCAGCACAATCTCATCCCTTTGGGGCGCGATCTGGTCAATGACCTTTCCATCCCAGCTGCCCTTGGGAACATGAAACCCCGTAATTTTGTAGTCCAACGACCGGTCGCGCCCGTCGAGTGTCAGGCTTTCGATATTGGTATACATGACCTCGACACCGGCGGCGCGGCAGGCAGTTTGTATGGCCTGCATGTTCGGGATCACGCGGGCGTCCAGTTGGTCGAAGAACCAGCCGAATTTCTCGTTGAATTCAGCTTCGGGAAGGTCCTTGAATTCGGCACCTTCGCGATGTGCCGAATAATTCTGCACGTCAATGAACAACAGCGCGGATTGCGATGGGATCAGTGGAACATTGCGGGTCAAGGTCACGTCTTGGTCTCCAATATCCGGGTAAAGGCCTCGGCGAGAAGCTGCGCCCAATCCTCGACGCCTTTTGCATCGCGGATCAGGTCATTGCGGATTTCGACCAGCGAATGCGCCAGTCCGCGCGGTTCGGCGAAATGCGGTATGAACCAGTCGCTTTCACTGTCGATTTGATATGGCTGGTTTAACGCCATGTGCAGATCGGGACGTAGGGCCGAGATATGGTCGATAGCGGCTTGTCCCGTGGTCGAGTCAACGCGGGTCAGAAATCCAGCGTGCCAAGGTCGAGTCTCACCATCGACCTGTGCGGCGAAGGAGTGGATCGACACCGCAAGCACGCGCGGTGCCCGGTCCAGCATATGTTCAATGGCACCGTTCAGAGGAGCCATGATCTCGCGCTGGCGCGCAGCGCGATCCGCAGCCGTCAAGTTCAGATTGGCTGGGATCTGCTCTCCAAAGCTGTTTGGTGGAATTGAATCCGGGGCCTCGATGGGGCGGTTGCAATCAATCACAAGCCGGGAATAGCGCTGCAAGATCAATGGGGCCCGTAGACGGTCAGCCAATTGCCGGGCCACGGCCTCGGCCCCGATGTCCCAACCGCGATGGCTTGCTTGCACCTCTTCCGAGACACCCAGATCGCCTAGCTTTTGCGGGATCGCGCGCCCGGCGTGTTCGCAGAGCAGCGCGATCTTCGCATCACTGTCACGATTCACCCATTCTACCGGGGCCGGATCCCCGGTGACCAGCAGTTCTTGGGTTGCGACTGATGTCTTCATGCGGCCTACGTTAGAGAACAAGTTTTTTCAGAGTCAATAAAAAATAGATTGACTGAAATTTTTATTCCATGCGATCCATTCAGATCAGGAGGTGCCGCTTGCTTGTTAGGCAGAGAATTGAAGCGAAGGCTGAACGCATGACCGCGAGCGAGCGCAAGCTGGCCGCTGCATTGCTGAGCGACTACCCCTATGCGGGTCTGGTCACGATCCAGGAACTCGCCCGGCGCGCCGAAGTCTCGGCCCCGTCGATCTCTCGGTTTGTTACCAAGATCGGATTGGGGGGCTATCAGGAATTCCAGCGAGCTCTGTTGTCTGAATTGAAAGAAGGCCAACGCTCACCTACCGATCTGCACGGCGAAGGGCGCAGTGTCGATGGTGGATTCTTACGCGACTTCATCGCGCGGGCCTCGTCCCAGATGGCGCTGTCGGCAGAAGGTATCACCGAGGCGCAGTTTCAGCGTATATGCTCGGTACTGAGCCAACCTAAGAGCGATGTCTATATATTGGGCGGTCGGATCAGTGACACAATCGCGCAGCATTTGTCTTTTCACCTGCGCCAAACCCGCAGCGGCGTGTATCATCTTCCGGCCAACAATGAGGTCTGGCCGGAATACCTGCTACGGATGAAGCCTGCGGATATCCTGTTTCTGGTCGATTTTCGCCGTTACCAACCTGCGTTGGCGCGATTGGCCGCGACAGCCGCGCAGGATCGAGGGGTTCGCGTTGTCCTCATGACAGACAAATGGTTGTCGCCCATATCCCGACATGCGGCAGAAATCTTGCCAGTTCCGATCGAAAGCGGCACGCTCTGGGATACGTACACAGCGGCCCTTGCCGTCACCGAGGCGCTGGTGACCCGCGTCGCCGAAGACAACTGGGATCAGACGAAATCCCGCATCGAAGCCTGGGATGCCATGCGATCCCACAATCAGGACCCTAACCCATGATGCCCAAAACCCCCTTGATGTTTGTCGCCACCTCAGACCTTGCCGGGAAATTGCGGGGCAAGGCCTTTCCGGCGGATCAACTGAACAAGCGGTTGCAGCGCGGGGTCGGGTGGACACCCACCAACGTTCAGATCAACTGTTTTGACGGAATTGCTGAAAGCCCATTTGGCGCGCTGGGCGATCTTCTTCTGATCCCGGACGCCACGGCCGAGGCAAAGGTCGAATTCGGCGAAGACGCTGGTCTGCACTTTCTTATGGGCGATATCGTCACGCTGGACGGAGACCCGTGGGACTTCTGCACGCGCAGTCTCTTGAGGGCGGCGCTGGAGCGGCTGCACGAGGTCTCAGGCGCAAATTTACTGGCCGCCTTCGAGCATGAGTTCCAGTTGAAAGATCCGCCAACTCAGGCCAACGAAGCCTATGGCCACCGGGGCTTTGGCCTGCAGCGTGATCTGTGTGAGACTTTGATCAACGCGATTTCTCAGGTCGGTCTGAAACCGGATTCGATCATGAAAGAATATGGCCCAAACCAATATGAGGTCGTCATCGGCCCCGAACTGGGGGTGCGCGCGGCGGACGCGGCCGTCATGGTGCGCGAACTGACCTATGCGACTGCGCAGGTCTATGGCGAGCGGGCCACCTATACCCCTATTCGCGATGTCGCGAGTGTTGGCAACGGAGTCCATATCCACATGAGCTTTGTGGATGATCAGGGCGCGCCACTGACCTACGCCAAAGATGGGCCGTGCGGCATGTCGGACCTGACGAGTGCTTTCGCTGCCGGAGTTCTGAAGTATCTGGATGCGATTTTGGCCCTGACTGCGCCTTCGGTGATCTCGTATGAACGCCTGACACCGCATCGTTGGTCTGCTGCTTTCAACAATCTGGGATTCCGCGACCGCGAGGCGTCGTTGCGGATTTGCCCTGTGACGGCCAAGGATCCGACCTCAATCGCTCGGCAATTCAATATCGAATACCGTGCTGCCGACGCGGCAGCCTCGCCCCACCTGGCATTGGCAGCTATTGTTTTCGCCGGAGCACAAGGCATCGAAGAAGGCTTGGCTGCGCCGACCCCGACAGAAGATGATTTATCGTTGCTGAACGCCTCTGAATTGACCGAAATGGGCATCGTGCGGCTGCCGCAAACCTTAGAAGAGGCGCTGGACCGGTACGTGAGCAACCCAGTGGCAACAGGTTGGTTCCCGGACGGTTTTGCGCAGGTCTATCGCACACATAAACAGTCTGAGATTGCAAGAACTGCAGAATTGGAAACGGATGCTCGCTGCCGTTTGTATGAGGAGACGTATTGAGGAAAAAAGGAGAACCTTAGTTTAGTATTTTCCGTATTTTAGGGCGTACTGGGTTTAGGGTCGACAGTCCTTCACTATCACCGCATATACTTCTTCATCGATCAAACCTTTGGGATTAAACATTGGCATGGCAACGCACATGTAGTCGAAAATAGAGGTCGCGTAGAAAACACTCTTGATCTAGACGGTGCTGTCAGACGAATTCGAACCAGTCTCAGTTTGCCAGGGAAACCGCGAACCTATCCGGAACAAAGTTGACGCCATTCGCTAAGAGCGGCGGTGCGAGCCAGCTTGAAGGTGTCTCGGCTTGCTAGCGATCTGTCCTGGTTGAAGCGGTTGTAGACAGAGGAGTGGGCGAAAGCGAACTTCTGCAAACTTCGCATCCGCCTGAAACGTTGTATCGCGCGCTCGGAGGTCTCCGGAATTCGGTCAAATATCGAATATCCAGTTTTTCATGATCACCTTGAACAAATACTTTTCCCTGGAATTTCGTTGGTGCTGGCCAATATGAGCGAACGAATGCCACTAACGTTCACCGCGTCGGTAGGGTGCCATCAACGCTGCGGGTACTTCGGCTCTGCGGGCGACAAGGACGAGCGCAACGATCGAAAGTACATACGGCGCCATTAGGAACAACTGATATGGCACACCCTCAACCGTTGTCTGCAATCGCAGTTGGAATGCATCGAAGAAAGCGAACAACATCGCGCCAATCAGAGCCTTACCGGGCCGCCAGCCAGCGAAGACTACCAATGCAATGCAGATCCAACCGCGTCCCTGCACCATGCCCGGGAAAAAGCTGTTGAACGCCGTTGTGGTCAGGAAGGCCCCGCCCACCGCCATCAAAGCCGACCCGACAACAACTGCGCCGATACGGATACGGATCGGGTTCAGCCCCTGCGCCTCAACCGCATGAGGGTTCTCACCGGTCATACGAATGGCCAACCCCAACGGCGTGCGGGCAAGAACATAGGCCATCGCAGCCACAGCACTGAGCGCCAGATAGGTTGGCAAAGCTTGGGAAAACAGGATCGGTCCCAAAACGGGAATATCTGACAGGACCGGAATATCGAGCGGCTTAAAAGCTTCGATCGTAGGGGGAAGATCTCCTACCTCAACAAGCAACCTGTACAGGTAATAGGCTAAAGCGGATGCAAACAACGTTATGCCCAGCCCTGAGACGTGTTGTGAAAGCCCAAGTGGAACTGTCAGTATGGCATGAAGCAATCCCATCATCGAGCCGCAAAGCGCTGCAAAAATGAGGCCTACAAGCAATGGTGCGCCCATGTAGACGACAAGCCAACCGCTCATCGCCCCCATGGTCATGATCCCCTCTATTCCCAGATTGAGCACGCCCGAACGTTCGCAAAGCAACGCGCCAAGAACACCAAATATGAGCGGTGTCGCAATACGCAGCACGGAAGCCCAAAGACTGGTATTCAGCAGCAGATCAATTGCATCACTCATCGGCGCACCCGGTAGGTTGTGAAAAGAAGGGCCACGATCATGGTGAGCAGGCACAGCGCCACAATCACATCGGCAATGAAACTGGGAACACCCGTCGCACGGCTCATGGCGTCGGCCCCGACAAAGACGGTGGCGACGAAAACAGCGGCAGCGACCACTCCAGCCGGATGCAAAGCGGCGAGCATCGCGACAACAATGCCTGCATAACCAAATCCGGGGCTCATAGTGGTGGTGACACCCGCAGTGACCCCCATGACTTCGACAGACCCGGCAAGCCCTGCCAAAGCGCCTGAAAGCAGGGCTACACCCATGATCGTTTGGGGCAAAGAAATTCCGGCAAAGGCAGCGGCACTGGCGTTTAAGCCTGCGGCGCGTGTTTCAGCACCAAAAACAGTACGCGCAAGGATCAGCCAAACAGCACCTGCTGCAGCGATAGCAACAAGCAACCCGATATGAAGACGTGTACGGGGGATCAGATCCGGAAGGCGGTAATCCCCGTCTACGGGCACCGAAGAGGGCCACCCAAAGGCCAGCGGATCGCGCATAGGACCCTCAATCATGAGGCCAACGAAAAGGATAACGATGAAGTTGAGCAGCAGGGTTGTCACCACCTCATCTACGCCGAAACGCAAGCGTAAAAAGGCAGGTCCAGCCAACAGGGCCGCTCCCGCCGCCATGCCTGCCAACATCAAGATCGGAACACCGATCCACCCTGGAACCCCGAGTGAATGACCGATCCAAGCGGTGATCAGCGCCCCAACAAAGAACTGTCCCTCGCCCCCGATGTTCCAAAGCCGCGCTCGGAAGGCGACAGCAGCGGCGAGCCCCGTAAAGACAAGCGGAGTAGCGCGGGTCAGCATCTCGGCGATGGAAAGGCGCGAGCCGAATGCGCCATTCACCATTTCGCCATAAGCCGTTAGCGGATTTACATCAGCAGCAGCGATGAGACCTGCGGCCAAAAGCAATGCCGTTAAGATCGCGGCCAGTGGCGCAATGATCGCAATGTGCAGCGGCACATGCGAGCGTCGTTCAAGCCGCATCATCATTTTCCTTCCAGACACCTGCCATCATTAGGCCAAGGCGTTGTGGGTCGGCTTCATCAGCCGATATCGGTTCTGACAAGCGACCTTTTACGATAGCCTGTATTCGGTCTGACAGGGCCACAGCTTCTTCCAGTTCTTCCGAGATGAGCAGGATCGCGGCACTTTCGGCCCGTGCTGCCAAAAGCTCGGCATGAACCGAAGCAATTGCCCCTTCATCAAGACCTCGCGTCGGCTGGTTTGCGAGCACAAAGCGCGGCCCGTTGGTCAGGACCCGACCAAGGATCAGCTTTTGCATATTACCCCCGGACAATAGCCGCGTTCGCGTATCAGGAGCGGCCCCTCGGATATCGAAACGTTCGATCAAGCCCGAAGTGTATTCGCGGGCCGCGCGTTGCCGAACGAAGCCCCTACGCGAAAATTCCGGTGTGCGCAGCCGTTCAAGCACCGCGTTTTCCCACAGGCTCAACTCACCCACGACACCTTCTGCGTGCCGGTCTTCCGGCACCCGACCTGCGCCAGCGCGGATCATGCCGCGCGGCCCCAGATGGCCGATATCTTCGTCCAGCAGTGTCAATCTTCCGGCAATTGGGTGAACCAACCCAGACAGCAATCCACCAAGCGAGGCCTGCCCATTGCCTGAAACACCAACGATACCAAGGATCTCACCAGCATGGACGGTGAATGACACTTCATCCAGCCGTACCTCACCGCCCTCTTCCACGCGCACATTGTTAGCAACCAGAACCGGCGCGCCGATTTCGTGGTCATGACGTACAGGCCGTTCCACCTTGCGGCCAACCATCAGTTCCGCCAATTCTTCAGGTGTGGTTTCAGGTGTATTGCGTTCTGCGACCATCTTACCGCCACGAAGCACCGCCACACGGTCAGAGGCTGCCATGACCTCATGCAGCTTGTGGCTAATGAAGATAAGCGAGAGGCCCTCTTTCGTCATATCGCGCAGCGTCTCGAACAGGCGCATCGCCTCGGGCCGGGCCAGAACGGCAGTAGGTTCATCCAAGATCAGTATGCGCGCGTCGCGATAGAGCGCTTTGAGAATTTCGACGCGCTGGCGCTCACCCACGGACAGTGACCTGACCTTGGCTTCGGGGTTCACGGGCAGGCCGAACCGCTCTGCGATTTGCAACAATTTCTTACGCGCCTCACTCCGGGCAGAACGCGCGCGTGTCAGGGGTTCAGAACCAAGCATGACGTTTTCCAAAACCGTAAGGTTGCCCGCAAGCGTGAAGTGCTGGTGTACCATCCCCACACCCACCTCGATCGCTGCGCGCGGCATGCCCGGGGGCAGCTCTTTTCCAAATACCCTGACCGAGCCTTCGTCGGCTGCGTAATGGCCGAACAGGATATTCATCAGCGTCGTCTTACCCGCACCATTTTCACCCAACAGCGCAAGGATTTCCCCTTCATCCAGTGTGAGTGTCACATCGTCATTTGCGGTAAGCGCTCCGAAATGCTTGGTAATGCCGTGTAGTTCCAGAACTTTAGTCATGCGGGCAACCCTGCGATTGGGTGCGGAAAAGGAATTGCGGGCGCGCGGGCCTCGATCAAAGCACCAAGTTTCAGCAACGCGAAATCAGCACCGGGTGGACCGAGCAGCTGAACACCAAGCGGTAAGCCGTTAGCCATGCCAAAAGGCAACGCCAAAGCAGGCAGGCCCGCGACATTGGCAATTGCCGCGTTCGGGGCAAAAGCCTCCAGCTGCGCCATGTGTTTATCGGTAGCAGTGCCAGACAGGTCCAAAGCACCAACTACGGGCGGCGCAGACGAAAGGACCGGCATCAGGATGGCATCAGCAGACCTGAAAAGATTGTTAGCGCGATTTGTCAGACGTGCGAGCTGTCGTGAGGCCGCAAAAAGCGCTGTGGCGGGTGTTGCCCGACCCTCGGCAGCCATGGCCGCGGCAAGCGGTGGAACCTTATCATCGGGGATCCTGAGCGCTGTCAGCCACTCGGCCAACGAAACAGCCAGTATGGTTCGTGCAATTGCATGAGCTTCGGCCCCCAGCCGGTCGGGGGCGCGAACTTCATATACCTCACAGCCTGTATCGCGCAGCGCGTCTGCAGCAGCTTTCGCGGCCTGGCACTGGACTGCTCCGCAACGCTCTGGCAATGCCACTGCGACACGGGGGCGTTCCGGCAGACGGGTTGGGGTCATCGGCTGGGCTACCGCCTCAAAGGCGGTCTTCACATCGCGTACTGACCGCGCCAGGACCAATTCAGATGCGATTCCCATCAGGTGATTGGCAAAATCAGGGCCACTGGGCACCGCGTCACGAGAAGGCTTGAGCCCAGTCAAACCACAGCAAGCAGCGGGTACCCTGATAGATCCGGCTGCATCCGTGGCATGCGCAATGGCAACGATTCCCGCAGCAACTGCCGCCGCGGCACCACCGGATGAACCACCGGGCGTCAGCGTGGAATTCCATGGGTTGCGAGTCGCAGCCATGCCATCAGGCTCGCATGTCAGGGATAGGCCAAACGGAGGTGTTGCAGTCAGGCCGAAAGGGATGAGTCCGGTCTGGCGAAGAACTTGCAGCAGATGGCTGTCATTCTCGGGTTTGCGCCCCTGTACACGGATTGCCGAGGACCCCGCCGTCGCAGGAAGATCTTTGGCAAAACCACCAAGATCTTTTACCAAGAACGGAACACCGTGAAATGGTCCGCGTTGGTCTGGCGGCAATTCGTCTGCCGCCTTTGCCCCGGCACGCGCCATATCTTCGTCCAGATAAACCACGGCCCCCAAATCCGCGCGTTCATAGCAGGCGGCAAGACTGGCTTCTATCACGTCGTAGGCAGCGATCTGCCCCGCCGAAATGGCAGCTGCAAGAGCCGTGGCATCGGTCACGTCAAAACCCTCGGGATCAGGAGGGTTCACTTTCGTCAATCGGCACGTCCCATTCGCCGGATTGGATCGCGGCTTGTTTGGCCTCCATCCCAGGAATGGCGTCGGCAGGTACTTCGTCGGCGACATAAATCAACTCATTGCCGCCATGGGCCATAAAGGAATATTCCGTGTAATTGCGGCCGGTTGGATTGCCGGCCTGAACATCAGCCACGATTGCCTCAATGGTAGGACCGTAGTTCCAGATCGCATTGGCAAAGACTGTGCCCGGGTATCGCGGTGTATAATCGATAAGCGAACCGATGGCCTTCACACCTCGCGCTTGGGCCGCATCCGCGGTACCAATGCGTTCGCCAAACAGGATATCCGCACCCGCATCGATCTGGGCAATCGCAGCTTCCTGCGCACGGGCCGGATCAAACCACGCACCTATGAAGCCGTTGACGAATGTGGCGTCCGGGTTCACTTCACTCACGCCCATGCGGAAAGCGTTAATCAGCAGGTTCACCTCGGGGATCGGATAGCCACCGACCGAGCCATAAACGTTGCTTTCTGACATTTGGCCCGCGAGCATCCCGGCAAGATAGGCTGCCTCGTGATTGCGGGTCCCAAAGACACCAAAGTTGTCACCTTCCGGCCCGCCGGAAGACCCCATCAGAAACGCAGTGTCGGGGTAATCACCCGCCACTTCGCGTGCTTCGCGTTCCACGGCGTAGGACTCACCCCAAATGATTTGCGCACCACCTTCGGCATATTCACGCATCGCGCGGGGATAGTCAGTCGGAGCCACACCCTCTGAGAACTCATACTCGATCAGACCAGCATCGGCAGCCTCCTGCATCGCCACATGGATACGGCTGTTCCATGCGTTTTCAACCGGAGACATATGCACGCCGGCGACTCGGGTCGCTGATTGTGCATTCACGCGGCGGACATAAGCCGGCAGGGCCAGCGTGGCCGCAGCGCCGACCATCAGTTGACGGCGGGTTGTGGTGAGTTTCATTGGTAGATCCTCTTCTGTTGGTGGCAATTGTTCTTGTTATTAAGCTTCCTGAGTATTGGGCCTTGGCGCATAATCGGCGGGGTCCAGGGTCGTGGGGCGACCGGGCAACGAAAGCGCGGCCATTCGGGGTTCTGTGCGGGCCAGCACCTTTCCGTTTTTGATGACGGCAAGGCGGGTGGCTTTCATGCGAACAGCTTCAATCGGGTCACGCGCTTGCAGTACAATCAAATTGGCAGGGCCGCCCTTGCGGATTGTGGGATTAGGCAGGCCCATAACCTTGGCGCCGTTCTGGGTGACGGATGTAAAAGCCCACTCCATCGCCTCTCGGGATGTCATGGGCACTGCATGTACGCCCATATGGGCCACTTCCAGCATGTCGGCAGACCCAAGCGAATACCATGGATCCATTGTGCAATCTTGCCCGAAGGCGACGTTTACACCTGCCGCGCGCAGCTCTGGCACTCGGGTCAGCCCCCGACGGCGCGGATAGGTGTCCGAGCGACCTTGCAACGTTATGTTGATGAGCGGGTTGGGCACCACGTTCATGCCGCTTTCCGCAATCAGAGGAATAAGCTTCGAGGCATAATAATTATCATAGGAATGCATTGCCGTGACATGGCTTGCTGTAACTCGCCCGCCAAGCCCAAGGCGCGTGGTCTCATAGGCCAAGGATTCCACGTGTCGTGACATTGGATCGTCGCTTTCATCGCAATGCAAATCCAGCATCAGGCCACGGTCCACCGCTATCTCGGCCAGTCTCCTGACCGACCGGGCACCTTCCGACATCGTACGCTCAAAATGCGGGATGCCACCTACCACGTCGACACCCATATCAAGGGCTTGGATCAAGTTTTCTTCCGCATTTAGTGTTCGGTAAAGACCATCTTGCGGGAATGCTACCAGTTGCAGATCAATATAGGGGGCGACCTGCTTGCGGACCTCCAACAGTGCTTCAACGCCAACCAAAGGTGCGGATGAAACATCCACATGCGAACGGATAGCCAATAACCCTTGCGATACGGCAAGGTCGCAATATCGCATGGCGCGGTCAATCACTGCTTCAGGTGTCAGCAGGGGCTTCAGCTCACCCCAAAGCGCAATGCCTTCCAATAGTGTCCCCGAGACGTTCATGCGAGGCGATCCAAGGCTCAGGGTCGCATCCATATGGAAGTGTGGGTCGGTAAAGGGGGGTGAAACCAAGCGCCCAGCCGCATCGATTTCTTCGCCCGCGTTAGCCTCGATCTTGGTGGCAATTTCTGCGACGCGGTCACCCTTGATCGCAATATCCAGCGGCCCTCGGCCATCTGGCAGGTGGGCTTGTCTGATGATAATGTCGAGCATTCATCCTCCCCCAAATTTGACCACATGGTAAAAGCATTCTGATAAAATGCTATATATTTTTGAGTTTTTCAGAAGCCAGCGCATCGGATAGTCTGACGCAATTCGGATGCCTGTGGACGCGAGACCGTGAGGCGTCGATCGAATACAAACAACTGCAAGGCGGAATACGGACGCAGCAATTCATCATATCGATGGATGACGGCTATGGGCCGTTTGGATAAGTCGTGGAGAACTGGGCAGGCACTTGTGCTGCTTCAGCACCGAGGTCTGCAGTGAGCCCAAAACAGACAACTTGAAAAGGCAATTTCAGGTTTGAAAACCAATCACCCAGAGCTAGCCTACATTGAATTAGGTAAGAAGAGTACAAGCCAAGGAAAAATGACGATTATCAGCAGTCGAAGGATATCCACTAGCCAGAAAGGGGTGACGCCTCGAAAAATTATTGATGTAGGGACGTCCTTAACGACACCTTTTAGTACAAAGACATTCAAACCGACGGGCGGGGTGATCAGGCTGATCTCGGTGACTACGACGACGACAATACCAAACCAAACCGGATCAAACCCGAGACTGGTCACTACCGGAAAGAAGATGGGCACCGTAAGCAGCAGCATCGACAAGCTTTCAAAAACGCAACCAAGAAGAACGTAGACCAGCAGGATCAACACAATGACCAGTGTCGGCGATAGCCCCTGGGAAAGAACGAAGTTGCTAAGTGCCTCGGGCAGCCCCGCAAGATTGACAAAGTTCGAGAATATCCACGCCCCGATCAAGACCGCAAATAGCGTGGCGGCTGTCTGCACAGTTTCGATCAATACCTCCATGGTCGATGAAAAACTCAAGGCTCTTCTGGACAATGCAATCAGGAAAGCGCCAGCGGCCCCCATTCCTGCAGCCTCGGTCGGGGAAAACGTTATGAAGAAGGGCCAGACATCCAACACTCCGTAGAGCCCGCCAATCACAAGGAAGAACAGTAGCAGCACTGCCCAGATATCCCTGAGCGACAAAAGCCGCTCTCGCCAGGAAACCCATTCGCCCGCTGGTCCGGCGTCAGGGTCCCGGGTCACCGAGAACCTGACGGCCACAAGATAAAGCAAAACGCCTAGCAACCCTGGAACAACACCGGCGATAAAGAGCTTTCCGATGCTTGTTTCCGTCAGCAGGCCATAGATGACCAGGATTACCGAGGGTGGTATCAGGATGCCCAAGGTGCCGCCCGCCGCGATTGAGGCTGTCGCCAAACTGTCTGAATACCTGTATTTTCGCATCTCGGGCATAGCAACCTTCGACATTGTCGCCGCCGTGGCGAGGGAAGAACCGCAGATAGCCGAGAAGCCAGCGCAGGCCACGATCGTCGCCATAGCCAATCCACCGCGCATATGGCCGAGAAATGCGTAGGACGCGCGATATAGCTCTTTGGAAAGGCCGCCCTTGTTCACGAAGAGACCCATCAGGATAAAGAGAGGCACCACCGACAACCCGTAATCCTGAGCCGTGTCAATTATCAGTCGGCCCACCATCGAGATAGCAGCGCGAAACCCGCGTAGCTCCACAAAACCCAGGAAACCGACAAGCCCCATGGCTATGGCAATGGGCATGCGTAAGAAAACGAGAACTAAGACCGCTCCGAGCCCCAATAGCGACAGAGTCATTCGGAGACCTCTGTTTTAAGGAACAGGCGCACAACACTGCGCGCAAGAAAGGCAATTGCGGTCAGCGCAACAAAGATCGAGATAAACCACCCGACATAAAATTGTGGCAGCTTTAGGTATTCTGTAACGTCACCATACTGACGCGACCGTTCCGCAAGTTCCCAAACCCGTATTGCTGGCCATATCAGAACGATCCCGCAGATTGCATCGATCAGACTATCGCGCAACTGGGCCATTCGTGCGCTGAAGAAAGGGTCAAGCAGGTCCACAACAATGTTCTCACCCTTCCAAGACACCAGAGGTAATGCAGAAAATACGATGACCGCCATAAAAAGCCGGGTCAGTTCGGTCGCACTTTCGATAGGATTGTTGAAAGCGCTCCGAAAAACCACGTCCAGAAATGTCATGCACATCAGCACGAATAAGGTGCCCGCTGCGATCCATGTAGGCAGATTGAGAACAACGTACCAGGGATCGCGCAGCTTCAGTTTCTGAATGTCAGCCATGCCTGCCTCGCAAAATTGCGGGCCCTAAGCCAGGGCCCGCAGAGTTTCTTATTGTGGTTCAGTTGCCTGTCATCTGCTCGGCAATAAAGGCTTGCACCGTCGCCGCGTCAATTCCCTTGTCAGACACCTCGGCCAGAACGCTTTCGATGATTGGACCCGTCATTTCGTTCCAGGCTGCGACGTCAGCTTCGCTGGCTTCCGTCCAGGAATTGCCCTCGTTGCCGTCAATGGTTTCGATGCCGATCTGGTCAATCTCGTCCCACATGCGCCCGGCCACCTGAGAAAGCGCTTCGCCTGCTATTGTATCCAAAGCAGCACGATCTTCATCTGACAAGCTGTCGTATTTGTCCTGGTTCATCACGATTGCAAACGAACCGCGATAAAAACCGCCGGGTACAGAATAACTGTGCGGGGCAACCTCAAACAGTTTGAAGCCTGCGCGGGCTTCCATGGGCATCATGACACCGTCGGCCGCCTTGGATGCCAATGTTTCATAAACTTTCGGTGCTGGTACCCGGATGCCGGTGGCACCGAGCGCTGCGCCCACGTCCCCAGAAACCCCGCCACCAAGTCGCAGCTTCATGCCAGAGATATCATCCAGCGATGTCACCTTAGTTTCGGAATGCAGGATGCCAGGACCGTGGGTCATCATGGCGAGAACCTTTACCCCGTCATGCTCGTTTGCCGTGGCAAGATACTCTTCGTATGCCCGCCAATAAGCCACCGATGCGGCCTCGGCGTTGCCTTCGTAGCCAGGCAGTTCGATCATTTTGGATGCCACAAAGCGCCCGGGATTGTAGCCGTGAAAAATCCACGTGACATCGGCCACCCCGTCGAGAATAAGGTCGAACTGCGCTGGCGGCGCCCCCAATCCGTATTTCACCTCTGCGCTCACACGACCATCTGAGGCTTCTTCGAGCATTTTCGTGAATTCAGGCCAGAGCTTGGCGTTCATGCCATGCGTTGGCGGCGCCCATGATGAGATTGTAAGGACAGTATCTGCAGCCCAAGCTGCGCCGACCGTCAACGAAATTCCAAAGCTCAGCACCGTTGATCTGATGAGATGTTTCATGATTCCTCCCGGTTTTTCCTAAACCTACCGCTTCCGAGGAATTGCTTACTGTGCTTTAGATCTTTTTGTCCGCTTGGCGGACAGGTGCACCTTTTACCATCTGCGCCGCGATCTGATTGGCCAATTCCTTCATCGGGCTCGCATAACGGTTGATTGCTTCTGTCATGGAAAACGCACTGGCGATCCAAATGATCGACAGGCATCCCAGAACGCGATCCTCACAGATGATTGGAACCGCCAGGCTGGATGTGTCGGGTCTAAAAGTGCGCGAACTGCGCGTAGCGTATCCTTGTTTGCGATATTGAACCAGACGCGAGGCGATCCAGCTTTCCAGCAAAAACCGCTCGTCCTCGGGGTCGTTATTGTTGCGCAGCAGGTCCAGAATGATGCTTCTTTCCTTGTCTTCCAGAAAGGCCAAAAAGGCGCGCCCGGCCGACGACCTTAGTATAGGCAGGGACAGTCCGGCCATGTTCCGATCAATCGAGAACGGGCTGCGCCAGTGCGTTGTTTCTTCGATGACCATGTGCAGATCTCGATAAACCGAAAGATCAAGCGGCCATGAATGCACATCGGTGAATTCCGCAATGCCTGGGGCCGCGACACGGCAAATGTGCGAGTGCGCAGCATAGTTGTCGCCCAAGCCGGAGGCGCGCGGCGAAACTCTGACCCGAGTGTCGGACGCCGACATCAGAATGTACCCTGCTTCCTCAAGAGTGTGGAGCAACCGATAGACAGTTGGTCTCGGCACGCCAATCGCGGTAGCGATTTCGGCAGGCTTTGCCGAACCCTGACTGTTCACGAACCGCAACAAGTCCAGACCGCGTAGCAAGGCACGAATGTTGGGTTGGTTGTCTGCCACCATCCTCATCCTTCAGACCGTCCTATTGCATATTCTCAGGCGGCGACGACCTTTTGGTCAATAGCCCCAAAAACTGACTGCCCTGAGGGGTCGTGCATCTCGAATCTGACGGTATCTCCAGGCTCCATGAAACGCGTCTCCGCCCTGCCATCGGCAATGATTTCGATCATCCGCTTTTCGGCCAGACATGACGACCCGACACGCTCGTGATCAGTGTTCGACACCGTGCCCGATCCGATGATAGTGCCTGCGCGCAATTCTCTGGTCTTTGCGGCATGCGCAATCAACTGGGCGAAATCAAAATTCAGGTCATTGCCAGCCGGCACCCTGCCAAAGGTTCTGCCGTTGTAAACGGTTTCGAGCGGCAGAGTAACTTTTGCTCCAGTCCAGTATTCACCCAGTTCATCCGGAGTTACGCAAACAGGCGAAAACGCACTTGCAGGTTTCGACTGGTAAAAGCCAAATCCCTTGACCAGTTCAGGTTTCATAACATTGCGCAACGAGACATCATTGCACAGCATGATCAGTTTGATATGGCCAACCGCCGCCTCGGTAGAACATCCGATAGGCACGTCATCGGTAACCACGGCAATCTCGCCCTCAAAATCCAGTCCCCAGTCCACGTCAATGCAAGGAATGTCATCGGTCGGTGCCAAAAAATAGTCACCGCCCCCCTGATACATCAGTGGATCCGTCTCAGCTCCGGGGGGCATGTCAGCCCCGCGGGCTTTGCGTACCAGGCGCATATGGCTGAGATATGCACTTCCGTCGGCCCATTGATACGATCTCGGCAACGGACTGGCCAATTGGTCCACGTCATAGGCCATAGTCTCGATCTCATTTTGTTCGACCAAGTCCGAGATCTTTTTCAGCGCGCTGGCTGAACTTTCCCAGGTTTCGATCGCTTGCTGTAACGTTTGCGCAACTGATGCCGCAGATGCCATTCTGGTCAGGTCTTTTGACACGACGACAAGTGATCCATCACGACCACCGGATTTAAGTGATGCCAGTTTCATATCTATCTTTCTTTTTTTTCGGCTTAAAAAGGGACAAGGCTTGTTCTGGAAGTTCCAGAAGGGTTTCCGCGACAGCCGCGACGTACCGGTCGGGTCGCACCCAGACGGCATTTGTTCCAATATCTGTCAGCATGGCGTCCAGCTGGGAATGATCGCGCGCATTCAGTGCGACAGCATCATCGCTGCATTCCGGCAATGAGGCGCGACTGACAAGAAGGTGCTTTTGTCCAACAGCATCGTCCAGCCTCTGTCCGTCGGTATCAAGATGCACTTGGGGAAAGGGACGCCCGACATAAGGGTTGTTTGTCTGCACCTGCATCAGTGCGCTCTGACCAAGCTTGGGCGCAATAGATCGCATGGCACCTGAACGCGAACCGTCTGCAAGTTGCAGGGCACTTTCCCGATCAAGCGAGTTGATCAGGCCGCCCAGACGAACCGCAGTTTCAATATAGCTGTGTGCGTGGGGCTGTCGTTCATCCTGATAGCTGTCAAAGAGTATCTCTTCATCGCCGCCGTTGAGTGCTTTGACGAGCTTCCATGCCAAATTCGCAGCGTCTCGAATGCCAGTGCACATTCCTTGGCCCATGAAGGGTGGCGTCAGGTGGGCGGCATCTCCTGCAATCAGAACCGGTCCCTTTCGCCAGATTTTCGCGACCTGTGAACGGAACGTATAGACAGCACTGCGCTCAATCTCGGCATCATCAGGCGTAATCCACCGCGATAACAGATCCCAGAGACGCGAATGTTCCATTATTTCGGCGTCGGTTTCACCGTCCAAAACCATGATTTCCCAGCGGCGGCGAATACCGGGGGCCCGGCAATAAGTCATCGGTCGGTCTGGGTTGCAGAATTGAATGGAATGATCGCCAAGCTCTGGCATTGGATGTTTGAGACGCAAATCGACAACCAGCCAGCGTTCTTCAAACCCCAGATCTTCCATTTCGCCGCCGATCCAGCGACGCACGGACGAATTGGCCCCGTCGCAGCCAACAACGTATCGAGCTTCAAATGTGGACTTGCAGTCGTTTATCTTATCCAGTGCGGTTAACTCTACGCCATTCCCTGTGGCTTCAAGATTTATTACGTTGTGAAGTTCCAGCGTGGTGGCCGTCGGGGAACGCGCCAGTTCGGCTCTCAACAGTGTTTCGAGATCAGGCTGATGCAACCTGTAGCTTGCGTGCCACCCATGTTTCGTAACGCTCTGTGGTCTTGGCCAGTCCAGCAGCAACTCATTGTTTTCATCGACGAACTTCATGCCCGGGTTGATGTGCACGAGCTTGTAAAGCGCGTCAGCTATCCCGACGGTCTGGAAAACGCGCATCACTTCGTCATCGAAGTGCACGGCGCGGGGCAGATGGTACATCTGGGCCTCGCGGTCCAGAACCACAACCGAAACACCGCTTTTGGTCAGGAGGTTGGCAAGTGTCGCTCCGGTAGGACCGAACCCGATAATCGCAACGTCATACATCGTTCAGACCTCGGGGACTTGTCCGTAGAGCCACGGGCAATTCACAACGCTAGGTGCCCGGTGCCCCGCGGCTGCGGTTGCCAGTCGCTTATCCCGAAATGCGGCGCGTTCCTGTTCGTTCAGGTACAGCCGTTCGTGGCCCCAAAAGCTGGGCCCGACATTTGTTTCGCAAGGCTCCCAGGTGGATGGGTCGATGATCCTCCCGCCCCAACCGCTTTCCACGAAAAAGCCCGACGGCGTATGGGCATAAAAGCTTGTCATGTAATCATTTGTGTGCCGCCCCAATGTATAGGCGATTTCGGCAAGACCATTCTGTGCCAGATCATACCCCTGACCCACGTCGTCTAGATTGTCGTATTCCACCATGAAGTGATGAAACCCTGCCTGCCCCGACCCGACGATTGCAAAACTATGATGCCGGCCGTTGACATGAAAAAAATAGAGAGGAATGGGCCGCAACCCATAATCGCTTAAATGAAAGCCAAGTACGTCGCGGTAAAAAGGTACAAGCGCTTCGGCGTTGGACACGTGCAAAACAGCGTGCCCCATGCCATATGGGCCGGTCTTGAATCCTTCGATGGGTCGACCTGGGATAAAGGGATCGGTTGTTTTCTCCGGCTTCCAGACGAACTCAAGCCGATTCCCGGCAGGATCGACACATGTAATGATTTCAGTCACATAGCGGCGATCGGCCAGTCCGCGATCCCCCGGGGTCACATTGTGCCCCGCCGCCTCCAGTTTAGTGGCAAGCCTTTCCAGGTCAGACTTCTCGCCAACCTCCCATCCGATATAGGCCAGGGTATCGCCGGGCTCGTCTGATATGATCAACCGCTGGCACTGATCATCCATCCGAAACGCCGTATTGCGACCCCCGTGATCCAAAACCTGCATGCCCAGCATATTGCCGGCGAACTGCCGCCATTCGTCTGACTTGTTGGAACGAATACCGATGTAGCTTAGCGCGGTGATCATACTAATCTTCTCCCGAAGATATTGCTTCCTCAATTCATGGTAATAGGCATGCCACAAAATACTTTTGTCCATCAGGCGGACAAGAGGGACAGCAACGTTCTACCTAGCTGGCTCGGTTAGTTTGGATGCTCGTTTTAGACTACCAATAAATTACAGCTCAGGAGAGGCAAACCGTGCTCTGACGTAGTGGAGTAAGGCTCTTCTAACTTGGAGCGAATATCGCTGACGGCCACTGCAATTAGAGATGGATAAATAATTTTCCCGCCGCCCAAAAAAGTTCGAACGCCTTCGGCGATGATGTTCCCTTCATTTCACCCGAAGCACACGGCGGCTTTGTCCCGCGCCTCTCCCATTCACGGACCTCGAGATCTCGCTATCGCGGCGAATGGCCGCAAAGCGGCCTGCGACCCCAGAAATTTAGGCGGGTGGCGAATGTCTCTTATGGGCCGCTCCTAATCGGTTCAAAACGGCCCGAACGGCAGGATGCCGCGGTCGCTCCGATGGCGGCATAGAGTCCACTTTGGCCGATGCTGCGCGATGCCCCAATTGCAGCAATGCGCAGAAAGCGGACTTTGCGAAGTTTGACAATATCTAGTCTCCAATCACTGAGCCACATATGAAAATCATCGGGCGAAAAGCAAAGCCACAAGCGCAACTACACCCAGTGTAGATGCGCTTACCAGGTTGCATGAATGGTCATAGCGCATGGATATCGAACGGATCGGAGAAACCCTTGATCATTGTTCTACCAAATGTCTCCAACACATTTGCCCCTTCCAACAGATCGAAGGTTTCTTGATCAATCAATATACGGCTTCCGGTTTTCTGCGTTTCTGCCTCGAGGCGAGCAGCAAGGTTTACGGTCGATCCTATGCAAGTATACGTCGCTCGATTGTCCGTACCGGCATAGCCGGCGACGACTTCGCCAGTCGCAATTCCGATGCCGATTTTCAGGTCACTTTTCGCTTCTGAGCGCCTTTCGAGATTTAACATCTCGATCATGTTGTGCATTTCATGCCCTGCCGCCACTGCACTTTGCGCAGTATTAGGCAGTGGTTGCGGAACTCCAAAAAGAGCCATCAAACCGTCACCCAGCATCAGGCTGACAATTCCGCCATTGCTGGTAACAGCCTCGAACATCAACGTGTAGAACGTATTGAGCAGGTCAATTGTTTCCTCTGGTGCGAGATTTTCAGACAAGGTCGTGAAACCGCGAATGTCACAGAAGAGGACCGAAGCATTGGCACGCTTGCCACCTATCGCAAAGCCAGACTCTTGCAGGTCTTGTGCAACCTCCGTTGTTGCAAAGCGCTCTAGCAGACGTTTCTGCTCGTCCCTGAGTCTTTTCTTTTCAAGACCGCTGGCGACGCGCGCACCGAGTAGTGTCTTATTGACCGGTTTTGGCAGGTAGTCTTCCGCACCCAATTCGATACAGCGCACGACATTGTCGAGCCCCTCAACAGATGACGTCACGATCACCGGCAGATCACGCAGGTCGGTGTCTGATTTGATGGCTTCGAGAACCTGAAAGCCGTCCATTTCAGGCATTTCGATATCCAGCAGAAGCAAATCAAACGGCTGGTTAGACAGCATCTCCATTGCGACCCGGCCGTTTTCCGCGACCGATGCCTGGTGACCCAAAAGCTCTACGCTGCGCGACAAAAGCAAGCGGTTCACCTTGTTGTCATCAACGATGAGCAAATGACCCGGGGCGTCAGACATCAATCAGGCTCCGTAAAGCAGCTGCAGCAATGGTAAGGTCGGTTTCCAGCGCCGTCGCGTCTGTAAGGTCCCCGGCTTCAGGCAGCTCTCCGAGCTCGATTTTCCTGGCCCGTTCGGCGAGAGCAATCGCCCCAAAGGTATTGGCATTCGACTTAATGGAGTGCGCAGCACGGCGGTATCGGTCGGCATCAGCCGCGCCCGCAGCCGCTTTCAATTCGTCAACCATGCCAGGCGCTTCGTCGAGAAAGGTGTTCACAAGCTCGGCTGCAAAATCTTCGCCTGTAGCGTCTTTAAGCTCCATGAAGATTTCATGATCAATCGGGCTGTCTGTCATGGATCACCTTCTTATTCTGGGGGAATTTAACAGGGCTTCAATTAGGACCGATACGCGGATCGGTTTAGTGATGTAGTCGTCCATCCCTGCTTTCAGGCACATCTCACGGTCGCCCTGCATGGCGTTCGCGGTCATCGCGACTATGCGAGGACGACTGCCATCCGGATGCGCTTTGTTCATACGACGAGATGCTTCAAGCCCGTCCATCTCGGGCATTTGCACATCCATGAAAACGACATCATATGTTTGCCGGTTGACGCTTTCGACCGCTTCAACACCATTGCTGGCCAAATCAGCGCGATAGCCCATCTGTTCCAGCAGTCGCAGCGCAAGTTTCTGGTTCACCAAATTATCCTCGGCCAGCAAAATCCGCAGTGGATGTCGTGTGGCCATATCCGGATCTGTTTGTGGTTTGCCCTGAGGTTTGGACGGCTCTACGCGCACCTTTTCAGTCGCGAACAATGTGACCAGGGTATCGAACAGGTGGGATTGGCGCAGAGGTTTGGCAAGGTTGGCGGCGAAGAGCCCATCCTCAAGGTCTATATCGCGCGGGCCAAGTGAACTGAAAAGGATGAGTGGCAAGCCCGGTTTCTTGGCGCGAACCCTTTTTGCGAGCTCTTCTCCATCCATGTCAGGCATATGCATGTCGAGAATGGCCAAATCGAACTCGACGCCTTCTTCAAGTATGCTCAGCGCCTCTGACGGAGATCCATACGTCGTTGTCTGCGTGCCCCATTTCTCAGTTTGCAGAGAAAGGATTTTACGATTGGTGGCATTGTCATCCACCATCAAAATTCGCTTGCCTTCGAGTTCAGGCTGAACACCAACAAGATTGCGAGAAGACGATTTAACTGGCTTTGCAGGTTTGGCCTGGATCTTGAAAACAAAGGTGGAACCGCTCCCCTCGCCATCGCTTTCAGCCCACATGGTCCCGCCCATGAGTTCTGCTAGGCGTTTCGAGATCGCAAGACCCAGACCAGTGCCGCCATATTTTCTGGTCGTTGAACTATCTGCCTGACTGAAAGACTGAAATAATCGGCTCATGCCCTTTTGGGATAGGCCGATTCCAGTGTCTCGGACTTTGAACGTTAGTTCGAGCGATCCCTGTACCTTGGCGGATTGTTCAACAGACAGAACCACTTCGCCGCTTTCGGTGAACTTCACTGCGTTAGAAAGCAGGTTCAGCAGAATTTGCCGCAATCTGGTCAGATCCGCGCTAATTGCCAGTGGTAGCGCGTCATCGAACTCATAGGCTAAATCCAGTTGTTTCTCGGCGGCTTTGCCGCTGACTAAGTCGAGAGCGTTTTCTATGCATTCGCGCAGGTCGAACGGATGGTTTTCGATATCCATCTGCCCGGCTTCAATTTTCGAGAAGTCGAGGATCTCGTTGATGATACCCAACAGCGCGTCACCACTATCGCGGATGGTGTTTGCATAGTCGCTTTGCTCTGCATCCAACTCTGTGTCCATCAACAGGCCGCTCATCCCGATCACCGCGTTCATGGGCGTGCGTATCTCATGTGACATGGTGGCCAGGAATGCGCTTTTTGCTTCGTTGGCAGTTTCAGCAGCCTCGCGCGCTTCTTCAGCTTCGCGGAAAAGGCGTACGTTCTCGATCGCAATAACAGATTGATCGGCAAAGGACTCGGCCATTGCAATATCGTCATCCGAGAAGGGTGTTTTGGATTTTCTGATGAAATAGAGGCCGCCCAGACATTTGCCTCCGCGCATCAATGGCACGCCAAGGAAAGCTTCAAACCCGCTTTCTTCGTGAAGCTTCTTTGCCAACCGCGGCAAGTCACCCGACGACAAATCATGCACATGCATGGTTTTTCCAGACAGCAATACCGACGACAGAAAATTGTCTTGCGTATCCAGCGGGTGCCGAGTTCTTCCGAAATCACGTATCAGCCCTTTGGGCGAGGCCAAAGCCACTTGCCACCAGAAACTCTCATCCGACAACGCCGCACCGGCCATGTCGCACGAAACGAGCCGTGTCGCGGAATCTACGATCACCTCAAAAACAGGCGTTGTATCCGTGGGCGATTGGCTGATCACCCGCAATACATCAGCACTCGCAGTCTGCCGGGCCAAGGAAGACTGAGTTTCATTGAACAGGCGTACATTTTCCAGCGCGATTATGGCCTGAGCGGCAAATGACTCTGCAATGGACACTTCGTCTTTGGTAAAAACCTTGGACGTCTTTCGAATAAAGACCAAGTTGCCGAAACAGTCTTTTCCGCGCATCAAGGGCACCATCAAAAACGATTTAAAGCCCTTCTCGCGAAATATCTTCTTGTCGCGCCGCGGTAGTTCATCGTAGCGCCAATTTGGCATGTGTAGCGTCTTGCCGCTTTTGATTGCCCAGGACGGCAGGTTGTCTTCGGGGTCAATCGGAAGTCGATCCGTCCACTCGACTTTTTCCACACCTGCTGGCGTTGCGACAGCAACCTGCCAAATTTCGGTTTTGTTTGCTTGAATAGCAATTGCCAAGTCGCAATCTATCAGCGTGGTTGCCAGACCAACAATCTTCTCGAACACGGGTTTGGTATCGGTTGGGGATTCAGATATTACCCGCAGCACATCTGCACTGGCGGTTTGGCGGGCAAGCGCGGTTTGCGTGTCATTGAAAAGCTGCGAGTTCTGAATAGCGATGATTGCCTGTGACGCAAATGTCTCCATCTGCTTGATTTGCTTCTCGTCGAAAGCCGCAGTTATTCGGCTGCCCATGCTGATGACACCGATTGTGACACCATCGCGGATCAGTGGCACGGAAAGGACGGATCGATAGCCCTCGAGATTGGATTTGAGCAGCGGATCGTAATTAGGGTCAGCTTGCGTATCTTCAACATAGTCGGCCCGTCCATGCAGAAGCGCACGTGCCGTGGCCGATGTTTCCCCGGGCTCAAAAGGATGCGCCTTTAAAAAATCCGCGAATTTGCCCGACAAATTGTGCCCGGCAAAATAATGGTACTTCCCATCTTCGGGTGCCTTAAGCGCCACGAAGGCATCCTGCAGGCGACAAATGCGAGACGAAACGGCCAGCAACGCCTCCAGTACAGGCTCCAATGCATCAGGAGATCGGGAAATAACTTCGAGCACCTCGCTTGTGGCTTTCTGGTAGGCTAAGGATTCCTCAACTTCCTCAGTTCGGGCTGTTACCTCGTCGAAAAGGTGCGCATTTCCAAGCGCAATTACCGCTTGCGAAGCGAACGTTTCAACCAAAGCTATCTGCTTGTCCGAGAACGCCCCAACTTTCGAATGAGCAAGTGAAATCACGCCGAGCGTGACCCCATCCTTTACCAGTGGGACCCCCAAAGCCGAACGAAATCCGGCACCCAGTGCTTCTTCTTTCCAAGCATAGTCCGGGTCGTACTCAAAATCTTCAATGTACACCGTTTTGCCTGTCAGCGCGGCGCGCCCCGTGGTCGTGCCCTTGTCTGGAACAAGCACCTGACGGGTTATGACGTCGTAATGAGCTGCGGCGGAATTATGGGTCGCAGCAATGTCGTATACTCCGGTTTCTTCATTCAGTAGTGCGACGTAAGACGCCTCGGGTTTGCAGATGCGAACCGCCACTTGCAAAATAGCTTTGAGTACGGGATCGAGTTCATTTGGCGAGCGCGAGATCACTCCCAGCACTTCAGACGTGGCTGTTTGATAGTCGAGCGCTTCTTCAACTTCTGCTGTACGGGCCTGCACTTCTTTGAACAACCGGGTGTTGTTGATGGCGATCACAGCCTGGGAGGCGAATGTCTCTAACAGGTTGACCTGTTTTTCGCTAAACGCCCCGGGCTTCCGGTGCGCCATGACGATAACACCAACGGTCACGCCTTCGCTGACTAAGGGGACGCCGAGGGTGGTAAGGTAATCACCGATCTCCGCCGCCACCTTCCATGTGTAAGATGGATCCTTACTTGTATCTTTTATGTAAACAGTCTTGCCGTGAAGGGCCGTGCGGCCGATGCACGAGCCTTCCTCTGGGGCAATTGGGTTGTCTGACAAATAGTCAAGAAACGCATCACTCACGTTGTGGGAGATGGCCACACGGTACAACCCATCGTCAGCATCCCGCATTGCAAAGAATGCATATTCTGGGTCGCAGATGCGTGAGGAAACTTCCAGGATTGCATCTAGCACCCGTGGAAGATCGTTAGGCGAACGAGAGATGACATCTAAAACCTCTGACGTGGCAGTCTGGTATTCTAGTGACTGCACGACCTCGGCAGTGCGTTCCTCCACTTCCCGGAACAGGTTGGCATTTGTAATGGCGATAATCGCTTGGTCGGCGAAGGTTTCTAACAACTGAATCTGCTTGGTGGAAAATCCCGAAACCTCGGTTGACCCGACCGAAATTACACCCACAACCTCGCCATTTTTGACCAACGGGACCCCGAGCACGGACCGATATTCCCCGACGCCGCTATCCTCTATCCAAGTATAAGACGTCTCGGTTTCGACATCTTCGATATAGATGGTGCGTTTCGACAGTATGGCACGCCCGCTTACACCGCTTTCATCAGGCGAAATAGGATGCGCTTTGACATATTCCGCAAAGGTCGTGTCCTGCGTAAGTATGGCAAGAACATGAAAAAGCTGATCGTCGGGGTTCAACATTGCAACATAGGCATCCTGCAATTCGCAGATGCGCGACGCTTCTTTGAGGATAGCATCGAGAACAGGCGCCAACTCATTTGGTGACGCCGAAATAACCCGTAGCACTTCGGATGTAGAGGTCTGATATTCCAAAGCTTGCGTAACTTCCGCTGTGCGATCCTGAACTTCGCGAAACTGTCGGACGTTTTCCATTGCGATAACGGCTTGAGCCGCGAAGGTTTGGACCAGTGCCACGTCGTCGTCTGAGAATGGCGCAACTTCACGACGATAGAGTACGATCACCCCTAGACCGTTGCCATCCTTCATCAACGGAACGGCCAGAACCGAGCGGGCTCCTTCAATCTCAACCATCTGAACCCGCTTCGGATCACGATCCCTGAGGTAAAGGGGATCGTCCGCGATATCGTCCTGGCGAATGACCTCGCCATCGATCATTGGTTTGATCGCAATTAATTCAGTGCGTGTAAGTGGCTCCATAAAATTTTTGAGCGCTTCGTCAAAATCGATTCTCGCACCAATATTGGCTGGGATCGTTGCGATCCCGCGTTCGTGATCAGCGATACACAAGAAGGCGAGTGGCGCTTTGCACAGACGGCTGGAGTTTTCGAGAATGCTCTGGAATACAGGTCTTTCGTCGTCGCGGCTACGGCTTATGACTTCGAGGATTTCTCGCGATGCTTTTTCGCGCTCAAGTCGTTCCTGAACTTCGCGAAACTGGCGCGTATTTTCTATCGCTATGACTGCGTGTTTGGCAAACTCTTCAATGAATTGCACGTCGGGATCAGAAAACGGGCGGACTTCGCGGCGGCTAAGCGCAATAGCACCTATCGCCTGTTCCCCCTGCATCAATGGCACAACAACCCGTGACCTGATGCCTTCGACCTCGACCATTGTAACAGCAGTAGGATCACCCGAGCGGTAGAACTCAGTGTCGGCGATGTCCTCGACGCGTACAACCTTGCAATTTCGTATCGCCGCCGCCGCCGTGACTGAACCATCAAGAGGCCACTCTTCTCCCAATTCGACGTCGGTTCTATCGTGCCCCCATGCACCGGCCAATTGAATATGGGTTCCTGCAGCGTTGACCAAAACCAGTGCCGCCTGATCCGCGTCACAGATTTCCGTGGCCTGCTGCAGCACCGCTTCAAAGACGCGCGCATCGTTGTCCCGGCTTTTGCTGATAACACTCAGAACCTCCTGCGTCGCCGTTTGGCGTTCTAACTGAGTGTGCAGTTCCTTCATTTGACGGGTGTTATCTATTGCGATCACAGCCTGCGCCGCAAAGCCCTCGACCAAAGAGATTTCATCTTCAGTAAATGGCCGCACTTCACGCCGGTAAATCCCAATGACACCGACGGGGTCACCATTTGCCGACATCAAAGGAACCGTTAGAAACGAACGGACACCTTCCTCATCAACCAGTTGCCGGCGCCAAGGATCCCCGTTGATGTAGTGGTCTGTCTCGCGCAAATCGACGTTGTGAATAACGCGCGCTTCCCGCACGGACTCGGCAATTTGTAAATTTGACTCCAAAGACCAGCGATCCACGCCGACCTTGTACGTAGCCAATTGATCACCAAAATGGGCCGCGTATTCCAAATGAGTTCCTGCCTCATTTAGCAGGCTCAACGTGGCTACATCTGTTTCGCAAAGCCGGGCCGTGTTTTCCAGGATCGTCTGAAAGACTGGCGCTTCATCTTCCCGAGATCGACTGATCGTCTCCAGCACATCGCGCGTTGCCCCTTCACGAGCCAGACGGACCTGCAGCTTGCTAAACTGGCGAACATTTTCAATTGCAATGACCGCCTGCGCGGCGAAAGTTTCTACCAGCTGGACCTGATCGTCGGAGTACGGTCGCACCTCATCCCGTGCCAGCATCAGGCATCCGATTGCACTGCCACCCACTTTCAAAGGAACAAACAGATTGCTTCTGCACCCATGCGTGTCGACAATGAGTTTAAAGCGCTCATCGCCCGATTTGTGGAAATCGGTGTCGCCCATGTCGACAACACGCCTGGTCTTACCGCTGAGAATAGTGTCCGTCACGATGGAGTTGCCTGGCTCCATCGTGTATTTGCCGTCGAGCCACAGCTGCTGAATATCCGGGTGCAGATTGACGCTGGCAATCAGTTGCTGACGCGCATCCCCTTCTTGCCCGAGAACCAGACCAGCAAAAATGGCATCGCAGAGATCTTTTGCCAGCGTTAAAATCAAGTCGCATACTGGTTGGATGTCATCCTTGGTCTCAGAAATCGCCTGCATAACCCGCGCAGTAGCTTCGAACCGCGCCTGCTGATCATCCGCGCTGAGCCCCGAACTTTGCGCAGTCGACGACGCTGAACTTTCCGTCTCTTCCGATGTCCTCTTTCCACCCACCTGCGTTCGCAGCTCCCGCACCAACTAATGAAACACACACAACACCGGAGTTTACTGGGCATAAGATATAAGTCACAGAGTTTCTTTGCAGACAGTATTCAATGCGCTTCGAGCGATGCCGGTATGGTGTGGCCTTGGGAAGATCCTCAGAGTCATAAAGAAAGCCGCCCTATTTGCTAAAAAGGTATCCTAAATAGGAGCTGTGTTAAACTTCCCAGAATACTCAAACATCGCTGTTGTATATCATCTTTGGGTTGCGAGCGGCCCACCGGGCCAAAAATGCGGATGGCCGCAAGGTCCGCATGTCGAATGTTCAGGCAGCCTTTGATTTTGCGCTCGCAGCGAACGGCAGGTTCGACGGGCCGCGCCGCAGCATGGAGTCAACGGGCTGCGGGTCCGGTTGGGTCCGTTTGGCACATTTGAGTGTCTGGTTTGGGCTACTATTTTCATTTCTATAGCAATCAATGCGCGAAACTTGTTTAAAAGCCGGCACTTAGGTTGCAGCCATGTTGATGGTCTATTCTTGGCGGATAAAAATTGAACTCCAACAAAATACTGACTGCACTTAGAACTGCTCAAACATTGCGATTTTCACCAGTTGCTTATGTGAGCAACGGCCTGACGAACATCTAGCGGCAAAGCTCCGCCGTATTGTTCGATTGTACACAACTTTTTAACTAATCCCTCTAGCGTACGCTACCTTGGGTTGTGTAGCGGCGAGTCTCTCGTAGGCCGCTGCCTTTTTTCTTATCTATAAAGAGGTACTGACATGACGACCGTTTTAGCTGCTGGCGATATTGCGTTTACCGGTTTCAATTCTGACAACCCTGATGAGTTCACTTTCGTTGCCCTGACTGACATCGAAGCCGGGACTGAGATCAGATTTACTGACAATGGCTGGCTCGCAGCGGGCGGTTTTCGCAGTACTGAGGGTGTTTTTATCTGGACGGCACCTGCAAATATCGCGGCGGGAACCGTAATAAATCCAGCTTTCTCGGGGCCATCCTTCTCTGCAAGCGGGGATCAGATACATGCCTACCAGGGGAACGAGACCGCGCCGTCTTTTGTTGCGTCTGTTCATTTCAACGGCACTGGTTATGAAGCTGACGCAACTTCTTCAAACACTTCGGCCCTGCCCGCGGGTCTGACTGTGGGCACCAGCGCTGTGGCTATTCCCGAGACCGACAACGGAGTCTATAATGGTCCGCTTACAGGCAATAAGGCAGAGCTACAGGCAGCCATCAACAACGCGGCAAACTGGGTGACCGATAATTCACGGATCGACGATATCGAACCGGCGAGTTTCACTGTCACTGATGCCACACCGTCGCCCTCAGTTATAATCAACGATTTGGACCTTGCCACCGATGAAGGTGGCATGGCGGATACATACGAAGTCACATTGTCTGTCGCACCTACGCAACCGGTCACAATCACCATCGCGGTGGGCGCTGATCTGGATGTCGTACCGGCCGAGCTTGTATTTGATGCGACAAATTTTGATCAGCCGCAGCAAGTTGCAGTGACAGCGGTTGATGACGATTTGCCTGAGGCGGCCGAGTTCGCGGAAATACAGCATTCTGTCACATCCAATGACCCGGCATATGACGGCATCCTCGCCCCTATCGTGGAAGTGTCTGTCTCGGCCAGCGACATCGAAATCGTTGCAATCTACGAGATCCAGGGCGCGGGTCATGTGTCTGATTTTGTTCTGGCCGAAGGGCAGACCGTTGCCGAGTTTTATGAGACCCTCCCCGCCGGCACATCGAACGTTTTTGGCGACTTGGTTTCGACCAGCGGTATTGTTACAGCGGTGGATTCCAACGGGTTTTACTTGCAGGACCCGGATGGTGACGGTGATGATACCACCTCAGACGCGATATTCGTGTTCACTGGTTCCAGCCCGACTGTCTCTGTCGGAGACGCAGTTTCAGTGGGTGGAACAGTTGCTGAATTTTTCCCTGGCGGTACAGGCAGCGGAAACCTGTCGAGTACGCAGCTGACGAATGTGTTCGATCTTGAAGTCCAGTCTTCAGGCAATACCCTGCCAGATGCGGTTACGATCGGCAATGATCCGGGTGAACGGGCAGTTCCGAACCAGAGCATCGACGATGATGCTTTCGCCTCATTCGAACCCATTCAGGACGGCATCGACTTCTTCGAAAGCCTCGAAGGCATGCGCGTGACGGCGACCGATCTGCAACCCGTCAGCGGAACCAGCCGGTTTGGCGAGATTTTTGCCGTTACCGATCAGGGCAGCGGTGCCACGGGTCTTTCCGAGCGCGGCACGCTGAATATCTCGCCAGATGACTTTAACCCCGAAAAAATCCAGATCGACGAAGACAGCGGGATTTTCGACTTTGACTTCCCGTCGGTAAACGTCGGTGATCTTCTCGGCGACGTCACAGGCGTGGTTGGATACAGTTTCGGAAACTTCGAAATCCTGCCGACCGAGGATTTTACCCGGGACATTCAATCCGCCGGATTGGAACCGGAATCGACCGACATTGCCGGTTCGGCCAATGAACTGACAATTGCGACGTACAATGTGCTTAACCTCGATCCAAATGATGACGACGGTGATCAGGATGTGGCCGATGGGCGGTTTGACGCCATTGCCGCGCAGATCACCAACAACCTGGGCAGCCCCGACATAATTGGCCTGCAAGAGGTGCAGGACAATTCCGGTTCGGTCAATGACGGAACCGTTTCGGCGGCGGAAACCCTTGCGGAGCTGGCCGCGGCCATCGTTGCCGCAGGTGGTCCGGCCTATGAGGTGATCGACAATACCTTCATCGGCGACGGAACATCTGGCGGTCAGCCCGGCGGCAATATCCGCACGGCTTTCCTGTACAATCCCGAGCGTGTCACGCTGGTTGAAGGATCGGTGCAAACCATCGGTGGGCAAGGTCCCGGCGAAGCGTTCGAAGGCGCGCGCCTGCCGCTGGTCGCTGATTTCGTCTTCAACGGCGAGACGGTGACGGTGGTCAACAACCACTTCTCCTCTAAAGGCGGATCCGCGCCCATTCTGGGGACCGAACAGGATTTTGCAGCGCGTCAAGAGGACGTTACAGTGAATGGCAGTCTAGATGAACGTCAGGCTCAGAGTCAGGCGGTGCAGGACTTCGTCAATGGTCTTGGTGCTGAGGCCAATGCGGTTGTATTGGGTGACTTCAACGAATTCGAATTTGTCTCACCTGTGGCCGATCTTGAAAACAACACCAGCCTTGTAAACCTGACAAACGATATCCCGGAAGACGAGCGCTATACCTTCGAGTTTCAGGGAAACAGCCAATCGTTAGACCATATTCTGGTCTCCGAGGGATTGTATGCCGGCGCATTGGTGGACATTATCCATGTCAATTCGGAATTTGCTGCAACCAGCGCACGAGCGTCGGATCATGACCCGATGCTGACCAGCTTGTTTCTGCCCGACACACAGACACTGGCGATCGAGTTCGAGGCAGATGGGTGGTTCAGAACCACAGCATTCGAGAGCATCGATGGCGAAGTTGTGGATGTCGACCGGCTTGGTCCCGTGCGCAAAAGTCTCAAATTTTCGGATGTTGGTATTAAGGTGGATGCGATTGACCCGACCAATTTCGAGTTTGTCGCCACCAAGCATGGCGCGATAGGTGTCTATTCCTTCGACGATCCGATCTTCGGACGCGAAGCCAGGTCAGTCGACGGTGATGAAAGCTTGATGATCTCGTTGGAGGACGCGGATCTTGAGGCGGTAGAGTTTATGTTTAGCTTCGACGAAAGTCATGGAAACGGCGAAGTGGAGGTTGCGTTCTACGATGACGGAGAGCTTGTGGGCACGCTGATCGCGGATGCCGCCGAAGGTGATTTCCAAGGTTCGTTGGGCCGCACGAGTTTTGACGCGGTGGAGTTGGCCGCAAGCGGTGATACTATGTTTACGGTTGATGAATTTTCCTTTGATGTGATTGATCACAACCTGATCGCGTAGTGTGAAATCGCACAAGCTTCTTGTGTACTATGAAAACAGCAGCTTCGGCGGCCGCATTGCTGTATCGCGATGCAGCCTAAGCGGTGTGTTAATGGCTCCTGTAGAGCTAGAGATTTATGTCACTGCGATGGGCTGTGGGCGAAGTCATTTGTTCGACCTGTTAGCGTCCGAGATTCGAAGCGCAGGAAGGTACGCATTTTGTGAGTTTGCCTGTCTTGCGATTTCTCTCCCGCGTTGAATGGCAAGTTTGACGGGCCGCGCCGCAGCATTACCGGTAGCGGTTGAATGTCTCCTTTGGGCCGGCTTTTCCAAGTTTTCTCTCGACGATGAGTTACTTGAGGTCGGTGCCGCCATGGAGATTGGCGGGCATCCTTTGTGCTTGTTTCGAAAGCCGCGTCCTAGTCAGGGCTCAAAATCGAATAAATCAGCTACTACGAAGCGGAGGTGTTAATTTCAAACGTGGCCCACGGTACGGACGCGCAGCGTAGTTTTTGCGACCTGGTTGGGCCTTGCGTTTCTGGCGCTTTGCCGGTTTCGGGGTACAGTGAACCATGTGGCGCAGATCCTAGCCGGAATCCCGGCTCTCGCCTCCACCTTGGTTTACCTAAGCCCCGAGAGAGCAACCTGATACCGGAGGTATGAATTCTATTCACATTCCTGTGTCAGCCCTATGCAGGCAGATGTCCAGCCGTCAGGATTGCGCATCCACCGACCGGAGATGCCAATGCGCCGTATTGTCCTGTTCGCCTTTCTCTTCGTCGCCGGTACAGCGCTCGCCAGCCCCGAACGCTGGGAACTTGAGTGGCCGCAGACCAATTTCAGCCGCAGTGCGGTCACGGATTGGTCCGAGATTCAGTCCGGCGGCCCGCCCAAGGACGGAATCCCTGCGATCAATGATCCCAATTTCTTGCGCACCTCTGACGAAACGAGGCTGGGTAAACGCGAGCCGGTGATCACGCTTGAGATCGACGGGGCCGAGCCTCGGGCCTATCCAATACGCTATCTAATATGGCACGAGATTGTGAATGATAGGGTCGGCGGAATCCCGGTGGCCGTCACCTATTGCCCATTGTGCAATTCCGGCATGAGCTTCGATCGGCGCACCGCTGCGGGCACACTCACATTCGGCGTCTCAGGCAAGCTGCGCCATTCCGACATGGTGATGTATGACCGCGAAACTGAAAGCTGGTGGCAGCAGGCCATCGGCCGTGCCATCGTCGGCGATCTGACAGGCACCGAACTGAAGACCCTGCCCACTTGGATGGAAAGCTGGGAAGAGTTCAGCAACCGTAACCCAGATGGGCTGGTGATGAACGAACCGGCCTATAATCGCGACTATGGGCGCAACCCTTATCGCGGCTACGACACCCTGTCGAGGCCTTTTCTCTATTCCGGTGAAAACCCGCCCCATGGTATCAGCCCACTGGCGCGCTTGGTCCGCGTCGGCGACAAAGCCTGGACTCTGGAGAGATTGAGCGCAGAGGGCGAGATCTCTGAGGCCGGGATAACGCTCTCCTGGCGCGCGGGGCAGGCCTCGGCGCTCGACACCGGGCGCATCGCCAAGGGGCGCGATGTAGGTTCCGTCCGGGTGCGTAACGCATCGGGACAGGATATCGCCCATGATGTCATGTTCGCCTTTGCATTCCACGCCTTCTGGCCGGAAGGCAGATGGATGCTGGCCGACGGGGGATGAACGTACCGGGCCCTGCATCGCCAGCGACTTCCCGGTCACTCTTCGCTGGGGGATTGTTAGATAAATCCATCTGATACCAACTGGGAGGGTGTTTTAGAACCAGCCGCCTCCATTAGATTGGCAAGATTAAATAAAACCAAAGAGTTTTGGATCTATATGTAGCAGTCGGACGAAGTTCAGGAATCAAATCCGCCCTTTTTCGGTGGGTTTCGCCGCCGCAAGAATCGAAAATCCGAGACGTTTCACACTTTTTGCAGCTAGAGCGTCGGGCGATTTCATTGAGCCTTGTCTAGCCGTAGTATTTGGCGATAGAGGTCCATGATGTCCAAGTTCATTGCGACGATCCATCAGCATATTTGGCGTTGAAGTGAACGACAGGAAAGCAGGCTGCAACCTCAGAAACAGAGTGAAGTGAGTAACGGTGGGAAAGGGCCGTCCCCACGCTGCAAGGCTAATCAAAAGGATGAATTGCTGCGTTGCATCCGAGGTCCGTAACGAGCCCAAGCTAACCAATGCTGCAATAAGTACGAAAGACCGCTTTCGTGAGACTAAGTTTGACTTTGGCTTAAAAGGAAAATTGCAGATTGGCATGACGCAAGGCGTACCTGCTTCGCAAGTCCTGAATCGGGTAGAGCTCTGGAAATCACCATCCCACCAATGCAAAGGGCGCTGATGGCTTGCGCCCATTGGCGGTTGGTCGCGTCGTCATGGTTCATGTTGGTTTCGAACAATGAAACCATTGCTTCCAGCAGGATTTGAAATGACATCTGTGCTTCAACCCCGCCTCTTGATATATCAGACGGCAAGGCGATCATTGGGCATTGACCATCCAGATCTCCAAGATGTTCTGGAGACAGATAGGCATTGATCATGTGCTCGGCCATCTCGGGTTTCAGGTTGGAAACATCTACACCGGCCTCTTCTCGCCACTCAGCTCCCCGTCCCATCAGAAAGCTCTTAACAGCTTCGCTGAACAGTTCCTCCTTGTTTTTGAAATGGTTGTAAAAGCCGCCGCGTGTTAGCCCGGCTTCCTTCATCACCATATCAATTGATACACCGTTAAAACCGTGCCTATTGAACAGAATACGGGCGGCCTCAACAATCTTCTTGCGTGTTTTCTGTTTATGTTCAGCGCTGTATGGCATCACTCTCTCCGAGTTTAGCTTACCTTAGCACCGCACCAAAAAATGTTCTTTATCATATTTAGATTTATGTCATTCGTCATATCGTTGAAGAAAACAGGAGATTACAACATGCCCGAATATCTACTCGCACATCACGGCAGCCCGACATAATGTCAGTAATGCTCCTTCCCGTGACCTTCACCTTCGTCAGTGTGCTGGCAATAATACTCATTCCTATGACTGGTTGGGTCGGTCTGCGGCGGGACAAGATCGGTGGCGTTTTGCGAGGGGATGGAGAAGACGAGGTGCTCTTTAAACGCATTCGCATACACGGCAACTTAATGGAGAATGCACCACTTTTTGCTCTAGTTCTTGGCGCCTCGGAATATGCAGGTCTCGACACGCACTGGCTCTGGCTCGCGGTCGCAGTATTTCTAGCTGGACGAATACTGCATTACGCGCTCTACGACAGCGCCAAACGCGGTTTGGCGATGCTTGTTAACTTGTTACCTGGCCTAATGATGGGATTCTGGCTGTTGAGGCAAATTTGGTCCTGAGCAGAAACATAAGAAGAATGGTAAAAGTGTCCGCTGAGCGATTGTGCCACCTTAAGGGGCTGGACATCCACCATCCTGCGACCAGCCACTGATCCGAAAAGCAATGAACGGCGACAACGAGCCCATTCCGAACCTTTGCTGAGGTAAGAATGTGCGGTTGGTTTGGTCAAAAGAGCCGCCGCTTGCCGCTTTAACTGAGCATGAATAGCTTATTGCTCATACATTAATGTGTGCTCATTTATTCTGATAGTCAGATGTATTGGTGGGGGCTTCAATTCGGAGATAGGTAATATGCACGCAAAACGTTTGGATCGAATTCTGTTTGACGATTTTTTTGATGCAATTGATGAATTTAACTTGGAGCAGGTTGACGCTCCCAACGCACCCGAACCGGGTACACCCGCAGATGGCCCAGCATTGTACGCGCTCCTTCAGTCTACCGCTCTCGAAAATCATGCTAGTAAGAACTCCGACAAATCCGTCGATGACTACCAAGTGTTAAACACGGGCAATCCGGTCAGCGGATCTGATGGTGAAGGCGGAGATGGCCTTGATCCAACTATTGAATTTTCCTTGGAGCAGGTTGGCGCTCTCTACGGATCCGAACCGGTTACACCAGTCGATGGCCAGGCATTACGTACACTCCTTCAGCCAACCGCCTTCGAAAACCAACCCAGCGTGAGCTCCGATGCAACCTTCGTTGACTACCAAGAGTTCAACATGGGCAATCCCTTCGGCGGCGGTGGTGGCGGCGGCGGTGGAGGTCGACCGGGCGGCGGCGATGATGGCGGTGGTGATGGAGGCGGCGGCAGCACTGTGGAAGCTACCTACACTTCGGGCACTCTCGATGCCGGGTTCGACGATACTATCACCGTAGATACCAATCGCGGCACAAGTGACCCGTTTAATTTTCAGATTGAATTTGTAGGAAGCGGAACAGATTGGGACACTGCGATTGCAACAACCATCAAAGGCTACGTTGAAGCGGCGGCGGAGTTTCTTTCTTCAGTCATTGCTTATGGCTTCACGGATGATGACAACGGTTTGAAGTCAGACGGTACGGAGTTTGTACTCGATGACCTCTATGTTGAAGTTAAACTTGAATCGGGAGCGCTGGGCGGAGAGGTAGCATCGGCAGACATATACGCAGCAAACGATTGGGACGGTAACGGCACCGCTGAAACACCAGCGGGAGCGACCCTTACGATCGACCTCACTGACGCAGCTTCACTTGATGCGCTCGGCGTATTGGATGACACCATACTTCACGAGATGATGCATACGCTGGGATTTGGTATCCTTTGGGATGTTGCTGGCAACGATCTGACAACGAAATCCAAAGGTAATCTTGTCTACACTGGGGCAGCAGCTACGGCTTTGTATGGTGATAACATTCCGGTGGAAGGCGGTGGCGGGCGCGGCACTTCCGGAGGTCATTGGGACGAGGCAGCCCTGGATGCCGAGCTAATGACAGGGATCGTTGAGCAGACCGATACCATGTATCTGGCAGACTTTTCGCTCGCGTCTCTAGAAGACCTTGGGATCTATGAACTTGCGGCCGGATGGGAAGACGAATTGGCTGATCTGAATGGTTCAAACGCTTCTGGCGATGGAATTGACCTGATGGCCTGGTACGACGGTTTTCTAACTGCATGAACAACACCAAGCCGACTCGCAGTGGCGTTGGCCAGTTCTGACACCTCTGTTTTCTTTTAAGACACGTTCACAGTACATGATGATTGCCATATAGGCCAAATCCACAACGCGGGCCGTATTGAGCAGATCGAAACATCCGGCGACAATGTTCGCGTCGTCAATTCGGGCCGGATCGGCCGTGGCGGCGCAGAAGATGGGATAACATTTCAGGGGGACAACGTTGCTCCGGAACTGCATCGTGGAACGTTGATCCAAGGGGATATCTCGTTTCTGGGCGGCGGCACACGAACGCTTGAAATCGACGATCTGGGAGAAGTGAATTACACCTTCTCAAACGCGCCCAACCGCATTGTCACCAATGGCGCTAACTTTGTGCTGTCGGGCAATCAGCTGGCCGTCTTTAACACCACGGCACTTTCCACCCAGGACGAGCAGCTGTTTAACCTGACTGGCGGTATCTCCTCGGTATTGGAGGACCGATTCCAAACGCGGAGGCGCAGTGGGGCCGAAGTCGAGCCTTCGTTGTCATTCTTGCAGCCTGAAGAGGAACAGCAGGTTTGGCTCGATACGTTCGGATCCTACCGCAATCAGGATGAGGACGGACAGATCGCCGCAAACACACAGTGAGTCGGCGGCCTGATGATCGGTACCGACCCAGTTGATATCGGTCCGCTCAGCGCCGGGTTCTTTCTGGGCGCGTCGCGCAGCAGTTCCCGACTATGACGGATGGTTTATTTCCCCGGCCATCACCTTCACCAAACCAGCGCAAATCGCGGGGTATTATGTCGAGGGAAGCGTTGACTTGCGCTATGCCGGGCTTTTCCTGGACAGCTATTCAGAAAGTGCGACAAGCGCACCGCAAAGCTTTGACAGTCGTGATGTCCATGTCGGCGTCGCTCGGCTTCAGGTTGCGCTACCTGCTCGGAAAGTGACGGCCAACGGGTCGCTCATGCGATACCGAATTGAAGCGAGGCTTGAGGCGCGAACAAATTTCGGCGGCGACAGCGTCGATGGGAACCTGTTGGGCCAGAACATCAGTTTCAACACAGGCGAGGACAAGGCGCTGGGGAGCGCCCTTCGCCTGGCAGGAGAATATCAAGCCCAATCCGGCTTGATCATCAGCGCTGGGACCGAGGCAATCTACGAAACGTCTGGATCGTATCAAATGTCGGCCCGAGCAGGTGTGGAGTTCAAGTTCTGAAAAACCATGTCGAGGTTAATTTTTGAAGTCGCGGTACAAAGCCAAGCTCCTAATTTGACTTAGTAGCAAAAGCCAAATTTTAGTATCGTGCATTTTTTCCGGTTTAATCCTGTCCTTAGCTTATTGCCATAGATTGTCCCGCAACCAACTGGCTAGAATTGCAGGTTTGACCGCACCGCACACTGAGTATCTATGACACCAATCCAATTGCAGGGGCATCGATCAAAAGGAATATTACAGACCTGTTTGACATCGCCATTGCTCGTCTTGAATCGCAAGATGCGAAGGCGTTCAACCCAAAGTATGGCGGCGGTGCGTACCGACATGAGGGCACAAGCTGCTTGTTTGGCGGGATGATCGGAGACAAATTCTATGAACCCACATTGGATGCGCATCAAGACGAATGCGGTAACTTCGTCACCAGAGCGCCTGTTCATAAGAACACTATATTGGAGGCGATCCGAGCCACTTCCGGCGTAAATCTACTTGACCGCCTGACGGTCGAAGATATCCAAGCAATTCATGAAATACACGAAGTGAAATGGCAAACCGGGCAATCTTCCAAATCGCTTCTCCCGGTTGAAGTATCAGACAAAATTTGGCCCTCGACCGTCGTTCAATAAACTCCGTTGGCGGAACCTGATACATTCGTTTTGACGACATTGCCAACTTGTTGCGCGCTCCGAACTGGTAGCCGTCATTTTCCCAAGCTTCGGCTGATATCTCCCGGTGGTCTGACCAGGTCGCAGTGATGGCGCAGTTTTGGGCGGTACTAAATCAACATTCTCGAACTACCAGGTTCGGGCCTATTGGATCTTTGCTCCGGTCTGGCCCGTACTCTACATCGTGATCGTCTGGATAGGTCGGTAGCCGCAGGAGGCAGGCAAAATGTCTGTAGCGGTGAAGCTTGCTTGGACGCAACTTGAATTGAATGTCCAGTAATCGCCACCTTTCATGCCTAGATCCGCAATCACTTTAACTAAGAGCGATCACTCTCTAGCCAGGACATTTTCGTGCAGACACGTTCCGGCGCTGCTGCCGAATGGCGCGAACTCGGTGCCGGACACAAGACAGCTTTGCAAGCCTCACTGAGACCGGTTCGAATTCCTCTGCGCGTGCTGCTGCAGTCCGGCCAGAGTAGATTGTGCCGGGAATTTCAGTTTGCTAACGTCAGACACGCGCTGGGGAGGGCGGGTACACCTATATGCTGGACTATTCGCACAACGCCTGGCTTGTGGCGGCCTCTTTGGCCGTGTCGCTGATGGCGGGATTTACCGGGCTGTATCTGACCCATGGTGCATCCCAGCTTGACAGTCAGCGGCGTAAGCTTGTGGTTGCTCTGGCGGCAGTCATTCTGGGTGGCGGCATCTGGTCGATGCATTTTGTCGCCATGCTGGGTCTGCAACTGCCGATCCTGTTTTACTATGACGCTCTGATCACACTGATTTCTGCTCTGGTCGCGATCCTGATGGTTGGACTGGCGCTTTTGCTGCTGCATTTTCGCCCGCGCACGCCCCAGATCATGATCGGGTCTGGGGTGATCGTGGGCCTGGGGATCGTGGTGATGCACTATATCGGAATGGCTGGAATGCAGCTGTGCCGTCCCGTCTATAATGCATTGGATGTGGTGTTGGCGACGTTGGCTTCGGTGATACTGTCGGTTGCGGCCATCTGGGTCGCCTATGGTAATCGCACGCAGCGCAATATTCTTTTGGGTACGGTCTGCTTTGGGCTGGCCGTGTTTACCATGCATTTTGTGGCCACCGGGCTGACCGATTTTGTCGCCAGCGATAGCGCCGGTGGCGCGGGACCTGCGCTGGACAATCAGGTTCTGGCGATGGGTGTCACCGTTTCGGTGTTTCTGATTTGCGGAGCGTTCCTGCTGACAGGAATCTCGTTCATCGAACCAAAGGAGGCGCCTACACCCGAACGCACTGCTGAACCAGCAGCCCTGCGTGCCGGTGTTCCATTCGAGCGCGAGGGTCAGACTTTTTTCGCCGAACCCAACCTTATCGCCGCCATTCGGGCCGAGGGGCATTATACCGTTCTCTATATGGGTGCTGAAAAACTGTTCTGCCCTTGGTCGATCACCGAGGCCGAGAACCGCCTGAAACCAGACGGGTTTTTGCGTGCCCATCGCAGCTATCTGGTGAACCCCAAACACGTCTCTAGCTTTGAACGTCACAAAGACAACGGCACCTGTTATTTTGACGGTGTCGACGCGTTGACCAAAGTGCCGGTCAGCCGGTCCCGTCTGACGGACATTCGCGAGGCTCTCGGCCTCTGATCGCAGTTCGTGCAACCTATTCGCATTTCGTGAAACAAGCAGCGCGACCTGTTCCCGATCGCTGGAAGCCTTAAGTAACACGTTCTTTCCTACCTCGCAGGATCCCCAAGGCACACCGCTTGGACCCAGGGAGGAAAAATATGATACCAGCCGGTTTTGAGTATCACCGGCCAGGCGATATCGCCTCGGCCATTGGCATTCTACAGGAACACGGAGATGAAGCGCGCGTGATCGCGGGCGGGCACAGCCTGATCCCCATGATGAAGCTACGCATGGCCGAGATGGGCCATCTGGTTGATCTGCAGGCCATTGAGGAATTGAAAGGCATCCAGATTGGGTCGGAAACCGTCTCGCTTGGCGCGATGGTTACGCAGCATGAATTGATCACCCATGATGGTCTGGCTACCGCCATTCCGCTGATCCGCGAGGCTGCTTTGCAGATTGCGGACCCTCAGGTGCGTTACATGGGGACCGTCGGCGGCAATGTCGCCAATGGCGATCCCGGCAACGACATGCCCGGGCTGATGCAGTGCATGAACGCGACATTCGAGCTTTCCGGCCCTGACGGCACCCGCCGCGTGGCGGCACGAGAGTTCTACGAGGCGGCGTACTTTACCGCTCGTGAGGATGAGGAAATCCTCACCCGGATTTCAATCCCCGTGCCGGGCGCGGGCGTTGGTCAGGCCTATGAAAAACAGAAACGCAAGATCGGCGACTATGCGACCGCTGCGGCTGCTGTGATGGTTGGCAACGGTCAGGCCTCGGTTGCGATGACCAATCTGGCAGACACCCCCATCTGGTCCGAGAGCGCAAGCAATGCGCTGGCCGACGGAGACATCAGCGGCTGTGTCGCCGCGATGCTCGACGCGATCGACCCGGTCGCTGACAACCGCGGCCCCGTCGAATTCAAGAAACACGTGGCTGCTGTGATGCTGCGCCGCGCCATCGACCGTGCTCAAAGCCGTGCGGTCTGAGGGGAGAAACACTCATGTCGAAAATGCACGTCAAACTCACCGTGAACGGCAAGCAGGTCGAAGGTCTGGCTGAGCCGCGCACGCTGTTGATCCACTTCCTGCGGGAAGATCTGAAAATCACCGGTCCTCATATTGGGTGCGAGACCAGCCATTGCGGCGCCTGCACCGTGGATATCGACGGTAAATCCGTCAAATCCTGCACGACCTTTGTCGCGCAAGTAAACGGTGCTGATATTACCACTGTCGAAGGCCTGACCAATGACGATGGCAGCCTGGGTGTTCTGCAGGAAATGTTCCGCGAACATCACGGGCTACAGTGCGGCTTCTGCACGCCGGGCATGATCACCCGCGCGCATCGCCTGCTACAGGAAAACCCGAATCCGACTGAGGAAGAAATCCGCTTTGGCATGGCGGGGAACCTCTGCCGCTGTACCGGGTATCAGAACATCGTCAAGGCGATCTCAGCCTCGGCTGACATGCTCAATGCTCAGAAGGAGGCTGCGGAATGAACGATCAAACAATGACCCCAGAAGAACGCGCCGCCAATCTCAAAGGGATGGGCAGTTCGCGCAAACGCGTCGAGGATGTGCGTTTTACCCAAGGTAAAGGTAACTATGTCGATGACATCAAACTGGATGGAATGCTGTTCGGTGCCTTTGTACGTTCGCCCTATGCACATGCCCGCGTTGTCAGTGTGAACAAAGACGCCGCAATGGCCGTGCCTGGCGTTGTTGCTGTGTTGACAGCCGAGGATCTGGCACCGTTGGGCCTGCATTGGATGCCGACGCTGGCCGGTGACAAGCAGATGGTGTTGGCCGATGGCAAGGTTCTGTTCCAGGGCCAGGAAGTCGCCTATGTCGTCGCCGAAAACCGCTACATCGCGGCGGATGCCGCGGAACTTGTCGAGGTCGAGTACGAAGAACTGCCTGTTCTAACCGATCCTTTCGAGGCTCTGAAATCCGATGTTGTCCTGCGCGAAGACCTCGCGGGTCAGACCGAGGGTGCCCATGGCCCGCGCAAGCATCACAACCACATCTTCACGTGGGAACAGGGCGACAAAGACGCGACCGAAGCCGTTCTGGGCGAGGCCGATGTTGTGGCCGAAGAGATGGTTTATTACCATCGGACCCATCCCTGCCCGCTGGAGACCTGCGGCTGTGTTGCCTCGATGGATAAGGTGACCGGCAAGTTGACGCTGTATGGCACCTTCCAGGCCCCCCACGCGATCCGGACTGTTGTGTCGCTAATCTCGGGTCTGGCCGAGCACAATATCCGGGTGATCAGCCCTGATATCGGTGGCGGCTTTGGTAACAAAGTTGGTGCCTATGCGGGCTATGTCTGCTCGGTTGTCGCCTCGATAGTCACCGGCCAGCCGGTGAAATGGGTCGAGAATCGGATGGAAAACCTTATGTCCACCGCGTTTGCCCGCGATTACTGGATGCAGGGCAAGATCGCCGCGACCAAGGATGGCAAGATCACCGGTCTCTGGTGCCACACCACAGCGGATCATGGTGGATTTGACGCTTGTGCAGACCCGACCAAATTCCCGGCCGGTTTCATGAACATCTGCACCGGGTCCTACGACATTCCTACGGCTTATCTGGCTGTGGATGGGGTTTACACCAACAAGGCACCGGGCGGTGTCGCCTATCGTTGCTCGTTCCGGGTGACCGAGGCCGCCTATTTCATCGAGCGGATGATCGAGGTTCTGGCCATCAAGCTGAACATGGACGCGGCCGAGCTACGCCGGATCAACTTCATCAAGGCCGATCAGTTCCCTTATCAGTCCGCGCTGGGCTGGGAGTACGACTCGGGCGATTATCACACCGCTTGGGACAAGGCGCTGAAAGCTGTCGACTACGAAGATCTGCGGGCGGAACAGGCGCAACGGATCGAGGACTTCAAAGCCGGAAAGACCCGCAAACTGCTGGGCATCGGCCTGACGCATTTCACCGAAATTGTCGGGGCTGGACCGGTCAAGAACTGCGATATCCTTGGGTTGGGAATGTTCGACTCATGCGAAATCCGGATTCACCCAACCGGTTCCGCCATCGCACGGCTCGGGACGATCAGTCAGGGTCAGGGTCATGCAACGACCTTCGCCCAGATTATCGCCAGCGAGATCGGCCTGCCTGCCGATGACATCACGCTGGAAGAAGGCGACACTGATACCGCGCCTTATGGGCTTGGCACCTATGGGTCTCGGTCGACACCTGTGGCCGGTGCGGCAACGGCGATGGCCGCCCGCAAAATCCGCGCCAAGGCACAGATGATCGCGGCTTACTTGCTTGAGGTCCACGATGACGATGTCGAATGGGACGTGGATCAGTTCTCGGTCAAAGGTGCGCCTGAGCGGTTCAAGACGATGAAAGAAATCGCCTTTGCCGCATATAATCAGGCAATTCCGGGGCTGGAACCCGGTCTGGAGGCCGTAAGCTACTATGACCCGCCGAACATGACCTACCCGTTCGGGGCCTATATCTGCGTCATGGAGATCGACGTCGATACCGGCGAATGGGAGGTCCGGCAGTTCTATGCGCTGGACGATTGCGGGACCCGGATCAACCCCATGATCATCGAAGGTCAGGTCCATGGCGGCGTGACCGAGGCTCTGGCAATCGCTATGGGTCAGGAAATCGCTTATGATGAGATGGGTAACGTCAAGACCGGTACGTTGATGGACTTCTTCTTGCCCACCGCGTGGGAGACGCCCAACTACACCACCGATCACACGGTGACGCCGTCTCCGCACCACCCGATCGGTGCAAAAGGCGTTGGCGAAAGCCCGAATGTCGGTGGCGTTCCTGCGTTCTCGAACGCGGTGCATGATGCCTTCCGTCCGTTTGGCCTTGTCCAAAGCCACATGCCGCATGACCACTGGCGTATCTGGAAGATCGCCAACGGTCTGGGAATGCACGGCTAAAAGGAAAAGCTGCCGCGCTGGAATACGGCGCGGCGGCAATCCGGGAGAATTGCATGAGCTTGCAGCACATTCAGCAAGGCTTGGCCGAGGTGGGCTACGTTGCCGATGACCGATTGGCGATGGCGCTTCATCTGGCGCAGTTGCTTGGGCGTCCGCTGCTGTTGGAAGGGCCAGCAGGGGTCGGGAAAACCGAGGTCGCAAAGGCGTTGGCAGCACAGCGCGCGGCGCGGTTGATCCGGTTGCAATGCTACGAAGGGTTGGATGCCAGCCACGCGATATATGAATGGAATTACCAGCGCCAGTTGCTGGCTATTCGTGCAAGCGAGGCACAGGGTGGCACCAGGGAGGCCCAGCTATTCACTGATGACTATTTGCTGAAGCGACCTTTACTAGAAGCGATCAGCGAAGAAGAACCACCTGTTCTTCTGATCGATGAAATCGACCGGGCGGATGAGGAGTTTGAGGCCTATCTGCTTGAGATTTTGTCGGACTTTCAGATCACCATCCCCGAGCTTGGCACCATCAAGGCGCGTTCGCGGCCCATCGTGATCCTGACGGCGAATGGGACGCGGGATCTTTCGGACGCGCTGCGGCGTCGTTGCCTGTATAGTTTCCTTGACTACCCATCGCGTGAAACGGAAATGGCGATCCTGAAAGCCCGCATGCCCGAAGTTGAAGGGCTGTTGGCGCGCCAGATTGTTGGCGTTGTGCAGGCGCTGCGCAAAGAAGACTTGGAGAAGACCCCCGGCATTGCCGAAATGTTGGACTGGGCGGCGGCCCTTTCGGGGCTGGGTGTAAACGACATGGCGCAGTCCCGCGAAGAGGTTCAAGCCACGTTGGTTTGCCTTCTGAAAACCGCCGCCGATTACGACGCTGCTCCGCCCGAGGTGACGGATCGTTTGATCGGAAAGGTGGCGTGATGCAGGTCACCCGGTTCCCCGCTCGCGCATCTGGTTTGTCGGAACGAATGTCCGGCTTCATCGCGCATTTGCGTATGAACGGACTACGCGTCGGGCCAGCTGAAACGGGGGATGCATTGGCTGCGCTGGCGGCGGTCGAGGCGATGGATGTCAGACAGGCCCAGCAGGCGCTTTGCGTGTTGCTGGCCGGTGACGCCGACGATTGGCGGCGGTTCGATGACCTGTTCGAAGCCTATTGGTTCAACACCGGCAAGCAACGCACGGGAACCGCCCAAACCGCGCATGTGCGGGTCCAATCCGCCAAGCCGATGATCTGGCAGCAAGAGAGCCAGGATAGCCAGGAATCCGAGACCTGTGCGGATCAGGCCGCCGCACCCGATCCCGGTCATGGGGAGGCCGAGGGGAGAGACGGGAAGCTGATTGCAACCCGTACGACCAACCTGTCGCGCCGGGATTTGCGCGAGCTAATGGATGAAGACGCCCTGAGGCAGGCGGAACAGGCCGCGACCGCGATCGCGCGTGCGATCCGCGACCGGCGCTCGCGTCGGCAGAAACAAGCGTTACGTGGACCGGCTCTGGATATGCGTCGGATACAACGCGCCAGCCTCGCACGAGGAGGAGAGCCGATGGATCTGTATCGCCGGGCTCGCCCATCACGCCCAATGCGGATTGTGGCCTTGTGTGATGTCAGCGGATCGATGACGGTCTATTCCCGGGTTTTTCTGGCCTTCCTCAAGGGTCTGATCGGCAGTGGAACAGAGGCGGACGCCTATCTCTTCCATACCCGCCTGATGCGCGTCACGGATGCGCTGCGCGACCACGACTCGTTACGCGCGGCAGGGCGGTTATCGCTGATGGCCGAAGGGTTCGGCGGTGGGACCGACATCTCGGGAAGCCTTGAGAGGTTTCTGAACGGATATGGTGCTCGCGCATTGAACGGGCGGACGATCGTATTGATCCTCTCAGACGGTTATTGCAGCGAGTCACCTGAGGCCCTGGGAGATGCTCTGGCTCGGATACGGCGCAAGGCGCGGCGGATTGTTTGGCTGAATCCTCTCAAAGGATGGAAAGACTATCAGCCCATTGCCGCCGCTATGCAGGCAGCAGAACCTTATCTGGATGCGCACCTGCCGGCCAACACGCTCGACGCGCTGGCGGCGTTGGAACCCGAATTCCGAAAACTGTGAAAGGACACGTCGATGGCAGGTTTCGACATTTTCGACACGATTGAGGAGTTGCGCAAAAAGGGCGATGCCTTTTGCGTGGCAACGGTCCTTCGCACTGCCGACGCAACTTCGGCCAAGGCAGGTGGAAAGGCCGTGATCATGCGGGACGGCTGTATTTTGGGGCATCTGGGCGGAGCGTGCGTGCAGCGCGTTGTACGCGCATCGGCGCAGGAGGCACTTGCGGGTGGAACTCCGAAAATGATCCGCGTGAAACCTTCAGACAAGGTAGTGGCGATGACAGACCCGGATGGTGTTGAGACCTTCAAAAGCGGTTGTCCTTCGGGCGGAACGGTCGATTTGCTGATCGAACCCTATCAGCACGCCCCGCGCTTGATCATTTTCGGAGAGTCTCCGATTGCACACGCGCTTGCCGCGCACGCGGCGCTGATCGGGTTGCGTGTTTGTTTGCCTGAAGGTTCCGAAAGCTCGGTGGAATTCATCGGTTTTGATCCAAATGACCTAAACGCATTGGGGGTTGAACCACGCGATTTCGCGGTGGTCGCCTCACAAGGGAAGGGCGATGGCGCAGCGCTGAAATCTGCGCTTCAATCACCAGCACGACGCGTTTCGATGGTCGCGAGCCACCGCAAGGCCAAGGTGTTATGCGAGAGGTTGGAAGCGCAGGGATTGACCGCTGAGCAAACCAGTCGGCTCAAGTCACCGGCCGGTCTGGATATCCATGGAATCGACCCGCACGAAATCGCCCTGTCGATCCTCGCCGAGATCATCCTCTGGCGGAATTCAGACAATTCCGAGGAGACGTCGCATGATGAAAAAATGGCGTAGATGGTTGCAATCCCTTCGGACTGTGAAGCCTGAACAGACCCCGGAAGAGGCGACCGAGACCGCACTTCGCGTTTTCCCAAGATGCTGTTGAGTAAAGGACTCTCAAATGGAACTAAATGACGAAATCCGTATCTCTGCTCCGCGTGACGTCGTGTACCGAGCGCTGAATGATCCGGATGTGTTGCGTGAGTGCATTCCTGGGTGTGAGGAACTGATCCAGCATTCTCCCGAGCAGTTGGAGGCCAAAGTCGTGCTCAAAATCGGCCCCGTCAAGGCTCGGTTCAGCGGCGAAGTGACGTTGGACAACTCCAAAGCTCCGGATGAGTTTTCCCTGACCGGTGAAGGAAAAGGTGGCGCTGCGGGCTTTGCCAAAGGGGGTGCGGATGTCAATCTTAGCACGGAGGGCGAGGAAACAGTTTTATCCTATACTGCCAAGGTCACAATCGGCGGAAAAATAGCGCAATTGGGCAGCCGGTTGATTGCTGGGACTGCAAAAAAACTTTCAGCCAAGTTTTTCGACAAGTTTGGGGAAATCGTCGCCGAGCAACGCGTCGGCTAGGGTTTGGACTTCGGTAACGGGGCCTTCCCAATCAAGCGGTTTTGCGCAAAATTGTTGATCCGCTGAAGCGGTGTTGTCAGGTCTATACTTGTCAGCCCTTCTATGGAAGTCGAACATGGATACTTTGAATCAAAGCGGAGCGGTTCCTCACAACCTGCATATGATCGACAGCACCGTGATCCGCGCCCATCATCCACTGCCCGGCAGGGGGCTACGGCAGCAATTTCCCAAGAGGGAGGCAGCGGGCGCCAAACCATGGCCGTGATGAAAATTTACACCTTGGCACACACTTTTTGCTGATCAAGCGCTGGCTGCATTGTTTGCAGTGCGTGAACGTGCACAATTACGAAAAATGCAGTTGCAGCGAATGTCAGCAATACGGGTTACGGACGCAGCATCGCCACTATCGATTCAAGGGCCGCTTTGGGCCGCAAGTGACGGCAACGAAACCGTTCAAGCAACACTCAGTTTGCGTCATTCGCAAGAAAGCGTACGCCCTATAAGACGGCATCGATTCCGGGTTTTCCCCTCTGCATCTATTGCGTCCATCGACCAGCTGCCATCTGTTTCCAGGGTCAACATCAAGAAGCCGAAATCGCTGTTGCTGACTAATATACTTGCCAGGCTGCCAGCAACTTCAACGTTGGTAGCAGTATCGGTGGGCATAGGATCAAGCTGCGTTCCTCCGTTGCCGCTTAGCCAACATTGATCAAATGAAGTTCAAATGCAGCTTCGTCCGCGGTCCAGAACTCGTTTTGCCTTACGGCTTTGCGCTTGCAGCGAATGTCTCCTCTGACGGGCCGCACTGCAGCATCTCTAATCCTCGAGCAATGGCAGCAATGGGCCGTCCTCGAAAGCTTCGGCACGACCCAATATCGCCAATGCTGCAATTGTTCCCGCGGCAATAGCGAGCCCTTAGCCGCCGTTCCGCCTTGCCGAGAGTTTAAACCGAGGCAATACGTCGTGAAACGATTAAAAAATTCGAGCTCTGCTTTGAAAGCCTATTGTGCTTTTGATCTGATCTTACGGCCACTGCGTATCAAAAATGTATATGTCGAGTTATTGCTGGGATGGTATTTTGATTGGCAACAAGCGAAGCTTTGGTAGCAAAATGGGGGAAGAGTTAATCGCCCTTATTCTTGGCAGCGCTCCAGACGCAATGCGAGCGGTTACTTGGCCGAAACGAGACGAGTGCAAAATTGTCAGCATAAACAATGCATGGAGAATTCGGGATGACTGGGACTACAGTGTGTATCCTGATGACTTTCCCACACAGTATCGACCTAACCGGAAGAGTCACGCCCAGAGGCTGATTGACTCATCAATTTATGTCCCGGCAAACAATCAGTTTGGCGGCGTTGTATATGCTGGTGCGACAATGGCATTCACGGCTGGATATTGGGCTCTCAGCGCCCTGAAACCTACAGTCCTAGCCTACTTGGGCTGTGACATGGTCTACACGGGACGAAACACGCATTTCTATGGGCAAGGCAAACCTGATCCTCTTCGTGAAGACATTACTTTGTTGTCTTTGGAAGCCAAATCGGCAAGGCTTATGACGATCGCTGCCCAACAGCACTGCGCGTGCGTCAATCTCTCGGAAGAATTGGAAAGTCGTCTGCTTTTCCCAAGAGTTAGCCACACGGCGCTAAGCGGTGATTTGCCGCTAACCAACTATAGCGCGGAACTTTCCCGCAAAGCCCTGAGCCTGGAAAACGAGGCTGGTTACTTGATCCAAGATGGTAAGTATTGGGAGCACTACGCCTCCATTAATCAAGACGTACTGGCGGAAATAGATCGACTGTGGCTGTCTGCTGTAGGAGTGTAATCGAGTCGTCAGTTGCCCTTTTGGCGAAGTGAATTTTGATTTTTCGATATTAGCTTACCATTGCAACAAAACTGCACTGTTATCTAGTCACCTGATCTCCACCTCTGACACATAGCCGAAGTCGAAATAGATTTGCTGGCTGATAACTTTCTTTCATATTTAGGTGACCGCTTGGTCCGCAATGTGGACATCCGTTGCGATTTGCCGAATGACCACTTCGAGCCCGGAGCAGCGGTTCAATTGCCAGTTTCAGTGGCTGGTGCTTCTACCTCTTCGTCGCCGCTGGTGCCGGAAAGGTAAGATATGCCGACGACCACAACTACCAAGACTACAATTGCGGTTATGATATTTTTCGAGTTCATTTCCATTTCAATACTCCGAGGTTAAGGAGCGGCGGGCTGTCTTCGAGAGCCGCAGGGAAACGCCCTAACGAAACATATCGCAAAATGCCGAATTTGTCAGTGACCCGACACTTCGTAGGGGTGAGCGCGAGAGGCCGCTTGCGGGTGGCTGCTGTCGGCTACGGAATGGGCAACTAGGCCGCCAGTCGGCGTCGCGCCCGCATTGGGCGGTTGTGCCCGCGAAATGTGAGTTTGAATAATCCCAAAGATGACGCTTGCAGCGAATGTCCGCAAAGCAGGCTGCTGGCGCAGCATTGAGAATGCAGGGCGAAGGTCAGCTATGGGCCGGAGCAACGCCAAAACAAACCATTGATCCTAAAAAGAGCATATCGCCAGGTCCCAAGGGGCCGTCAGATGCTCTTAAACATTCGCCACATTTTTGCTGTCTTTTACCATGCTTACCCCTAACCGATATGCCTTTTGCAAGATGACGTCGGCTGATCTTGCGATGATCTCGCAATTGCAATCGCACCCAAATGTTCGCGAATGGTGGGATTCCAATGAGCCAAGCACGAACAAAGAACTGGAAGACGTGCGAGTCCGAAGATGGATCGTTTCACTTGCGGAACGCCCGCTTGCATATATCCAGGATTACACTGTTCACGGTTGGGAGGATCTCCATTTCTATTCCCTTCCGCAGGGATCTCGGGGCATCGACCAGTTTATTGGTGAGCCAGATATGATCGGGCGCGGGCACGGCCCGGCCTTTATCTCTGAGCATCTTAAACGGGTGTTTTCCGCAGGAGTCCGGGTTATCGCAACAGATCCGCACCCGGAAAATGCGCGGGCGATCGCGGCCTATCACAACGCGGGATTCTCTGCCTTTGGTGAAGCGCGGCAAACGCCCTGGGGGCCGATCCTGCCGATGAAGGTCAGCCGTTAAACAATCTGGCTACGGCAGCCTGTACGTCTGGCACAAGAACTTCGAACCTTAGACGACTCCGTGTTCCGAGACTTGCAGGGGATGCGCTTCCGCCCAGTCAGCAAGAAAGGCGGACATCTCGGGAACCGTTGCAAATTGCGAGGCCTTTCGCGGAAGCGCCACACCGGTCTCCAGCGCCAGACGCGCGCATTCGATGTGATGGCGATGCGCCTTTTGTGGGCAGTTTTCGGACCCGTGAACAATCGTTGACAGCAGTGTCCCTCCGTAGGCATTTGTGTGGTTCAGGTCCGGGTTTTGGTTCAGGAAATACGACATGACGTCGGGCATTCCTTCCCAACCGGCAAGGTGCAGGGGCGGCATTCCCAATTCGTCCGGCAGATTTGGGTCAAAGCCAATTTCGACCAGTCGATGCATGTGAGGCAGGGTTCCTTCGCGCCAGACGAGGCGGCAAAGAAGAAACCTCATCTCCTGCGACAGGCTATTCATGTCGATCTGGTCGTCCTCCTTAGACGTCGCGTCCGCTGCCCGCACGAGTTGCTCTTCGGTCGACGTCAACTGCGTGGATACACCAGCGCGTTCTAGAACCGACGCGACATCCCTGTTTCCGAAGACGCGGGCAAAGGCATAGGGAGAGTGGCCGCGGCTAATAGCACTTGGGTTCGCGCCGTGCTCCAACAAAAGCCGAGCGATTTCGCCCGAAGCCAAACGCCGGGCCGCCTGATGCAAGGCTGGGATCACCAAGGAAGGTTCACCCGACGGATGAGGATTGATGCCTTCATTGGGATCAGCGCCGTGGTCCAGCAACAGCCGGACTGCATCGGTGCTGTTGAAGTCAATCGCCCTCGGCAACGCATTTGTTCCTTTCGGATTTGCCCCATGTTCCAGCGACAAACGAAGACCTTTGGTATGGCCCAGTTCAGTGGAATGGTAGAGGGATTCATTGTCGTCGGGATTTGCCCCATGCTCCAACAGCCACCTGGCCAAAGGCATGTTGTCTGCATGGCCGATGGCGCCATAGAGCGCGGACAGGCGGTGGTCTGTCTCGGAATCGAATGCAAAACTGTCATTTACGTCAGCGCCGTGTTCGACAAGCAATTCCGCCATGGCGAGCATCTCGGGTTCTTTCTCAGGCGCAGTCTTGATGTATTTCGAAAACGCCAGATGGCACATTGGCCGCCGTGACGGGTATTCGCGTGTCGCAGCACCGGCATCCTGAACAAGGATCTTGCGCATCGCGGCTACGTCATAGAGAGCGACGAGAAGAGGCACCTGATCGTCTGCAAGATCCGGCTCATCTGCAAGCAGATGCACGATCGTCTCTTTTGAGCCGTTGTAAAGCGCCCAACGCAGCCGTCCCTGCTTTTGTGCGCGATCCATCCCTTGTGTTTCAACCGCGAGTTTCAATGCTGGCCACGAAGCGTATCCGGTCTCTCGCGCTATGACATGCAGACAATCCGCGTGTTTGTAGACCCCGTCTTTGGGCATGATAACAATGCCATGGATGCGCAGCATTGCACCTTTGTCGCCCTCAGCAAGAGCATTACCCAAGGCCTTTGCGTCACGGCGCAGTTGGTCGAGTGATTTGGTCATCGGTCTTCCCTCCGTTGCCCGAAGGTCCGCTAAACCGGGCAGAGAAACCGATGTGGTTTTCACACATTCGTTGTGAGGTGCCGATGACAGCTTTCCGCGGACCGGGTGGCCGCCTCAAACGGCCTAGAGGTAGATTATCGCGTGCCATCGCGTGTCGCAAGCAGGATGCGATACGCCAGGCGCCCTAGCAGCTATAGCGCAGCGAATGGTTGTAATGTGGCTTGCGACCGCAGCAATTCGGTTAGCTAGTAGACGTCGGCATTGGGCTGTCGTGGCGGGCAGTAGCAATGCTCCGAACTGAGTTGCTGCAACCAACCCCAGCGGCGGCAATGAGCCTCGAAGTAACTGATGCTGTGGTCTGCAGGAAGGTCCGATTTCTAAACCATTAAGGCTAACTGGGATGCCCTACATCTTCCCATGCAGACAAGCCCGCGCGAGCAACTTGTTCGCCGTTGGTCTCCTGAACGAAGTGTCCTGCGTCTGGCAACATCAGAGGTGGGCGAACTACGCCCAATATTTCGTGCATGCGTTTCATCAGCCTCGGCGGGATCAGAACATCTGCTTCTCCTATCGCCATGAAGCTGTCGCCAGACCAGTCAGTTTTCCACCATGCCGCTGCACGTCGTGATACATCAACGCCCTCCATGTCGGGTTCGGTCATCACCAGCGACGGGAACTTCCGCACCCCGCCCCGATAACGCGCGTCCGGGAAAGGGGCGGCGTAAGCGGCCGCAACTTCATCGCTCATGCCGGGCACGTACTTTTGAAACAATGCGGCCACGTCATAGTCCGGGTGGGTTCGGTGGAAATCCCTCCATGCATCGAACCCTTCGCTGCTACCGCCACCCAAGCCAAGAACTGTGTTCATAACCAATAGCCGATTGAAGCGATCAGGCATGTCTGGTGGAATGGTAAGACCAAGAAGCCCACCCCAATCCTGTACAACGAGTGTAATTCCTTTGAGATCGAGCGTTTCAATCAACTCGATCAAGCTCTGTCTGTGAAATGTGAAAGTGTAGCAATTGTCTTGGATAGGTTTGTCAGACCGGCCGAAACCGAACAGGTCAGGAACGACAACTCGGGCGCCAGTCTCGAGAAAGACCGGGATCATATGCCGATACAAAAAACCCCATGAAGGCTGTCCATGAAGGCACAAGAACACCCGCTCTGCGTCCTGTGGACCTTCGTCTATTCTTGCCATCCGCAGGCCTTCATACCCGGCCAACTGATCTTCGAACAGAGGATGCCATGCGAAATCGGGCAGGTTCAGAAAACGGTCGTCAGGCGTACGTACAGCATCTATAGGTGACAATCCTGCCCCCTGCATTTCTGTTTCTATTGGCTAAACTTGCATCTTTCAGAGTTTTCTCACAAGCGGACATTCGCAATTCACGACTGAATGGCAACTTCGTCTGCGAACTTCCGGTTCGCAGAGTGCTCAACTTCGCGCTTGCGGCGAATGTCTCCTCTGACGGGTCGCACCGCAGCGACAGCTACCGTAGTCGGGAGACCGCTTCGGGCCGAGTTGTCACGACTGAGTTCTAGCTAAAAAAGCGGCACCAAATTCCTCTTTCAGCAACTGATTTGCAGCTCTGGGTCTACTTCGTGCTCAACGAGTTATTAATTTGGGGGTGCCATCCGATGTCGATCGTTCACCTCGTTTCTGGTCCAACTGTGACGGTTGGGTCAGGTTCGTGTGACGTTCAACAAGTAATGTGGAACGTCACTGATACTTGACTCAATCGACATCCAAAACCTCTACAAATCGGCCGATCACGTCATCCATTTCTGACCCAAACGTCAAGCAATTCTCGCCCAGAGCGAGCAGAACCCCCTCATCGGCACTGCTAACGATAGTCGCCGAACCAGCTTGCCAAATAGCCGATTCCCGGGCTTTAAACACAAACGCTTTAGTAAGGCGACTTGGACAGCGTCATCAAAAACGCAACTAAGTCTGCAATCTCTTGCTCAGAAAAATTCAATTGCGAGAGAATGGCTTCACCGTCGGCGTGCAGCCTTTCCGTATCAATCTTACTGTAATGCCGGATCACTGCGTTCAGATCACTTAGGCTGCCGTCATGCATGTACGGAGCAGTTTCAGCCACTCCGCGCAGGCTGGGCGTGCGGAAGGTTCCAAAATCAGCGTGGCTCCGGCGTACATTTCGAACGGCCCAAGCACCTTGCTTGTCCGGATCGTCATTCCAGACGCCGTCCAGTGTATAGGGGCTTGAGAGCAAAAAGTTCAATCCACCAAACCGACCTTCGTCAACCTCGGTTTCATTCAGAAAATATGGTACACCGGCATCGTGGAACTCATTGTTGGAAAACCTCGGGCCGTTGTGGCAAAACACGCAATTCCCGCGCCCTAAAAACAGCTGAATACCTCGCTGGGCTGCTTCGGGGTAGTACGCGGCCGCTGCAAAATCTTGATCCTCCAAGGCATCGCGAAAATCGTCGAACTGAGTCCGGTCGGTAACTAAAGTTTCCAAGTAAGCCGAAAGGACTTTTGCAGTGTTTACCAGAACATGTTCTAGACCTTGATCCTGGATATCGCCAAATATTGCTTCAAAGTCATCAATGTAAGCACTTTCTGAGATTGCTGTTTTCAGACTTTCGGGACTATGCGCCATCTCATGCTCTTCGATGATCGGATGCAGGCTTGCCGCCCAAAAATTGTCGCTCTTTCCACCCCACCCATACCAACGGAGTCCGGCAAGGTTCCGTAGTGATGGTGTGTTTCGATCTAACAGAACACGGCCGAGCGCTCGGGCTTCCGGCGTTGTAAAGGCCTGTTCAGGATCATGACAACTGGCGCACGAAAATGCACCGTCGACCGACAACACCGGATCGTTGAAAAAAGCCTGTCCGAGCTGGATCGATCGGGTGTCTTTGGAAACCCTATTGCTTGGGTCCGACTGGAAGGATGGTGGCCACGGTCCAAAAGTCAGCGTTTGTTCAATTTCGTCAGCAGACAGCAAGACTTCGGCACGCACTGCGCCGGTCAGGACCATTAGCGCCGCTGTCATCCACAGCTTCATTTCAACGCAATTTTTGACGTGTAGAAAATTGATTGATCATTGATGTCGACATCAACCTGCAGCTCCCACAAACCCGGCATGTGAAACAGCATATCATCAACGCGGAACGTTCTACCGTCCAACGCGGTAACCTTGGGGGTATAGTTCATACCGTGTTGATGAGCGGGCATGATTGCATCAACGCGCATTTGGCCCACGGCAGTTTCACTACAAACTGAAATCAGCAAGGAAAACGGTTGAGCCAATGGAATTTCATCAACAGACAGATAAACCTCGGGTGCGTTTTGAACTTCCGAATTCATACGTTTCCCAGTTACGTCACAAGCAAAAGCCGCGCTGGACCAAATCAGAAACCAGACAGCGCAGCGGATCATTCTGATGCCAGCAAACGTTCGGCATTGGCATAGGCGATGTTGTCCGCAATCTGGTCCGGCAGCAAATCCAACCATTCACGCGAAAAATCGGCATGAGGTCCTACGTAATACCAACGTTCCGGCGCAAATGTATCCGTACCGACCATGAAACGATCCGGATGGGCTTCGAAAGCCGCCTTCCAATCCGGGTCGATACGGCCTCGTGAGGCCATGTCCGAACGAAATGCCAAGTCGGCCCAAAGCCTTGGATAGGTGTCCAGCGCGTCAACAACACTCGCCGGATCATCAAAGCCAGAGTGCGCCCACAGTACCCGAGCTTCAGGCCAGGTTTCGAAGATCAGGTCAACTGCCTCTCGATCACCATGGTGATGCAGGATGAGGTTCCGCTCTTTGGCTAGTGCAATCATGCGCTGGATAACCGGCGTCTTAATGTCGTCTCCGTAAGCGTGAAACTCGCCGATGGCTTCGTAGTCGTTCTTGGCCAGATTTGCTTCCAAATAGTCGATTACGGTTTCATCGTGCATCCAGGTGTTGATTTCACCGCGACGCCGGTAAGGGCGCAGTGCCGGAACAACGATATCTGGTGCTGCGGCCAACAACAGCTGAGTACCATTGTCATCCGAGCTGGAAACCAGGGCTTTACGCACGCCCGCATCCCGAAGGATATTAGCCACCTGTTCGGGAGGAACCAGTTTGACGGCATCGTGGCTGTAATGAATATGCGCGTCAAAGATCGGGCGCTCTTCTGCGATAGCACTACTGCAAATCAGCGCGGCACCTAATATGAAGATATGTTTCAGCACCTCAAGCCTCCTCAATATCGTTCAGACTTTGGCAAGCTTCACATCGAACTTCACGTGCAAGAAAGGTTCAGTGATCTTACCAGAAAGCTCCATGCCATCAGGAAATTCTGAAACTGGCCTTTCAACATAGGTCATTACCAGATCATCCCGAACACCAAACACTGTATCCTGATCCAAATAAGGATCGTCGTCGGGGAAAATCTCAGTGACCAAAGAACGGTAGCCAGGAGCTTTGACGATATAGTGCAGGTGCGAAGGTCGCCAGGGATGGCGACCGCAGGCGCGCAGGATATCTCCGACAGGCCCATCTGACGGCACCGTGTATTCAACTGGCTTGACGGTCGTGAATGCATACTTACCGTCGTCACCGGTAGTCATCAGGCCGTGAAAAGAATAGGTGTCCTGTTCTTCGTCCTGGCTTGCATACATTCCATTCGGTGCGGTTTGCCAGATATCCAAATCTGCACCGGAAATCGGATTACCATCTGTATCCCGGATCACGCCTTCAGCAAGCAGCACAGGTCCACCGTAGTGGCGCTTCATATCCCCGCCGAATGGCAGAGGCGGCGCGCCAGAGACATGGAAAGGGCCAAGCACGGATGAACTTGTTGCATCAGAACTAGAATGCAACATGTCCACCAATGACGACAGGCCCAGCACATCTGAGGCGAGTACGAATTCATGCCTGTCCTCGGTTTCCACCGCAGCGCAGCCCTCCAGAAACGCAATCCCGGCGCGCCATTCGTCATGCGTCAGGTTGGTTTCTCTCGCGAAATCGTGGAGGTGTTTGACCAGAGACCCCATGATTTCTCTCATCCGCGGATCGGTGTCCTTGGACAGGTATCCCATGAACACGTCGGTGATATTGTCTTTGGTGACAGAGCGCATCTGGGCCTCCTTAAATCAGGGCAAGGCTGAGGATCGGGAATTCGATCAGAATGAGCAGAACGATCAGCATCACGAACGCAAAGGGAAGTGCGCCCATGAACACATCCTTGAGCGATATTCGGTCATCGTTGATCGTGGATTTGATGACGAAGCAAGATATGCCCAAAGGCGGGGTCAAGAGTCCGATTTCGGCGCCGACAACAGTGATAATGCCAAACCAGATCAACGACATATCTAGTGCTTCGGCCATAGGCAGAAACAGCGGGACAACGATCAGAATGATGGACGCCGTATCGAGTAATGTTCCCAGAAAAAGCATCAAGAGGACGTAGAGCAGCATGATCGACCAAAAGGACGCTGAATTCCCCGCAAGCAAGTCCTGCAACTGATTGGGCAGCCCGGCCAGTCCCAGCATGCGGCTGTAAATCGAAGCCGCCGTAATCAGGAACAAAATCGCCGCTGTAATGTGACCGGTTTCCAGCAACGCGTCCCAGAACGCTCTTGGTGTCATGGACTTGCGCACGACTGCGATAACGAGCGCAACCAGTGCCCCGGCGGCACCCGCCTCGACAGCGGTTAGCCACCCTGTGTAAATGCCACCGAGCACTACCGTGATAATGAACAATGTGGGCAGGGTCTTGGATGCGATCTCGCGTCTGGACATCCATTCGGTGTCTTCGACGACCCTGCCACCTACGAATGATGGTGTGAAACGTCCCATGACCCAAATCGCGCCGACATAGGCGATGGCCAGCATGATGCCCGGTATAACTCCCGCAAGGAACATGTCCCCAACGGATTGTTCGGCGACAAACGAGTATATGATCAACATGGCCGAAGGCGGGATGATCATGCCCAGCACTGAAGACCCGGCCACCACGCCAACAGCAAAACGTGGATTATATGCCTGCGCCATCATCTGCGGGACCGAGACCTTGGTGAACACTGATGCGGACGCAATGGACGACCCGGTAACGGCCGCAAACACGGCATTTGCTCCGACGGTCGCCATTCCGATACCGCCTTTGACCTTGCGAAATCGCATGGTCATGACCTCGTAAATATCCCTGCCTAGTCCCGCTTTTGAAACGATGAGGCCCATAAAGGTAAACAGCGGGATTGTCGCGAAACTGTATTCCATCGCGCTGTCGCCCACCGCTACCTTCAGCAGGTTGAGCGCAAGCGTGAAGTTATCCCGCATCAGCCAGATCGACACGAACGAGACCACACCCAGAGCAATCGGAATGTAGACGCCTGCGTAGATCAAAAAGACGATGGCAACGACCGAGAGCAGGCCAATCTCAATCGGCGTCATTCTGCGGCCTCGTCATGTTCAGGGGTGCGGACAAGCTGCGGGCGGTCCTGCGCCGTGACGACCTTAAGCAGGAAGATCACGCAGGCGAGCGCAGTACCGCACGCGATGACCAGTTTGACCGGCCACCATGGCAATGTGAAAAGACCGGGTACTCCGAAGTAGTCCTGTGTCTCCCACATATGAAGAAATTCTGGGAAGGTTACATACGCAATCAAAGCCATAAAGATGGCAGATATGGCGTTGATGATGCGCCTCAGGCTGGCTGTCAGACCCGGGCTGCGATGGTGCAGCAGGTTCAGGAACCCGTCTGAGCGCGTCAGCCGATCCACTCTGACCACGTCGGCCAATTGCAGGAAAACGATCATCACGACCGAGAATTGCACCATTTCATAGGTGCCACGCAGAGGTGCTGAAAACAGACCACGCGCAATGACGTCGACATTCAGAATCACCACCAACGCAAGGACGACAAGCGTTCCCAATGCGTTGGCGGCGATAGCAAGCGAATTGGCAACCCGCGACAAGCCAGCAACTGCGGTCTTCAGCATGAAAGGCCCCTTTCGTGGATCGCCAGACTGTTACTCGGCCGTCCAGTCACGAACTCCGGTGAATCCGGCATCCTGAAGCTTGCCGAGGTAAGCGGCCAGCATCTCTGTGCCCTGCTCGCCGTTATCGTTCAGCGTCGCGGCCCATTCCTGCGCGACATTTGGCATTGCATTTGCCCAGGCGGCACGGTCTTCGTCCGAAACCTCAACGATTGTTCCACCCGCTTCAACATACGCATCCCGCGAAGCAGCGGCGCGGTCCATCGCGATGCCGGCGACATGGTCACGGTAGTCGATGGCGACGGCCTTCAACACGTCTTTGACTTCGTCCGGGAGGCTAGCCCAGTAGTCGGCATTGACGGTGATGGTCTTGGAATTCACTGCTCCCAGATCAGCCTTGAGCATGTACGGCGCTACTTCCGCGATCTTAAACGTCTTTGCGGCTTCGGGCCAAAGCATGCCGCAATCGACCAGGCCGGTTTGAAGCATGTTGTAGAAATCGGTTAGTCCCCCGCGTACACCAGCGGCATCTTTGATCCCTTCAAGATAACGCAGGTTCAGGCCTGCTCCCGCGATTTTGCGGCCCTCAAGATCGGCAACCGAAGAAACAGGTTCCGTGCAGAAGATTTGATAGGTGTCGAGCACAACGCCGGTAGCAAGATAAACTTGGTTCTGTGCGGCGAACTCGTTTTGCATCGCCGGGTATTCACGAGCGATTTCATCAACAGCCTTGGCGACGGCGCGGGAATCCGATGCCACAAAAGGTGTCGAGCCCGATATTCCTTGGCTGGGAAGCTTCGAAGAATGGAAGATTGTAGTAACGATGCCAATGTCCCCTAAGCCCAGCTGAATACCTTCCAGAACGCCCTTGGGCTTGACGATCGAACCGCCGTAGTTCTCTTGCCAGCTCATCTTGTAGTTGCCGGAATCGGCCAACCGCTTGTCCACTTCTGGAATGAAGAAGTTGGTGAATTCTTTCACCCACAACGCGCGGTCGGGATAGCCATCAATTACGACAGCAGAGATGGTCTCTTCTGCCGCGAGGGGCATCGCCATGGCGCCCGCCAGAGCAGCGCCCACTAGGCTGCGTTTGGTCCAGTTTTTCATTTCTCTCCTCCCAGAAAGTCGGGTCTTTTGTCTCTAATTGTTTGTTTTGACCCAGTTGACGGTCAGGTCCGTGCCTGCCGCTTCAAACAGTTTTGCGATGGCGCAATACTTGGCTGTCTCCTCACCCACGCGCGCCAGTTCCTCCTGACTGGCGGGTGTCTCACAATTCACGGTGAGTTCGATTTCCGGAAACGGAACATCGATCTCCTCTTCCATCAGCACACCACGCCGGTCCAACCTGCATTTCGCGTCGATTGTCACCGTGCCGAGTTCAACTCCCAACCGATGTGCGTTCTTGTGCCCGATGACATTCGTACAGGCGATCAGGGCTGCCATTGCGGTTTCGGTTGGAGACGGACCAAGATTTGTCCCGCCGCGTTCGACGGGTTCATCGACAACAACATCAAGATCGCGAATTGGTATCTCAGTCCGCGCATGAGTCGGGCATTGAGCTGTCGTGCGGTACGTCACGACAGGTTTTACTTTCATAGCCAAAGCGTCACCTCCTCATGCATAAGAGCAAACCTTTTCGAATGGAAAACGTGGAAGCTTCTGGAACAATCCGGTCTCGTCCGCGTAGCCCAGATTGCATAGAAAATTGGACTTGAGCGTCGTGCCCGCGAAGAACTCCTCGTCGACGATCTTGTTCGAAAAACCTGACATGGCGCCGACGTCCAACCCGACAGCCCGGGCCGCAATCATGAAGTAAGCGCCCTGAAGCGTGCCATTTCGAAAGGCCGTGTCTGCCACGTAGTCGGGCTTGTTTTCGAACAATGGCCGACGGTCTTCGTGCGGGAAAAGAAAGGGCAGTTCCTTCCAGAAGTCCATGTCATAGGCAATGATCGCCGTGACCGGAGCATCCATCATCTTTGGCACATTCTTCGGCTTTAAAGACTTTGCAAGCCGCTCTTTCCCTTCGAGACTCTTTACGAAAACGAAGCGCGCGGGCAACGTATTCATGCTGGTCGCGCCGTTGATCGTGATGTCGTAGATCTCTTCAAGTATGTCGTCAGAAACAGGCTTGTTGGTCCACGCGTAGTGCGATCTGGATTCGCGCAAGATCAAGGCGATCGCGTCATCCGACAAGCGTGGAATGCGCTCGCGCAGATCGCGGTGATCTTGCTGCGCCTTGGCGCGAAGTGCCTCCAGCTCTGCTCCGGTTGGTGCGCTCATGCTGCAGCCACCTTGGACTTGGCATCCTTTTCGTCAATGATTGGGCTGGCGCAGATTCCGATGCCTTCAATCTCGACCTCAACGGTTTCGCCGGGCTTCAACCAACGGGGATTGGGCTTTTTGGCGTGTCCGACACCAGGAGGCGTACCTAGCGCAATCAGATCCCCCGGCTCCAAAGTAGTATATTCCGAAATCGTCGCGATGACCTGACGAACCCCCCAAATCATGTTGGCGGTATTCGAGCTTTGAAGGATTTCATCACCCACACGGCTTTCGATCTTCAGACCTGATGCCCCTTCGGGCAACTCATCCGGAGTCACGGTGAAAGGACCGATCGCGCCCGTGTCATCAAAATTTTTGCCAGGCGTCCACTGAACGGTTTTGCGCTGATAGTCCCGCAGCGAACCATCGTTGAATACAGTGTAGCCAAAGACATAATCCAGTGCGTCCTGCTCCGAGATATGGCGTCCGCGCTTTCCAACGATCAGCATAAGTTCGGCTTCGTAGTCGAGCTTCTCGGAACAGGCAGGCCGCACCATAGGTTGCCCTGCCGCCATGATCGAGTTCTTCCCGCGCATGAACAGCGTCGGATATTCCGGGATGTCATACCCGCCTTCCTTGATGTGGTCCGTGTAGTTCAACCCCATGCAAATGATCGTTCCGGGAGCGGCAACGGGCAATGCCGGAGTGATGGAAGGCACGGGCACAGTGTCTGCGGCGTCAATTTTGCTGGCAAGTGAGTCGGCCAGTTCAGGCTTGGCTATCAAACCCATCAAATCCGAACCGACGGCAGGGTCCAAAGCCGTTAGATTCACTGCGTTTTCGCCGTTTACAGAAAAAACCGCTGTGCCTTCCGAAGTCACTCCCACCAGGTATTTCATTTTCACCATCCATGTCAGTTCGCTTGATTTTTGCCGACTATTTTGCCATATGTCAAATAATATCGATATTTTTGGAGACAGCAAATGGTTGCTTGGGCAGACTACAAATCAGAAGCAAAAAGCCGCGGTGCGCTTGCTTTGGAGCTTTACGTCGCGCTGAGCACGCCAGCCAAAGCGCCGGGTGATGTAAAGGCGTCACTGCCTGATCACTTGGCGTATCAGACGCAGCTGGAACGTTTGGGGCAGCTGGCTTTTGCAGGCCCCATGTCGGATGAAACCGGCGAGCATATGCAGGGGATGGGGCTGATCATCTATCGCGCCGACAGCCTTGAATCCGCCCGGAAGCTGGCCGAAGACGATCCTATGCACAAAAGTGGGGCACGTAGTTTTGTACTTCGGCGCTGGTTGATCAACGAAGGCTCGCTGAACATTTCAGTTGGTCTATCGACTGGAACGAGTGCCTTCAGTTAAGTGCACTCAAGAGTATTTGCCGCGAAATAGGAACAGTCGGATATGGACGCCATGCTTGATACTGAGGGCAAAGAGACATCAGCCACTCATGGAGCGTATCGAAAGCTGCGCGAATTAATCCTGACCGGCGAATTACCTCCGGGTCAAAAACTCAAGATCGAACAGCTTCGCGGGCTTTTGGACACTGGCGCTAGTCCAGTTCGGGAAGCGCTTAGCCTTTTGACTTCGGACATGTTGGTCGAGCGGATTGATCAGCGCGGATTTCGGGCAGCGCCAGTCAGCAAGTGTAACTTTGAGGAAATCCTTCTGCTTCGATGCAACCTTGAAGAAACCGCATTGCGCGCTTCCATCGCCAATGCGGATGCGGCCTGGGAAGACCGGCTTGTCTTGCGTCACCATCATATGAAAAAGGCCAGCCAGAACGGGGCACAAGACTTTGAGGACGCTCACAAGGCGTTTCATATGGCCTTGTTGGACAATTCGAAACTGCCGTTGCTGCTGCGGTATTGCTCGCAGCTTTACGACCTGAACATTCGCTACCGCTATCTGGCGGCCGGCGGGTCGAGTTACAAAAAACGAGACATCGCCGCCGAACATCAGCAAATCTTGGACGCCGCATTAAATCACGACGCAGACGGCGCAACTCGGCACCTAATCGATCACTACCGCCGAACAGGTGAGTACCTTAGCAGCCAGATGGAGCCCTGAAATGCAGCAGAACTGGTTTCTGGGTGATCTACTAAACCAATTGCTGGACCGTCCCGACAAAAGGCGTGGCAAGGATGACAAACGGTCCATTTCCGAACTATGTGAGGCGCTTTTATCTGCGGAAGGTGAAGTTTCAGGATTCACGCTCGCGTCTACGATCCTTGAGCGCTACCACACTCTGAATGATGCGGAGAAACTAGACTTTTTTGTCTATTTGAATGACCAACTTGAGTTGGACGCAAATCAGCTTTCTGAAGCAGCCCGCCTCTACGCCAGCGACAAAAGTGTCATACTTTATCAGAGGCTTAGTGAAGCTTCAGAGCCACGACGGCAAGAGTTATTGCGACGGCTGAACCAGCCGTCTGGTGCGACGCAGGAACTTGTAGCCATGCGCGTTGATCTGCTGCGCTTTCTCAAATCCAAACCGGAACTCAAGCGAACGGATATCGATTTCGTCCATTTATTGCGCAGCTGGTTCAACCGAGGCTTTCTGGTCCTCAAGCAAATTAGCTGGGACACCCCTGCCCGCGTTCTGGATAAGATCGTCGCCTATGAAGCGGTGCACCAGATCAACGATCTGGACGACTTACGGCGACGGCTCTACCCACCGGACCGTCGATGTTTTGCGTTCTTCCACCCCTCGATGCCAGATGAGCCACTGATTTTTGTTGAGGTCGCTCTGACCGCTGAAATCCCGAATGCAATAGATACGCTTCTATCCGAAGCACGAGAACCGATCGAAACCGAGCAGGCAAAGGTCGCGGCGTTCTATTCCATTTCAAACTGCCAAAAGGGTTTGGCGGGCATCAGCTTTGGGAATCTATTGATAAAGCAGGTTGTGACCGAACTTTCGCGGGAGCTTCGCGGGCTTGATACCTTTGTGACATTGTCGCCGATACCGGGGTTAAACCGGTGGCTGTCTGGTGAAACAAACAACCCGGAACACGGGCATGCCGCCGAGGCCGTGCTTGCAGAAACAGCAACACCGCAGGACGTGCGCGCGATGGCCGCCCGGTACTTGATGTTCGCCAAGCGCGAAGATGGAATGCCGCTTGACCCTGTGGCGCGCTTTCACTTGGGAAATGGTGCCGAGCTTCATGAACTGCATGCCCAGGCAGATCAGTCGCCAAACGGACGCGCCCAGTCCGGAGGTGCGATGGTCAATTACCTTTACGATTTGAACAAAACAGAACGTTACCACGAAGAATTCGCGACACGTGCCACGATCCAAGCCTCGCGTTCAATTCGCGCGGCTTCAACTGCGACGCTTGCGGTAAAGCCTAGGGAAAATACAGCGTGACTAATACACTTTACGACAGTTTGTTTGCCCGCCATGAGGGCAACACGGCTCCATTCCTGCAACTCGATAATGGCCAGGTGGTCACTTATGATGCGTTTCTGCAGCGCACCGCGCAAATCGCGCATGTCTTGCAGAACAGCGGAGTTTCCCCCGGCGACCGCATCGTTGTGCAAGCGCCCAAGCAGGCCGACACGATTGCGCTCTATGCCGCTTCGGTTCAGGCAGGTGCTGTCTACCTGCCCCTAAACACCGCCTATACCATGGCAGAGTTGGACTATTTCATCTCTGATGCGCAACCTGCGTTAGTCGTTTGCGACAGCCACGACAAAGTTGAATTCGAACAATTGGCAACCCGGTCTGGTGCAAAGCTGCTGACCTTGGGTGGCGAAATTCCAAGCTTGAGCCGCGAAGCGGACGCACAGCCTTGTGTATTCGAAACCGTGGATCGCGCGCCGGACGACCTCGCGGCGCTTCTTTACACATCAGGTACCACGGGCCGGTCCAAGGGCGCGATGCTCAGCCACCGAAACCTGCTGTCCAATGCCCAAGCCCTTGTGGATTTGTGGGGTATCACCGACGCTGATCGCTTGATTCACGCGTTGCCCATCTTTCACACGCACGGGCTTTTCGTGGCGATGAACACATCACTACTCGCCGGTTCCAAAGTGCGGCTGATGAAAAAATTCGACACTGGTATGATCTTGGAGGAATTGCCCCACTCGACCCTTCTAATGGGAGTTCCCACTTTCTATACCCGATTGCTGGCGGATGACGGTTTCACCGATGAGATCACAGAGAACATGCGTCTGTTTGTTTCCGGCTCAGCCCCCTTGCTGGCAGAAACCCATGTGGCGTTCGAAACGCGCACCGGCCACCGCATCCTTGAGCGCTACGGTATGACCGAGACGAACATGAACACCTCTAACCCTTATGGCGGTGAGCGTCGCGCGGGAACTGTTGGTATGGCCATACCCGGCACCGAGGTGATCGTAACCAACCCTGAAACTGGAGAACCGCTGCCCCAGGGCGAGGTCGGAATGATCGAAGTGCGTGGCCCCAATGTTTTTCAGGGCTATTGGCAAATGCCCGAAAAAACGGCTGAAGAGCTTCGAGAAAATGGATTTTTCCTCACCGGAGATCTGGGCCAATACAGCGAGGATGGCTACCTGTCGATTGTAGGTCGGTCAAAAGACCTGATCATCACTGGTGGTTACAACGTCTACCCCAAAGAAATTGAAGACGTTTTGAACGATGTCGATGGCGTTCAGGAATCGGCGGTCTTCGGGGTCCCCGACAACGAATTTGGAGAAGCAATTATTGCTGCTTTGGTTGCCGAGCCTGGAGCACAGCTTCAGGTGGAACAGTTCGACTCGATCATCAGAAACATACTGTCGCGATTCAAACATCCTCGCCGCTACGAACTCGTCCAGGAGTTGCCGCGAAACACTATGGGAAAAGTTCAAAAGAACGTGCTGCGCGAACGGTACGCGAACAAGGAACTGTCACCGGCGGTTTCTTAGGAAGCCCATCCAGACGCCCAATCAAATCAAGACTTTCAGATCGGATACTACCCACCCTTCAGACTGCCAAACTCATCAGGAGATCCACAATGACTCGCATGACGGCAAAAGACTTCGACCAAGAACTTCTGGACCTGTATGACTTTTACGCGCACGGCAAGATCACCAAGCGCCAATTCCTGGACCGCGCAGGCAAGTTCACGGTCGGCGGCGTGACAGCGGTCGCGCTGCTGAAAATGCTCAGCCCGAACTACGCGATGGCTCAGCAAGTGTCGTTCAATGATCCCGATATCCACGCGGACTACATCACCTACCCTTCACCGAATGGAACCGGTGATGTTCGCGGCTACCTTGTCCGACCCGCCGGCGTTGAAGAGCCCCTGCCCGCGGTATTGGTAATCCACGAAAACCGCGGCCTTAACCCCTACATCGAAGATGTGGCGCGCCGATTGGCGAAGGCCGGGTTTATGGCACTGGCCCCCGACGGTCTGACGTCAGTGGGAGGATACCCAGGTAACGACGCGGATGGGCGCGAGCTGCAAAAGACAGTGGACCGGGTCGAATTGATGAACGATTTCTTCAATGGATTTGAATACCTATTGAACCGAGATGATTGCACTGGAAAGGTCGGCGCTGTTGGTTTCTGCTACGGCGGCGGTGTGGTCAGCGCAATTGCTGTGGCCTATCCCGAACTGGCCGCTGGTGTCCCGTTCTACGGGCGCCAGCCAGCAGTTGAGGATGTGGCCAAAATTCAGGCGCCGTTGCTTGTTCAGATGGGTGAGCTTGACGAACGCATCAACGCGGGCTGGCCAGATTTTGAGACCGCCCTGCAGGCCAACAACAAGGTATACGAGGCCTATATCTACGAAAACGCCAACCACGGTTTTCATAATGACAGCACGCCACGCTATGACGAGGAGATGGCAAACCTGGCCTGGGACCGCACAATTGAATGGTTCAAAACCTATCTGGAGTAATTGGGGTTTGCTGCGAAGCCATTCTTGCGTTGATATCGCTTTACCGACGCCCACAATGCACCGAGAGTATTTCCCGGGAAGCCCAAGCATTCTAACTTACTTAGTAAGATAGAACGCTATGAGCCCTTGGCCCTTACAGTCCGATGGATGCCTTTGAGACAGGGGCTATCAACCGCCAAATGACTGTCGACGATGACGACCATCCGCCGCTCATTGGATACTATCGTGGCCACTAGTGCTTCTCTTCGCGGCATTCGCGACCACGTTTGAGTGACCGCCAAGAGCAGTACTTGCTAGTTGTGGTGGGGCTATCGGCCATAGTTTCTTAGGGCCAACGGGATTTGGACAAGCCAAACGCCCCTGACCGTCAGGGTGAGGGCGCTGCCCTCCCCCTCGGGCAACCCTATTAGACAGCGCCGTGTCCTCGGCTGCGCCTGCGGGCCGCACTCCCCCTGTCGAATAGCATTGCCTCGCCGCCTCCCGCGTTCGCCACGTGTCAGATCAGCAAGAACAGGCGACTTCGGCGTCTGATCTCCAAATCAGCCCTGATTTCCGGAAAGGAAGTCAGATCAAACGAAACTGTCTGCGGGTTAATGACATGGAGTTGTTGGGTCAGCTTATGACGCAAAGGTCAAATTCGTCTGACGTCCAACAAGTACTGTGGAACGTCACTGATACTTGACTCAATCAGCGGCCAAAACCTCAATAAACTGGTAGATCACGTCATTCAATTCTGACCCAAACGTCAAGCATTTCTGGCCCAATAGTGATAGCCGCCATTCATCGACGCAGCGGCTAAGATGGGCAGCGAGCCCAATCTTTCGGGAATGCTGCGCGCTGGCGAATGTCTGGTTCGCTGACGGTGCCCAAAAACGGGCCAGAATCAAGCGAGGTTTTGCCAAGGGTTTGTGGCACAAGATTTTTCAGAGGTTTCGGTTGCCAGGCTGTTTGTGACAAAAACGACCGTTTTAGGCGAGCAGGTTATTGCAAGGCGCTTGTTACCGGTGTTCAAGAAAGAGCTGCTTATCCTCGTGTTCAATAAGGCTGTCGTGAAAACGCTGAAACGGCGGCCCTAACTTGTCCTTTGAAAACACAACCATGCATCTGCAAGTTGTAGTCACCCTAAACACGAAAGGAATACAGTATGTCTACTGGCGCAGTCGGACGCGCGACTGCGGATCGTTTCCAAATGGGCTCCAATTTGCCCAAAATTAGACGTCTTTTACGATTAGCCAAATGGCAACGGGCCGGTGGATATGAAACTCGGAGTAAGACATAGATGGAAATGATGGTGGCTTCGGTGTCAATCGTGATGCCGTGTCTGAACGAGGCGGCAACAGTGCGGCAATGTGTTACCCGTGCCCGCGAGGCGCTGGACATTCTGGCCGAAAAACACAGGCTTCACGGTGAGGTCATTGTGGTCGACAAAGGCTACGGCGCAGCGCTCCTCGGCGGGTTTAAGGCGGCTAGAGGCCGCTATCTCGTTATGGGTGACAGCGATTGTTCCTATAACTTCGTCGAAGCCGTACCGATGATCGAAAGACTAATGGCGGGCGCGGATGTCTGTATGGGTTCACGCTTTAAAGGCGAGATTCGTGAGGGCGCAATGCCGTGGAAGAACCGGAATATCGGGAATCCGGCGCTCTCTGGCATCCTGCGGATGATGGTTCGGACAAATGTGAGCGATGCGCATTGCGGCCTTCGTGCGCTGACGCGCGGCGCTTTCGAAGAGATGCGGCTGACTTCCACGGGAATGGAATTCGCCTCGGAGATTGTGCTTAAGGCTGCGATAATGGACATGAAGATTGTCGAAGTACCTGTCACGCTTTCGCCCGATGGGCGCGGACGGCCACCGCATCTGAATTCATGGCGTGACGGCTTTCGGCACCTCTTTTTTATGCTGATGCTTTGCCCGTCATGGCTGTTCATAGGACCTGCCGCCGTGCTCTTCACCGTGGGGCTTGCGCTGATGGTTGCTCTGATCGCGGGCGATAGCGAGATGGTGACAATCGGGGCGCTCGCGATCGGTGACCACTGGGCGGTGGTGGCGAGCGGCTTCCTCATCCTCTCAGTCCAGATCGGGGGGCTCGACGCCATGCGTGACCTGATTGCGGCATTCAGTGCAATCGTGATCGGATTTCAGATCGCATTCAAGGGGTGCCTTCTGTCGATCGTGTCGGGCAACCGGCTAAATCAGGCAACGGTGTGATAGGAGGATGACCATGGGTGGGGCCAACGAATTGCTGCCGAAAATCTCCGTCTGCATCCCAGTTTTGAACGGTGCGTCGCGATTACCAGATTGCCTGACCTCACTCCGCGCACTCGACTATCCACAGGATCTAATCGAGATCGTGATCGCCGACGGCGGATCTACCGACGGCACATGTGAGGTTGCTCTCTCTTTTGGCGCGCATGTACTCGACAACCCCGGCAAGACAGTGGCGGCCGGTCGCAACGTAGCCTTCGCCGCCGCCACCGGAGAGTTCATTGCATCCACGGACGACGATTGCGTTGTCCCCTCCGATTGGGTTCAGCGAGCTCTTGCCGCCTTCGAAGCGCCGGAAGTGGCCGCTGTGGGTGGCATCTCGCTTTTGCCGGAAGGCTCTGGGCCATGGCCGGAGGCCGCAAACTATATCTTTCGGCTGGCAAGCATGGGCGGACATTCGGTGCAGGCAGATCATCTGGATGACGGTGATGTCGAGGATCTGCCGGGCTGCAACGTAATCTACCGAAAGGAAGCTGTGCGAAAAATCGGCATCTTCGACGAGCGACTGATCACAGCGGAGGACGTCGATTTCCACCTGCGCTTACGCTCGGAAGGCCAGCGGCTGAGATCTGCACCAGGCCTATTTGTCTGGCACCACAAGAGACCGACAGTCCAGAGCTTGTTCAAACAGCTTCGCCGCTATGCCGCGGGGCGTGTGCAGTTGGGCCGGAAATGGCCTAGCGCAGTCACAATCGCCCATCGCGGGCTAGGCTGGTTCCTGCCAGCCCTTTTTGCATTGACAGTGCTGGGGCTGGTCTTTGCTCCCATACTCTTCGCCGCGACGACGCTGATCGGTGCTATGCTTCTGATCGGCTTCGCGCTTCGCGGCGGCTTGACTTTGAAAGGCGCGTTCTTGACGCCCGCGGCGGCGCTGGTTGTCGCTGTAGGCTGGAGCACTGGCTACCTGAAAGAGCGATTCCGCCCAATGGGGAGTGCTTACGGACTTTAGCCGTTCTGGCGGCTGACAAGGAAACGAACGATCCAATCGGTCAGAACATTCGACCGCTCGGTTCGCCAACTTGAAAAAAGTTCGTCGGCGGCATCTACCAACTTTACGACCTCAACCAACTCCTCCGTCGACCCTTTGCCCGCGGCGCAGGCGGTGAGCGCGCTGTAGACACGGGCGGCGAGCATGTTCGAGGGCAGCTCGGACGTGGCCGGGTGGGTTCTGAGGCCCGTCGAAACTCGGGAAACGGCGGCGGCACGCGACGCGTCCGTGATCTCGATTGTTTCGCCGAGGACGCTGACCATTCGTTCGACGGTGGCGTCGGGATTGTTCACCAACTGATCGAAGTCGACGACTAAGGACACGCGGTCGCCAATATGGCGGAGAGCTTCGACATTGTGCTGAAGCCAGACAAGGAGGCCGCGCGAGGGAGAAATTCCGTTGTGTTTCGCAAGCGAACGGATAACGGCGTCGGGATGGCGGACCATGACAACCGGTATCGGCGCGATGGCAAGCTTTTCCCAGATGCGTTCCCAAAGCGGCCAGAGTCGCATGGTGCGCGGATCCTTGTAACCCCAAACACGGCCGGAATGCGAGGCTATCTCGCGAATCACGACCTCGGTCAGGGCGGCTTCGGCCTCTCGCGCGGGCCTGCTGTCGAGCCAGCCCTCGGGCAGAGGGAAGGTTCCGCGCGGCCCGTGCCAGACCCGATCAAGGCGGGCCAGAAGTTTCTCCTGAATGGCGACGATCTCAACGTGCTCCCAGAAACCGGCGCGGTTCGAGCGACCGGCGGGAATCAGGTCCTCGCCGCAAGCAACCCCGAGGGCAGAGAGAACGTTCATGCCGGCAGACGTGCCGCTTCGATGCATTCCAAGGACGGAAACGACCGGCGTTTTGGGACTGGCGTGGGTCATGATGCGCGGCGCCCGTCAATAACAGCAAGCGGGATTGACAGCGCGAGGGCTGCAAGGGTTGAAAGCACGTTGAGGCTACGATTGAGAAGGACGAATCCGGCTGTGACGGTGAGTGGCACCTCGAAAAGCGCAAGAACACCTGCCCATGTCCAGTCGGCAATACCGAGGCCCATGGGAGTGACCGCGATCAGGCGCGAAACCTGAACGAGGCTGAAGCTTGCGAAGAAGTCTGCAGGCATGAGCGCCAAACCGGCAGGTACCGCGATAACGCCTGCGCGAAGTGCGTTCAGGAGGTAGAGAACAAGCGAGATCGTGGCAAGGCGTGGTGCCACTGGGCTGCGCAGGAGACGCGTAAGGTCTTCAATGTGTAGTCGCTTGGTCAAGAGTTGTGGGCGATTAAGAAGAAAGACAATGGCAGCGAAACAGATCAATAGAGCAACGGCCAAGACCGGCGCCGTTCGCGGAACCAGAAGTACGACACCGAAAGCCGCGAACAGGACAATCATAATGAAGTCGAAGACCTGTTCAAAGATAGAGGCCGCGACGCTTTTGCCTACGGGCTGCGCCCCGTAGAGCCGCGCGCCCAACGCCCGGCCTGCGGGCTTGGCCGCGTGTGGCATCAGGACGAGGCCGAGCACGGCACCAATGCAGGTGTAGAACACCGATGCGGAAAGGGAGGGTACCGGCGTGGGCGACGCGCGGAGATGTGCCATCACAAGCCGCCATTTGATAGCGCTGAGCCCCAACGTCACGAATGAAATGGCAATAAAAGCCGCGATATGAAGGGTAGATAACGCATTGAGCATCGCCTTTAATTGCGCAAGCGTTAAATCCGACGACGCGATCAGGAGAGTGAGGAGTAGAAGGGCCGTAATAATAGGAAAAACGTGCCAGAAAAGCACCACCGCCCAGCATTTTGTCCTGCCCCGGGAAGTGTTTTGTCGACCAACGGTGCCTGATGTGCGCACGGTTTGTTCAACGTCCTCAGTAATTCCGTCGCCCCTTGTCATAGAACATGTTTTTGACCAGAACGCAGTCTGCAACAACGCTCACGACTAACAATCGCAACCTGATGTGGCTGGCTTGTGTCATTTTTGCAGCAAAACTCGTGATGCTCGTGGTCCTGGCCGTGAACACTCGTTTCGTGATGGACGAGTTTTGGCAGTTTGGTCAGTCAAAATACCTTTGGGCGGGGTTCTACGACACCATCTGGCCGGTGAAATCCGTGGGTTATGCGCTCTGGTACTGGCCGGCACACTGGCTGGGTTGGGACGCGACTTCTACGCTGATGGCCGGCCGCATACTGGCTGTGGGAACGGTGATGGCGACGCTTGGCGTTGTATTCGCCACGTCCCGAGCACTCGGGTTTTCGCGAGTGGCGGCGCTCGTGTCGCTTGTCCTCTTGCTGTCCGTCTCGACGTACATGGAGCGTTCGTTCCGGCTCCGCTCAGAGACACCTGCAATTCTGTTCGCCGCCCTAGCATTATGGTTGCTGGTAGCAGTGGAGGGATTGCCACGCCTTGTTCGAATCGCGTGGGCTGGGTTGATGACTGGCTGCGCGTTTCTTTGTACTCAGAAGGCTATATATTTCAATGGCGCATTGGGGCTCGGGCTGGTAACGGCCTTTTGGCTTCACGCGAGTCTACCCCGAGCCTTTGTGGCTGGCGCGACCCTTCTCGGCGGTTGGGCGGTGGCAGTCTTCGGCTACGGGCTGGTTTTCGGAGGGTTCGATGCGCTAGCGGTCTTACGGCATCTGGCGGTTGGACCTGCAGATCTCGCGATTAATGGTGGCTCGCTTTATAAGGGGCTGGGGCAGTTCGTCGGGCAGACATTGGGGCGAAACATCGTTGCTTATGTCTTTTTCTTCTCCGGTCTCCTGTTGGCGCTGACCGACCTCCGGCGGAACGCGCCTGGGTTCACAATCGCCGCAGTATTCACCGCCGTTCTGGCCACTCTGGTCTTCACGCACAATCAGACTTGGCCTTATGTCTTCACCATGGCATTGCCGTTCCTCGCACTATGGGGGCCAGTTCTCTACGCACATTACGTTTCGCGACCAGTATGGCGGACTGTTGCGCTTGTCGCTGTAGTGTTCGTTGTCCTGTCAAGCTTCGGTCGGAACATCGCCTATCTCGACCATGACAACCGCAAACAGTTTGAGGTGATCCGGTCCGCCGAGATGATCGTTGGCCCGAATGGCACCTATTTTGACGGTATTGGAATTCTACCCACACATTTCGAGTCACCACGCCGCTGGCTTGACGCTCCAGCAATCGCACGGATCAATTCGCGTCGAGACTACGTAGTTGATGCGCTCGCCGCCACACCTCCGGACCTGATCATCGAGACGAACCGAACGGATCGGCTGCCAGAGACCTTTGCGACATGGGTGTCGGCACGATACGTAATGTTGGCGCCGGGCCTGCTCGCGCCAGGCAAAACCCTCCTGCCTGATATGCCCGCGACGCTCATCGTCGCTGCACCAGGCCGGTTCGTTCTCGAGGATCCGTCACAAAACCTTTTGATCGACGGCGCGCACGTTCGTCTGCCAGTAGAGCTTGCGCCGGGCACCTATACGCTCGCAACGGTTAGCGCCGACGCGCCCACCCGCCTGATCCCCGAGGGCGTCGCAATCCCAGCCCTACAGACACCGCGCGTGCCCCTTTTTTCAGAAATCTACACACGATAACTATGACCTCGAGAAACACTCTCTTTAAGCCCCTTCGCAGAACTGCAGTCCGCACCGTCAAAGCAGCGGTTGAGCGCTTGCGTCCCGCTGACATGCGCCAGCTTTGCTATATCCATATCGGCAAATGTGGTGGCGCGACGGTCAGCGCGTCGATCGAATCGAGTCCTGTGATCGCCAAGGCCTTTGACCGAGTATCGACCACCCACGTGGCGCGACCTGTTTACAAACCGCTCAATCGATACCTCTTCGTCGTTCGAAACCCGATCGACCGGGCCATATCGGCGTTCAACTGGCGCTATCGGTTGGTCCATGAAGAGACAACGCCAGACCACCGCTTCCCGAATGAGGCGGAGATTCTTAAGCGGTATGGCACACTCGAGGCGCTCGCGCTTGCACTTTACGACGGAGACCGGCTTGACCCGGAAGTGTCAGAGGATTTCCGAAGTATTCATCATCTGAAGGAGGACATTGCCTTCTACCTTGAACCCGCATGGGAGGTCATCGACGCTGAGCAGGTGTTCGCCGTTCTCTGCCAAGAGACCCTCAACGTCGACATCGAGAGGTATCTCGGTAGCCCGACATTTGGGCGCATCCATAACAACCGTTCTACCATGCCCGATGACCGGACAAAGCTGAGTGATGAGGCGCGCACCAACCTCGCACGTTTCCTCGCACGAGACTTTGCTGCGCTCGAACGGTTGATGACGCTTTTTCCCCTAAGCGAAGACCGTCGCGCATCTCTTCTGAAGATCTGAGGATCAAGAAACTCGCTGAGGCGTCCGTCAGATCAAGCCTGAAGTTTCACATCTTATCAGATTACACGGCGGACCGCGCGATGTGCATTCTTCTCCATTCGACCTACGACAACCTTATTGACCACACAGTCGCAAGGCCAAATTGCAGACCTGAGGCAGAAATTTATAGGCTGTGACCCTCTCCACGACCCCTGTCTCTGTCGATTTCCCGTTCCAGTTCATGCTCGTCGTCACGATCCCGTTCTGCATCATGGCCTTCACCCCGCTCCAACGTCTCACGCGGCTTGTTCAGTACGCTTTCCAACCGATCCCGGATCGACGGCTTGTCCGCACTGTCGTCATCCCAATCCGCCTCGGCACGCGTTAGCTATATGGAGAGCACACGCGCCAAGGCGCAGCAGCACTCAACCGAAGTGGACCCTTTTTACTCCGGTACCTGGACCCTTTTTGCTCCGGGATTGACACCGCTGAGACAGTGCTTGGTCTTTGGAGCCAAGCTCGTTGGCTGCTCAATTCGGTGGACAGCCGCGGTTGAATAGGAACTGCACCAATGTCGGGATTGGGCCGCGAGAAACAGCAAACCGACACCCAAAAAGTTGGAACTAAGTTCTAGCTCCAGCAACTGATCTGCAGCTCAGGATCTAATTTCGTTTCTAATAGGAGTATTTTGGGGGTGCCTTCCAGTGTCGAACGTCCACCTCGTTTCTGGTCCAACTATGACGGTTGGGTCAGGTTCGTGTGACGTTCAACAGGATGTCGGGCGACACATAGTTTTGCCATTTGGCGACATCTAAGTAATTGATTTTATGTAAACTTGGTTTTCTGAAGCGCGCAAACTTTGCCATTTGCGACTCAAAGGGTTTCCATCAAATCAGAATGGTCAAAATGCTGCCACTAGTCTTCAGTGCTATTTCTGTAACTGAGCCTCCTATGTTTGATTGACACCAACCAAATCAGAATAAGAACGCTCACCGCGAGTGATTTGACGTTTGAGGGTGTTCGTTGCTGCTTTTACTTTACCCTCGCCCAATAGCGATGTGATCGCTTGATGTTCCTTGTAAGATTTCTTCGTTCGATTGGAACGCTTGGACAGATGTGTCCGCATAGTTTGGACGATATCACTGACGTTTTGATATCCATCCCGCAGGTAACTGTTTCCGCAGGACCTGAAAAACGCGTCGTGAAACTCGGCGTCAAGTTCCAAGTACTGCTCGAATTCATCCGCTTCCTGCACTTCCGACATCTTCGAAACAATTGTAGCCAGCTCATTGATCAGAACCGACGGGTTCTTTTCAAGCGCCTGCTCCAAAGCTGCAGATTCTAGGATGAGCCGATACTGGCAAAGCTGCACCACGTCCTCTTGAGAAAGAGAGAATACAAAGGCTCCTCGATGAGGAAAGATCTGAACGAGCCCCTGAAGATTCAAAGCCGATAGCGCTTCGCGAATCGGAGTTTTGCTGATGCCCATGGCATTTGACAGCTTCACTTCCGGCAGCGATTCACCCAATTGAAACGTGCCATTGATAATGCCTTTTCGTATGTGCTCTTCAGCAGTTTTACTCAACGAATTCGGGCGCTTAATCTGCAAAATCTCGGTCATTTTCACTTCGTCCTATTTCGTCTCTCTAACACAATAGCACATGTAAGCTTGATTTCTATATTATATCTGATATCTCAGATAATAGATCGAAAATTTACTAAATCCGTGGGAGGATACCTTGTTCAAGAAATCAACATTGGCGCTTGGCGTCGTCATGTCAGCCGGGCTTGCTTTTGCAGCATCCGCTGAAACAGTCATTAAGGTTGGGCATGGCGCAGCAGAAGCGTTTCATATGCATCGCGCGCTACTGAAATTTGAAGAACTGGTCGAAGCTGGCTCGAATGGTGAGATCGACGTACAGATATTCCCCTCGTCGCAGATGGGCCCTGATCGCGAGATGATCGAAGGTGTTCAAACCGGCGTTCTCGAGATGGCCATTCCTCCTTCCTCTTTTTTCGCGGGCTGGGATCCGGCCTTTGCAGTAATTGAACTGCCTTACATGTATTCCTCCAAGGACATCGCCTTTGATGTTCTTGATGGTGATGCTGGTGATGGCATGCTTGCACGGGTCGAAAACCAGGGATTGGTAGGTCTTGGCTGGCTTGAATTGGGTGTACGCAATGTGACCAACAATGTTCGTCCGGTTGCAACCCCCGCAGATCTCGAGGGTGTCAAGCTGCGTACCATGAAGGTTCCGGCGCATGTGGCGACATTCGAAACGCTCGGGGCGAACCCGACGCCAATGAACTTTGGTGAGGTCTATTCTGCTCTCCAGCAAGGCGTGATCGACGGCCAGGAAAACCCACTGGCGATCATTACCTCACAGCGTTTCTACGAGGTGCAGAAATACCTTTCAACCACGGGCCATGTCTTTGCGGTCTATATGCCCGTCATCTCCAAACCGTTCTTTGACTCGCTGTCCGCAGAGCATCAGCAACTGGTCCGGGACTCGATGGCCGCCGCACGTGACTATCAGGCGGAACTGGTCGCAAACGAAGATGCGGAACAGTTGGAACAGATCCGTGCTGCCGGTGTCGAGGTTCTGGAGCTGACTGCAGAGCAGCGACAGGCCTTTGCTGACAAAACCGAAAGCGTCCGCCTGCAGTATCGCGACGAGGTTGGCGCCGAAGCCTATGACGACTGGGTAGCAGCGGTATCCGCAGCGAGCGGAAGCTGACCCTCGGACTACTCAGCCAATACGGGCACCCGTGCCATGAAGGTTCGGGTGCCCCTTTCGTTCAAGGGGAGGTGAACGGTGTCGGTTATCAAATGGATCGATATGAATGCCGAAAAGGTCTTAGCCAGCGCACTTCTGGCCGCGATTGTCTTGTTGATCTTTGGCAATGTGTTCATGCGCTACATTCTGAATGCCTCTCTTTCATGGGGCGAAGAGCTAACGCTTTGGCTGTTTGTATGGTTTGTCTGGATTGGCGTCAGCTATGCATTCCATACAGGCGATCATGTGCGTATCACGGTCCTGCGTGATGTCCTAAGCGAGCGCGCAAGGCTTTACGCGGATGTTGTGATCGCGCTTCTTGTCCTTGGATTTCTGGTCGTTCTGACAATTGAATGCATCAAGCTTATCCGACAGCCTTTTGTAGCCAGCCAGACGTCGGTCGTTTTAGGACTACCGATTCCGATCCTTTATGCTTCGGCGCCGATTGGCGCTGGCCTGTCCGCGATCCGCGTCACTCAACATCTGATCCGAACCCTGCGTCTGATCGCAGGAACCAAAGCGTGAGGAACCCGGCATGCTTGCAACAACGCTCTTCCTGACGCTTTTCGCCCTTCTGCTCTTCAGCGTGCCAATTGGCATCTGTCTGGGCCTAGCCACCATGATCGTGATGGTCTTTGTGGACGGCACCCCACCCATGGTTCTTTTGGCACGGTCCGTGGTAACAGGCGCGGACTCGTTTCCTCTAATTGCCGTCCCTCTGTTCATTTTGGCAGGCGACCTGATGCAGCACGGCGGAATGTCTCGTAGACTGGTTGGGTTCGCCAATGCACTGATCGGGCATATCCGGGGTGGGCTTGCTTACGTGAACGTACTCGCCTGTGTGTTTTTTGCCGCCATATCCGGCTCATCTCCTGCGACCGTAGCCGCCATCGGGTCGAACATGATCCCAGAGATGGAAAAGGTCGGCTATACGCGCAAATTCAGCGGCGCATTGACAGCATCCTCAGGAATGATCGGTGTAATGATCCCGCCAAGTATTCCCTTCATCATCTATGGTGTTACTGCCGAGGTTTCGATCGGCAAACTGTTTCTTGCAGGCGTTGTTCCTGGCATCCTTTTTGCCCTCATGTTCATGTTGGTCGCTCGTGTTCTGCTGCGAAAGGACGAGGTTGTTCAGCAATCGACGACTACGTTCTCAGGCCCGGGCGTCTGGCAGAGCTTCCGGTCTTCCATCTGGGCGCTATTGGTGCCGGTAATTATCCTTGGGGGCATCTACAGCGGTATCTTCACCCCAACCGAAGCCGGTGCCGTGGCCGTAGTCTATGCCGCTTTCATCGGCATATTCGTCTATGGCGACATCACCCTCAAGGACCTGCCAGAGGTTTTGGCGGGCAGTGCAAAGACCAGCGGGACCATTCTGATATTGGTGATCATGGCGACCGCCTTTGGCAGGTTGATCACGCTCGCAAGAATCCCGACAGAGCTCGCAACAACGATCACCAGCCTGTCCGACAACCCAATCATCATCCTGTTGCTGATCAATCTGCTGTTGTTGGTGATCGGAATGTTCATGGAGACGATTTCGTCGATCATCATCATGACGCCGATCCTGCTGCCGGTTGCAACCGCGCTGGGTGTCGATCCGATCGTTTTTGGTGTCATCTTGACGGTCAACCTGGCCATTGGGTTCTGCACACCGCCATTGGGTGTGAACCTGTTCGTGGCCAGTAGCATTTCGAAGGTTTCCATCGAAAGTCTCAGCCGGGCGATCCTGCCATTCTTTGTCGGCATGCTGATCTTGTTGATGTTCATCACCTATGTGCCCGCAATTTCCTTGGCCCTGCCATCCCTTTGGTGACCGACTGAGGAGCTTCAAACGTTAGACAACGAACAGAGGACCCGGATGGATCTGGACCTTTCCCACCCGTCGATAGAAGACCTTCGGAAAACCGCACAAAAGCGCATTCCGAAGTTTGCCTTCGAATACCTCGACAGCGCGACCGGCCGGGAGCTGGGGTTGAAGGTCAACCGGGACGCACTTGACGCCATCGGATTCATGCCGCGTGTACTATGCGGCCGAACAAAGGCCGACCTACAGACTACATTGATGGGTAAAACTTACGATCTGCCATTCGGGATAGCACCGGTAGGTATGTCCGGCCTGATGTGGGCAGGAGCAGAGCGGATGCTTGCAAAGGCTGCGGTCGCTCACAATATTCCGTTTTCGTTGTCCAGCGTGGCGGTTGCTTCACCGGAAGATGTGGCACCTTACATTGGAAAAAACGGATGGTTTCAGCATTACCCGGTGAACTCCGGCGATCTGCGTCGCGCCATGCTGCCGAGGATTAAGGCAGCGGGATTTCATACGCTGATTGTCACGGTGGACGTTCCAGAAGAGAGTCGGCGCGAACGACAACGCCGCGCCAATCTGACGGTGCCTCCAAAAGCTGACCTGCGCACGCTGACAGAAATGGCGTCACGACCCGCCTGGTGCCTTGCACATCTTCGCGAGGGCATCATGCCACGTATGCGGTTCTTTGACGATTACGTCCCGACCCGCGGACGAGAAAGTTTTACCCATGCAGGCGCTCTGATCCGTGGGATTCCGGATTGGGACTACCTGCGTGACCTGCGACAGGAATGGGAGGGTCGCCTGATCGTCAAGGGTGTCCTGCGGCCGGAGGACGCGCAAAAAATGGTGGCCGAGGGCGTGGATTGCATCTGGGTCTCAAACCACTCCGGGCGTCAATTCGAAGCCGGGCCCGCCGTGATTGACCAACTCCCGAACATCCGCGAGGCGGTCGGAATAGATGTGCCACTAATCTACGACTCTGGCGTTGCCTGGGGATTGGACATCATGCGTGCCCTGGCGAAAGGTGCAGATTTCGTCATGGTCGGGCGCGCCTTTCAATATGCTGTTGCAGCGTTCGGAGCACGAGGGATCGACCATCTCGTTCACATCCTGAAAGCTGACATTGAGGCCAACATGAGCCAGCTTGGCAGCGAAAACCTCGGCAGTCTGGCAGAGCACCTTCTGAGAACAGGCTGATCGGCGCTTGCGGCGCGTGGCGTATCACCCAGGCGCGTTGTCATCCTCGTCAATTAGGCCCTTGACGATCAGATCCGCGGTTGAGCGCGAACATGCCATTGGCAGATTATAAACCGTTGCGAGACGGGTCAGAGCCTTAACGTCGACGTCATGTGGCATGGGTGAGAGAGGGTCGACTAAGAAAATCAATGCATCCAGTTTCTCTTCGCAGATCATGGCGCCTATCTGTTGGTCGCCTCCGAGTGGCCCGCTTTTAAGGCAGGTCACATCCAGTTCTGGATAGGCTTGCTTAATGCGACTACCGGTAGTCCCAGTCGAAAAGATTTGTACTCTGGACAGACGGGCCAATTGCAGACCCACCCATTCAACGATTTCGTCCTTTCGCGCATCATGCGCTACAAGCGCGAAACGCGGCGCATCACCGGATGAATTGTTCAACGTAATCTTCTCCAAGACCGACTTCCCCGAAATGTTTTCGGCACAGATCAATCTTGGTAAAGACATCTTCGTAGCCAGTGACCTTGCCCCACGGATCAACATAGCACATCACGCCATTGACCTGGAAATAGGTGACCATCTCTTCAACATCGTCGGGAACGACCAAAGTATGAGTCTCACCCGGCGGCTCAAAGACATATCCCCCCTCTTCCGCAACCCAATCATGTTCCAGATAATGCCAGCGCCCTTTCAGGACAAAACCGTGGACTGGCTGTGGATGGCGGTGCCGCGAAAGGACACCAGCTTTGCGCACTTTGAGAAGGTTCATCCAATAACCTTGCGAGCGGTTCAAGCAGAGCGGTCGGAACCAGACGTTCTCTGCCTGCGGAACCCATAGCCTGTCGTCTTCGCTCATGGCATTCGGGATCACGATCTCGTCTTGCGCATCCTTGGGAAACGGCAACTGATATGGCATTCGGGCGGTGTCATCGTCATTCATTGATTTTCCTCACATAGCGAGATAGCCGCCATCGACCGGATAGATTGATCCGGTCACAAAGCTGGCGTTTTCACTCAAAAGCCATTGCACAAGCGCACCGACTTCTTCGGGTTTCCCCCAGCGTTTCATAGGCGTACGCGCCATGATCCCCGCTGTTCTTTCAGGGTCTTCCCGAAGGCCCTGGGTCATCTCTGTCTCAATCCAACCCGGCGCGATGGCATTGACCCGGATACCGTCTTCGGCCCAGCGACCTGCGAGCGCCTTGGTCAACTGTGCCACGCCGCCCTTAGAAGCGGAATACGCCGGAACCAAAGGCCCACCAAAGGTACTGAGCATAGAGGCGGTGTTGACGATGGCCCCACCTGTTTCCGCTAAGAAAGGATGCGCGGCGAGGCAGCAGCGCATAGTACCAGTCAGGTTCACATCAAGCACCTTAGCGAAAACGTCAATGTCGTATTCTTCGCCACGCAGAAGAATACCTGCGCAGTTCACCAAGGCATTCAGACCCGTGAGTCCACTGAATACATCACTAATTGACGCCTGGTCGGTGACATCCAAGAGCTGCACGTTGATCCCGTCCTGAGGCTCGAATGCATCCATTTCGGATCGGGAGGCGGATGCGGCAATGACGGACCAACCTGCGTCTGCCAACGACCGTGCAACACCCGCACCAATCCCTCGCGTACCGCCCGTTACAAGGGCCTGTTTCATCCAAGTTCCTCCAATACACTGGTGAAGGCGCGCGCGCGCCTGCCGATATCATCCAATGTATAGCTCGGTTTGAACAGAGCGGAGCCCAGCCCATATCCATCTGCACCCGCGGCATGATACGACGCCATCGTATCCGGCGTTATGCCCCCTACCGCAGCGACGACTGCGTCTGCAGGCAATACGGCGCGCATGGCAGCAATGGCAGCTGGCGGCACCATTTCCGCCGGAAAGAACTTGAGGACCGATGCTCCGATATCCAACGCCGTAAAGGCCTCGGAGGGGGTCATGACTCCTGGACACCAATAAAGATCCCGCGCGACAGCCGCGCGCCCGACGTCCGGGTTCATATTGGGCGACACGATGATCCGCCCGCCTGCATCAGCAACCGCCGCGACCTGTTCCGTAGTCAACACGGTGCCAGCGCCGACTATGGCTTGTGCGCCATGTTTCGCAACGATCTGCCCTATCGATTCCAGCGGGTCCGGTGAGTTGAGTGGCACTTCGATTATCCGAAACCCGGTATCGAAGAGTACATCAGAAACCGGGCGCGCATTTTCTGGTGCCAGCCCCCGCAAAATCGCAATCAGCGGGTTCTCGGCAAGAGCTGCGGTGAGGTCAATCATCCGACCAACCCCGCAGCGCGAGCAATCAGAAAATGCCCTTTCGCAACGATATCATCTGGCGCGCGACGGCTGTCGAAACCAGCAGTTCGGAGCGCTATTTCGTATCGGTCGGACAAGTCGCTTCGTCCAACAACAGTGATCGTGCCGACGTCTCTTTCTTCACCGTTCGCAGCGGCAACCTCGGTCCCGATCAACAAGCCCGACAAGTAATCGGCCGTGGCAACCTTTGGGATTTTGCCCATGAGAGGAAGCGTCCGAACATGAAACAGGCTGTGCAGCAGGTTCGACTCACCACTGAGGCCCGCCTTTACGCCCATCACGAATGCGTCTTCGCTGAAGGCGTCCTCCTTCATCAAGGTGCCAAGGATCGTGTGTTCTTTCAGCGCCGAAAAGATCTCACCTGTCATGTAGGTTGAGAAATCCACGATCTTCCCATCCGCAACCTGAACCCATTTGCTGTGCGTTCCCGGCATCACGAACATACCTTCGCTCAAGCCTAGCGAAGATGCCCCGATGATCTGGGTCTCCTCGCCGCGCATCACGTCGGGTCCCCCGGCATGTTCTGTCGAAGCACCCGTCACAAAATGAATACGCGCTCCGTTGGCCGCTTCGTGCGGGACCAATGCTCGCGCAAGACCGCCAGCACCCAGCGGCATTTCGGCATATTGCGTTTCTACCCAGCCATTGCGGCTGGTGATCATGCCAGATGCCAGGATCGGCAGGTTGGCCTTGGCAACCCAAGGGCCGATGAGACGATCAAGGACCGCGTCAAAGGTTTGTCCTGCAACTTGCATGATACCTTCTGGCGACGAGACCCCATCGATCACGTCGCCCTCCGCACCAATTAGAAATGCACGAAACGATGAAGTGCCCCAATCTACGCCGATCAGCGCTGGCTCAGATGCGACCGAATTCATTCAGCAGATCCTCAACGGTTTTGCCTTGGGCCACCCATTTACGGGTTTCCTCCTCACGGTCAGCTTGCTCTTGAGCAAGGCGCACGGTTTCTTCGGCGATTTCTTGTGGAATAACGACGACGCCCATTAGATCAGCTACAATGAAATCGCCGGGGTTTACGACGACGCCACCACAGGCAATTGGCACATTGATCGAAAGTTCTTCTTTACGTTCCGAGAACATCGTGTGCGTTCCACGCGGTGTGATCGCGCGCGTCCAAATTGGCCAATTGATGTCTTCCAGCTCATCTGTGTCGCGCCCGGTGCCATCAACGATCATACCGCGTATGCCACGATTCTTGGCCAGACCGCCCATTAAACCGCCGCAGACTGACGTTTGACGATCACCACCCGCGTCCACGACGATCACGTCCCCGGGTTGTCCCATTTCAAGCGCTCTCAAAGGATCGACCAGATCACCTTTTGAAAGCTGAACCGTCACGGCCTGGCCTGTAACCTTGGCACGGAAAGCGGGCTTGATGGCGCTGTCCATCACGCCTGTTCGGTACTGCACATCCGCAAAAATGGCAGCAGCAGAGTACGCCTCCAACACCTTGTCGAATTTTTTGAGAAGTTCCGGGTTTCTTTCAAAATCATTGAAAACCCTGAGGTCCGTGCTGACGTCTGGCATTCTTGTCTCCTGTTATGCGGTAGATACGGCCAACGCGTCGGCATTGACTGTGTAGTCGGGGTTTTGTCCTGTCAGGACCTTGGCCACCTGAGTGGCCGCAGTGACCCGCGCTGCGTGTATGGATTCCTCGGAATAGTAGGCCGCATGTGGCGTTACGAGGACGTTGGGCAGTTTGAACAACGGGTTGTCATCAGGCGTCCAGTTGGCGCGCTTGGCCGGTTCTTCTTCGGGGTCGTCGAGCCCTGCGGCTGCCAGATGGCCTTCGGTCAGCGCCCGGAACAGGGCTTTATTGTCGACCGTTGGTCCGCGTCCAGTGTTCACGAGTATCGCACCGGGTTTCATGACCGAAAATTCGGCATCCGACAAAAAGTGATGCGTGTTCGGCGTCATCGGCGCCTGCATCAGGATATAGTCGGACCTTGCCAGCAATTCAGGCTTGCTCACCAGCTCGACCCCAATCTTTGCCGCGACTTCTCTTGGCAAATACGGATCGTAGGCGATGACCGTAACTCCGAAAGATTGCGCCCGCGCTACGATGGCTTGCCCTATTTTTCCCAGCGAGACGACACCCATCGTCCGCCCGCGCAACCGGTAGACCGGCTGCCCGCTTTGCCACATCCAGACCCCTGCATGAGTGGCCCGATCATAGTCGGGCAACTTGCGCGCCAGGGTCAGCCAAAGGGCAATCGCGTGATCGGCGACTTCCTCGGTGCAATAGTTTTGCACGTTGGTAACGAGGATGCCTTTTTCCGTTGCCGTGCCGACATCCACGATATCTACGCCTACGCCATAACGCGCGATGACCTCGCAGTTCCGCATCCGCGTAATCGTTTCCTTCCCGATCCGGGCATATTGATTCATCATCGCTGCGCAATGCGGCGCGACATCAAACAGGTCTTCCTGGCGCTTGGCCTGAAGCGCAATCACCTCGGCTCCTGCGGCTTCCAGGATTTCCGTCTCAACGGCAACATCACCAAAGTCGTAATCGGTTATCACGACCTTGGGTTTGTCCGTTCTGGGGGGAAAGTCGGCGCGATCAGTCATAAGCACCCGCCGAATAGGTCAATTCGTACGAGTGGCTGTAGAGCTCGAAGATGTTGCCAAACGGATCTTCCATATAGACCATGCGATAGGGTTTCTCACCCGGGTAATACTTGCGCACTTGGCTCATGCGCTGGCGCCCGCCCAAGTCTTCGATAACCTTGATGCGGCCTTCCAGATCCTCGTCCTGTACGCAGAAATGAAACAAGCCACGCCGCCAATATTCAAACGGGCGTTCTTCTTCGACGGTCTTCGGGAACTCAAACAATTCAATGCCAACACCGTCGCCCATTGACAAGTGCGCGATGCGGAAGCTTCCCCAACCTTCCCCAAACACATCGTCGCACATCTGACCGATGGCGCTTTCGTCATGCAGGATTTCAGTTGGTTCCATCAGCACGTACAGGCCGAATGCCTTGGAATAAAACTCCACGGCTTTTTCCAGATCGGGAACTGTGATGCCAATGTGAGAGAAAGTAAGAGCGGCCATAGCAGGCTCCTCCAGTTAGCAGTTAAAGAATATTGCGAACGATGCCGCCTTCGATCCGATGCGCAGAACCATTGGAGGCTGTGCTTGCAGAGATCGTGACGATCATGCGGGCGACTTCGTCTGGTTGGACAAAGCGTTGTATGAGTGATGTGGGCTCATCTGATTTGAAGTAGTTGTCCACGATCGTGTCGAGCGGCTCACCCTTTTGATCGGCGAGGCCGTCAAAATAGGCTTCGACACCTTCGGTCCAGGTTGGACCAGGCAGGATCGAGTTGACCCGGACTTTTGTCCCCTTTGTCAATTCTGCCATGCCACGTGTCAGACCTAACATGGCAGTTTTAGTGACAGAATAATGCACCATCTGAGGTAGTGGTTTCACTGCCGCTTCGCTGGCCATGTTGATGATGGATCCCTTATCCCGGCCAAGCATGTCAGGCAGGAAAATTCGGCTCATCCGAACGGCGGACAGGACGTTGATGTTGAAATAGTGCATCCAGTCGTCATCCGTGAGATCCTCAAACGGCTTAACCGAAAAGATGCCGACATTATTCACCAGAACGTCTACGGCACCGCGAGCTCGCGCAAAATCCGCCAGTGTTTCTGCATCTGAGGTCTTGGTTAGGTCGGCCGCAATGCCCTCAACGTCGCCCAGAGATGATAGGTCGTTGACGCAGTCGGACACTTCCGCCTCGGTCAGGCCATGCACGATGACCCGCGCGCCCTCTTCCAGGTAGACCTGGGCAGTGGCTTTGCCGATGCCGGAACCTGAGCCAGTCACCAGGACAAGTTTATTTTTGAGCCCCAGATCCATCTCAGGCCTCCTTCTTGACGTTAGATGACTGCTGCGATGAAGTGCGGCCGAACATTCGACCCATCAAGCCCGAAATCTCCGCGCGCCACATGTCTATGCCGACGGCCAACAGAATGATCAGGCCCAACACGATGTTCTGAACCGAAGATGGCGCAGCGTTCAGGTTCAAACCATTCTGGACGATAACGATTGTCATCGCCCCCATCAGCGTGGCGAGGATGTTGCCACGACCGCCTGCAAGGCTGGCTCCGCCAACTACAGCAGCGGCAATGGCCTGCAGTTCCAGCGTCTGGCCATAGTTGGGTGAACCAGAGTTGAGGCGCGCTGACATCAGGATCGCACCAACCGCAGTCATGAAACCTGCGATGACAAATGTCGTCGTCTGAACTTTACGTACGTTGATACCCGTAAGAACGGCAGCGGCTGGGTTGCCACCCACGGCATAGATCTCACGGCCGAGTTTCGTGAAGTTCATAGTGAACGCGGCAAGGACGTAGAAGAACACGAGGTAGAAGAAAGGCATCGGAACGCCGAACAGCTTGCCGTAAAATATTGGCTCCAGCGCCGGATCCAGCGAAAAGATCGGCGATCCATTGTTGAAGGTTAGGGCAAGGCCCCTGAAGGCAATCAACGCTGCCAATGTTGTGATGAAAGACGGGATACGCCCGTAGGCTGTTATCAGCCCAATGAACAGACCAAGCAATCCGCCCATGAGAAGAATGAGTGGCAATGCCAGTACCAGTGGAATGCCAACAAATTTCAACATCTGCGCAAGGATCATGGTCAGCAAAGCCACCATAGACCCGGAACTCAGATCGATGCCCGCAGCGAAGATCACGATAGTAGACCCGATTGCGATCAAGGCCACGATGCTTACCTGTAGCGACAAGTTAGAAAGGTTGCCCGGGTTCAGGAAGCGTTCCGTCGTAAGTGCCACGATCAGTGCGACGATCACCATTGCTGCAAATGGTCCGATCAACTGGGTGTCAAAGATCCGCTTCATGCGAAAGCCTCCTTAGGCTTGAATTGAGGAGTGTCGGCGGACGCGCGCACAAGGTCGTCATGAGTAAGGTCGGATGCATCGACCGTGCGCACTATCGTTCCGTGCTGCACGACGGCAATCCGATCGCTCATCGCAAGCAACTCATCATGGTCTGAACTGATCAGAATGATCGATTTTCCCGCCCGCGTGAGCCTGTTAATCAGCTTGTAAACAGCGATCTTGGCGCCGATATCGATCCCCTGCGTCGGCTCATCAAGGATCAGGATGTCAGAGGCTGAGAACAGCCAGCGTGCAATCACAATCTTCTGCTGGTTACCACCAGACAAGAAGTTGACCGTCTTTTCCTCAGCCTGGGTCGAGATTTCCAGATCGCGGATCAGGTCATGGGTAGCTTGCTCTTCCGCCTTAAGATTCAACACGCCGAACCGGCTAAGCCCGCCGAGGGAGGCTGCGGTTACGTTCCCGCTTGCGCGGAAATTGAAGAACAACCCGTCAAACTTACGGTTCTCCGGAACAAGGGCCAATCCAGCACGGATCGCATCGATTTCCCGGCGGAAGCGAACCGGCTTGCCGTTAAGTGTTATCTGTCCGCCCGTCAGCTCGTCTGTCCCGAACAGGGCGCGAGCGATTTCTGTGCGGCCACTGCCCAATACGCCACCCAAGCCCAGAACTTCACCGCGGTGCAACGAAAACGATACATCTTTCACGCCCGAATTGGTGGCCAGACCCGCCGCCTCCAGCACAATATCCTTGGTCGCGTTTTGCTCCTTGGGATAATGCTCACCAATGTCCTCACCGACCATTGCGCTGACAATCTCAGAGACGTTGATCTTGGTCTCGCCACTTGCGCGCACAACACAGCCGTTGCGCAAGATCGTCACCTCATCAACGATCCGTTCAACCTCATCCAGCCTGTGCGAAACATAGAGAATAGCGGTTCCGCGTTCACGCATATTGCGCAGTAACTGGTGCAGGCGTTCAATTTCATCTTCACCCAATGCCGCCGTCGGCTCATCCAGGATGATCATGCGAGCGTCCATCGCGACGGCTTTCGCGATCTCGACCAGTTGTTGCTCGCCTACCGATAGCGAGCCGGTGATTGTTTCGGGAGAAACATCGACATCCATTTCCGCCAAAACGCGCGCGGCTTCGTTGTGGACCTTGGCCCAGTCGATCACGCCAAAGCGGGACCGAGGCATATTGCCAAGGAAGATGTTTTCGCCAACCGACAAGGTGGGCACGATAGAGAATTCCTGAAAAACTGTTGCGACGCCCAGTTCACGTGCCGCCTGCGGGTCGCTGATCGTGACCGGCTTGCCATTGTGCAGGATTTGACCGCTATCGGGTTGCTGCACGCCGGACAGTGTCTTGATCATAGTCGACTTGCCACAGCCGTTTTCACCCAGCAGCCCATGAATGGAACCGGGCATAAGCCGGATGCTGACCTTGTCATTCGCCAAAACCCCAGGATAGGCCTTGGTAATATCGACAAACTCCCAAAGGGGCGTTGCGGGTGTCATCGCGATTGCCTCGACAAAAGTGAAACTCGGTTGGTTTGCGACCCGGCAGCACGCGCACGCGCCACCGGGAAGCGGGGAGAAAACTCAGTACTCTTTGGACGGCTGCGGGAAGAGCTTTTCTGGCTCTTGCAGCACGCTGATCGCACCATCTTTGTCTTCAATTGATGTGGGCGTTTCGATCCAGCCGCCGGGATAGGACCCGTTGAGCGCATCAATGGTTGCGTGCATAGCCGCCTTACCCATCAGGAATGGTGAGGTGTTGACGGTTGCCGTGATGTTGCCAGCCGCAATTTCTTCAAGGCCGGACGTGTCGCCATCATTGCCCAAAAGGACGATGTCACTGCGGCCAAGCGCTTTCGCCGCAAAAGATGCCCCGATGATCATGTAGTCGTTCGCCGCAAAGATCATGTCGAGATCGGGGTTCGACTGCAGGATATCCATGCCAGCTGTGTTGCCGCCTTCAACGTTCCATTTACCGTCAATCGACACCACAACGTCGAAGTTTTCGTTGCCCTCGATACCGTCGAGGAAGCCGCCCACCCGCTCGGTCGAGTGATAGCCAGGCTGCCCTTCGATGATGCCTACTTTCAACGGTTGATCACCATAAGTCTCAATGGCCCAATCAGCGATAGCATGCGTACCGTTCCGCTGAGAGTACCCGACAACGCCATGAATGGGTGTCGGGAAGTTCGGGATGTCCGAGTTGATCATCAAAACTGCCATGCCCTTGTCGACGGCCTGCTTAAGCAGTGGTGCGGCAGCAAATTCATCGTGTGTACCAAAGATGATCGCATCCACATCCTGCGTCAGCACATCCTGGATCATACCCATCTGGCCGTTGATGTCCGCACCGGACTGGGGCGCAAGCATGAAGACTTCGACCCCGGCCTCAGCAGCAACCGCTTTGATACCTTCACCGATGGCGATGTAGTAGTTGAACTCGGTCGCCGGCGGCATATACGCGATCCGGAACGTATCGTTCTTGGGTTCTATTGCATCGATTGGCGCTTGTGCCCCGTCCTCAAGTGGAACCGGTGTTGGATAATTTTCCGCCAGAGCGACCGTTGCCAGCGTGGCGAACCCCGCGGCAAGCGTAGTGGTCATAAGCGTTTTCAACATAGTTTTCTCCTCCAGAATTTCGTTGGTTATCCTTTGAATGGCGCGTCGATCACGCCACGAACGCCGGGTTTCACAGCAAAGAGGCCGCCGGATTCCGGTTCTTTTGTTAAAGCTGCTTCGTCACTCATCAGCCTTGAGGTCGTGATGAACAGCGTGTCGAGATCAGGGCCACCGAAAGCGCAACAGGTTGGCTTCCAGACCGGCACCTCGATCACGCGATCTATCGTGCCATCAGGTGCGACGCGAACAACGCGATGGCCTTCCCATTCGGCGTTCCAGACGCCCCCTTCGGCATCGACACAGGACCCATCAGGCAAGCCGGGCTCATCATTGAAAGAAGCGTGCCGCCGACGGTTCGAAACGGTTCCATTGCGGGTGTCGTAATCAAATGCGACGATTTCCCGATCCGGAGTATCCGCGAAGAACATCGTCTCACCGTCGGATGTAAAGCAAGTCGAATTGGCGCAAGACACTCCTTCGATAATCGTCCGCACACTCAAGTCTTTATCGACGAGGATGACTGACGAATCGGCCTTACCAGAAACTTCGTTCATGCCTCCAACAATCAATCGCCCCTGGCGATCGGTTCGCCCGTCGTTCAGCCGTGTCTCCGGATTGTTCGGCTCGAATCGTGCCACGAGGGTGTCCTCGCTATTGGGCGAATCGAACAAGACAACTCGATCAGCATAAGCAACAATCAGACCGCCAGACGCGCGCGGCGCGAAGCAACACACACGCTCCGGCATCTCATGAGAGGCAGTTTCTGACGTTGCAGCATCAAATGACCAAAGCGCACAACCTTCAATGTCGGTCCACCAGACAAGACCATCGGCGGGATTCCAGAAAATCCCTTCCCCGTGCTGGTTCTTACAATCGACGACCAACTCTGCGCGCACTTTTTGATCTCCTAAGTACATTCTGATATCTGATATACCAGCTTGCCTAATCTGGTGTATCAGATATCTTGCATCTGGCAACACCTTTTTTTGGAGATATCCTCAGATGGCGCTTGAGAGACCCAAGTCTTTGCGTGAACTCGCACTGGAACATTTGCGGAATAGTATTATCGATGGCTCCCTGAAAATGGGTCAGGTTTTGTCGGAGCGAAAAATCTCCGAAGAGCTGGGCGTATCGAAATCGCCAGTCCGCGAAGCACTCGCTCAATTACGTGACGAAGGGTTGGTCAGTATCGAGCCTCAAAAGGGCGCACGCGTTTTTTCGCTGTCTGAGCCGGAAGTGACTCAGATCTGCGATTTCAGACAGGCTATCGAAACTGCCGCCTTTGAACTTGCGTTGTTGCGGAACCCGGAAGGTCTTGCCGGCGACATGCAGCGTGTCGTGAAGGACATGGAGAAAGAACGCAGGCGAGGTAATGAAAAGGGCTACCTTTCACTGGATACCGCATTTCATCAATTGATTTTTGAACATGCAGGTAACGACTACCTGACGGCCAGCTATACACGCTACATCGGCAAGATTGCCGCATTGCGAACCCATTTGGCGAAGCTTCCACAGCACACTGAGCTCTCCTTCGATGAGCATTCGAAAATCGCTATTGCCGTTCGCGAAGGCGACATGGCCAAAATCAAATCTCTTCTCACTGCGCATATTGACCGCACCAGACAAGCCTACAAAAGCGCCGCCATCGTCCTCGAAGGAGCGACCGCATCCTAGCAAAAACGTAGCTTCGCTGTGACGGGGGCGGGCCAAAACAGCGCCGCCCCTTTCTCTTGGGCACCTCCCGGTCTTTTCTTTTTCAGTTGACATCTGAGATATCAGATGCCAATCAAAAGGCGGGAGGAAGCTTGTATGACGCCAGTAATGAAGCCTGATTCACCAGGGCTACAGCCACTGATCCAGCTGGATCGGGTTGGCAAAAGTTTCGGCACGAACATTGTTTTGGATGGCGTCGACTTTGAATTGAGACCCGGCGAAGTTCACGCGCTTTGTGGGGAAAACGGCGCCGGAAAATCCACCTGTCTCGGCCTGCTTTATGGGCTTCACCAACCCTCTGCTGGGCGTATCCTGTGCGACGGCAAGGAACAGCGAGTCGAAAGCCCATCGCACGCGCAATCCCTGGGCATCGGCTGTGTTTTCCAAGAGCTCAGCCTCGCTGGCGCGCTCTCTGTTGCGGAAAACATCTACGCGGGCCGCGTACCCACCCGGTTCGGCGTAGTTGACTGGCCCGAACTGCGCCGCCGAGCGGAGGCGTTGCTGGCGGAATTCGGTCTGGATATCGACGTCTCAACACCCGTGGAAAACTTGCCGATCAGCTCCCGCCAGATTGTTGAAATCGCCAAGGCTCTGTCGTTGAATTCCCGCGTCCTTTTGCTGGATGAACCGACATCTGCATTGGCACCCGACGAAGTAGAGGCACTATTTGAAGTCCTAAAGTCCCTGACAAAAAAAGGGATTGGCATCGTCTATGTCAGCCACCATATGGCCGAGATTTTCCAGATCTCGGATCGCATTACCGTTTTGCGAGATGGGCGACACATCAGCACTTTACCGGTTTCGGAAACTTCTCAGGAACAAGTCGTTGCCGAGATGATCGGCGGCGCTCACCCCGGTGATGTCACGCGGTCAGGCAAGATTAACGGCGAAGAGGTTTTGCATGTCCAACACCTAACCCATCCAGGTGAATTCGAAGACATTTCCTTCTCCATTAAAGCCGGAGAGATTGTAGGCATGGCGGGGTTGATGGGCGCTCGCCGTAGCGAGATTGTTCGATCGATTGTCGGGCTGATGCATGGCGCGACCGGGGAGATCAGACTTCACGGCAAGCCTGTTAACTTTGCGTCCTTGCGGCAGGCGATGCGTGCTGGGGTCGGGTTTGTTCCCGAAGAACGCAAGACTGAAGGCCTCTTTCTGGAACAATCACTCAGCGACAACCTGATCGCGGCCAGTCTTTCCGATCATGCGTCTGCTGGGTTCATGCGTTCGGGCTCGATCAAAGCAGCCAGCCAAAAAGCCATTGACGCCTTCAGTGTCAAAACCAGCGGGATTAACGAACTTGTTGGTGATCTCTCAGGGGGCAATCAGCAAAAGATTATGTTGGCCAAGTGGCTCAAACGCGCGCCAGCTCTTCTGATCATTGAGGAGCCCACAAAAGGGGTCGATGTCGGAGCCAAATTCCAAATTCACACGGAACTTTTGCGTCGAGCAGCCGAGGGAATGGCCATCCTCGTCGTGTCATCCGATTTTCCCGAACTTGTCTCTCTCTCGACCCGCATCCTTGTCGTCCACGACGGTCGCCTCATGGGAGACATCGCAGCCGCTGAGGCAACCGAAACCACGCTTCTTCAAATGGCCGCCGGAAATTCCGCCCCAATTGTTGATGCGCCCCAATCCAATCAATCAGGAGTCGCGACGTGACCATGACCGCTCAAGCCAACTTGCCCATGAAGCGTCCGCTGCTGCGCCGTGTTTTGCAAGCTTTTGTCGATATTCGTGAACTGACGCTGATCGTTCTGATCGCCGCCATCATCATCGTGATGTCCAACGTTAATCCCTATTTCCTCAGCTTCTCGAACTTTCGAGCCGTGGCCGTGGGCATGGCCCCCACCGCGATCATCGTGATCGGTATGGCGATCCTACTTGCATCCGGCGGGTTCGATCTTTCCGTTGGATCGGTTATGGCTTTGTCTTCTACCGTCGTAGCCATGCTGCTTTTGACTGGCATGCCAATTCCGCTCGCTGTGGTATGCGGATTAGTGTTGGGTGGAATTGTCGGGGTAGTGAACGGTTTGCTCGTGACCGGCCTCGGGATCAATCCGCTTATCGCGACCCTCGGCACGATGTCGATCGCGCGAGGCATCGCTCTTGTCCTGACCGAAGGTTTTTCTGTCTCAAGCCTGCCGGCATCATTTGCCTGGATCGGCAAAGCTGACATAGGCGGCTTTCCGGTAATCGTCTTGTTCACCATTCTGCTCGTCGTTCTGTTTGACCTGGCCGTCCGCCATACGCGCTTTTTCCGTCAGGTCTATTTCATCGGCGCCAATGAAAAGGCCGCGATGTTGTCAGGCATCCATGTCACACGCGTGCGTATCATTCTGTACGCACTGACCGGTATTCTGGCTGCTTTGGCAGGTGTATTGCTGGCCTCCCGTCTGATGAGCGGCACGCCCACGGCAGGAAACGGTATCGAACTTCAGGTTCTGGCAGCGGCTGTCATCGGTGGCGCATCCCTACGCGGCGGCGAAGGTACTATTCTTGGTGCTTTCCTCGGCGTCGTTTTCGTCGCGTTGATCAACAACACTATGACGATGCTGGCCGTATCGATCTACTGGCAGATGATCGTCATCGGCGGTGTACTCGTTACAGCGGTCGCCTTGGACATGCTGATCCGAAGCAAACGGGGCTGAGCCCGAAGCTTTCCAAAACTCAACAACAACCAAAGATCCAAAACAGGGAGACTACGATGACTGAATTGAATGTGAATCGGCGCAGGCTGCTGACAGCGGGCACCACCGCTGGATTGGCCGCAGCGTTCGGACTGCCCATGCTGTCCAAAGAAGCCATGGCGCAAGCGGCCGGCAAGGAGTATGTGTTCCTGTCCATCGTCACGCAGGTGCCGTTCTGGGTGGACTATCGAAATGCGATGGAAGACCTTGAGGAACTGATGGGCATCAAGGCCACATTCACGGGCCCGTTGGATTTCGACACGGCCGCACAAGCACGCCAATTGGATGAACTGATCGCAAGACGTCCCGCAGGCATCCTTATCTTCCCCGGTGATCCAGCCACTCTGGCCCCCGGAGTCGAACGTGCGGTAGAGGCTGGCATTCCAGTCACATGTTGTATTGGCGATATTCCCGACAGTCCCCGGTCCACATTCCTTGGTATCAACGGCGTTCAAGCAGGACGTGTCGGCGGCGAAATGCTTGCGCAAGCGATTGGCGGGAAAGGCAAGGTTATCCTCGGCACTTTCCCTGCCCCTTCCACATTGGAGCGTGTCGAAGGGTACAAACAAATCTTTGCCGAGAAATACCCGGATATCGAGGTCGTCGACGTCGTCAATGATAAGGCCGACCCGTCCTATGCGCCGACAGCCTACCTTCAGGCAATTCAGGCGAACCCGGATATTGTTGGCATTGGCGGCACGGACGGCGACAGCGGCAAAGGCGCTGCAATTGCCGTCAATGAGGCGGGACGCAAGGACATCAAGATCGTCGCGATGGACCGAAATGATGATATGCTTCCCTATATCGAAGACGGCACAATTCACGGCGCTGTGGCTCAGAAATCCTATCTGGAGATCTTTCTCGCCTTCCACATGATGCATTGGCAGAACACTGACGCGCTGAAGGTCTTGCCCGATTGGAAGGCGGCTGGCATCAATCCTTTGCCAGAGCGTGTTGAAACCGGGGTTATGCCGATCACTGCCGAGAACGTCGTCCAGTTCAAGCACACCTAAGGGATTGTCCCGGTGCATTCTATCGCGCCGGGAAACCGATAGGAGGGGGTTAAATGTCGGACAGATGGAGCGTTCTTCACCTGCAGCAAAACGATCTGCAGCTGACACTCCTGCCCGGCATCGGGGGCCGCTTATGGGATATAAACTTCCAAGGTCGCTCCCTCCTGTTTCAAAACGCAGATCTCGACGGTTTGGAAGTCGATGACACACGGCTTACTGATCTGCCCACACGCTCTCCACAATTTGGTTTTCCACTCTGGGGCGGCGAGAAGACGTGGATTGCCCCAGATGCATCCTGGGTAAACGGCGCTCCGTTTCCCGTGTTGGACAGCGGCTCTTACCAGATCACTTCAAGAAGCAGCACTCGTATCGACATGACCAGCGCATTATGCCCGACCTCGCACTTGTCAGTGTCGCGCCGCATCACGCTGACCTCGGCGGAAAGCTGGGAAATAGAACACATCGTGGTCAACCATGGGACCTCCTCGCGCCTGACCGGCATTTGGTCAGTCATGATGCTTAACACCCCCACCAAGGTCGGTGTCGAATTGGAAGACCCTGCATTTTATCCTGTTTTTGGCTCTGCCGAAGGGATGATAGCTACGCACGGCAACGGCATTGTCGTGGATTGCAACAGACAGCAGGAATTCAAGGTCGGGCTACCGAACCCCAACGGTCGTACATTGATACGGTGCGGCGCTGATACCCCGTTGCTAATGTGCTCGGTACCAGAACCTCAAAAGGGCGATCAATTTGCACACGACTATCCGTTTGAGGTCTTTAATTCAGCCGATTACGCCTATTGCGAAGCGGAGTGGCACTCCCCGGCACGCAAGCTCGCACCGAATGAAACGCTGAGTTTTCGGCAGACGTTCCGCGTCTTGACGGATGAGGATGCAACCCAAATGCCATTAGGGCTCACAAACAACAAGGAGTTCCTGTCATGCATGTCTTGATTACAGGCGCAGGCGGGCATCTCGGTCGCAAGCTCTTCAACGCGCTAGAAAACGACCCCGATTACACCGTCTCTGGCATCGACATCCGTCCCGTTGATCATCCCGACATTCACACAGCAGACCTGTCCGACGACAGCAGTTGGGTCAGTTTGCTAAAGGGAGTGGACGTTATCGTGCATCTTGCCGGAGACCGAGAGCCCACCGCCACTTGGGCCTCCGCGATCAAACACAATATGGATGCAACGCTTTCCCTCTATCACCATGCGGCAGCCATGGGTGTCAGCCGAGTGGTTCTTGCCAGTTCCAACTGGGTCCACGGCGACAAAAGATTCACGCACGACGTTCTCAACAGCACGACACCACCAGGGCCAGTAAACGCTTACGGCATGTCAAAGCTGTTCTGTGAACGGACAGGGGCCTACTTCGCCGAGCATCACGGACTGTCGGTCATCTGCTTGCGCATCGGCTGGACACAATGGACCCACGACAACCAACCCGGCACACACATGGCGATGGGCCGGTGGGGTCAGGAAATGTGGTTGAGTGATCGGGACTTTCTAAGCGGAATGCGCGCCGCAATAGATGCCAAGGGTATTTCCTTCGCAGCCCTGAACCTAATGTCAGATAACCCAGGTATGCGCTGGGATATCACCGAAACACGGCAAGCGATTGGCTACGCTCCAGAGGATGGAAGCCCCGCAAAAATAACAGTGGGCATTTCCTTGAGATCCATGCTGCAGCGGTTGTTTACAGTCCGACTCCCCAGCTTTTTCGCGACACGTTTCCCGGATTGGTAGAGTACAAGATCCGAGCATTGTTGTTGCGTTGCGCAACCAGTTTACGAAACCTCGCGTCGAAGTAAGCGCTGAAAAGGTCAGCTTTGTCTGCTTCGCGGTAGACGGAGAGCGACATAACGAGCGCCAGATTCCGCAAAGGTGAAGTCAGGATCATTGAAATCAGTCTAGGTGCCGGATGAAGGAAGTGAGGCGAAAATGGCAAAGTTCTGTCGCTGGTGGCAGAACTATGTGTCGCCTGACAAAAGCACTGTGGAACGTCACTGATATTTGACTCAAACGACTTCGAAAACCTCAACAAATGGGTAAATCGCTTCACGCAATTCCGACCCAAACGTCAAGCATTTCTGACCCAAAACGAGGAGCTAACTGTCATCGAAGGTGCAGGAATACTCCCAAAGACGCTGTATTACACGTTCGTACCAGTCTCACTTATCCGCCTCAAGCAATGCTCTCTTTGCAAGGCCGACAAAGACTCTAGTAAAGACCTGCGACCTTTGCCCTCAGTTTGATCAGTGATGCTACGGTGTCGATTTTGGGCGTTGAGATCCCTGTAATTTGCCCCAGTTCTTGCACCGAAGTGACCAAAGCATCAATTTCCATCGGTCGGCGCAACTCCAGATCCTGCCACATTGAGGTTTTGTGCGCACCGACAGCCGCTCCGCCGTCGAGGCGTTTTTCAACATCTATCGGGAACTTTACACCAAGTTTTTCACCGACTTCCTGAGCCTCGAGCATCATTCCGCGTGCCACGGAGCGTGTGCCTTCGTCGGCACACAGGACATCAAGTGTTGAGTGGGTAAGAGCGGAAATCGGGTTGAACGACAAGTTACCCCACAGTTTCAACCAAATTTCATCCCGGATTCTTGGTCTGACGGGCGCACGCAGTCCGGCGGCGGATAGCGCAGCCGAAAGCTTGGTAGCACGGTCTGATTTAGCACCATCGGGCTCGCCCAATGAAAAACGATTGCCTTCGATATGCTTGATTGATCCTGGGGCAATGGCCTCGGCGGCAGGATAAACAACACATCCGAGAACGCGATCTGGTCCAAAACCGTCCCACTGCACATTTCCCGGATCGACTGAAGCCAACCTCGTTCCCTCGTAAGGACCGCCTAGTTTGTGGAAGTACCACCAGGGCACCCCGTTCACTCCACTAACTACGGTTGTCTCGTCTGCAATCAACGGCTGCATTGAGTCTACGACTGCTGGGACGGAATGCGCTTTCAGTGTGATGAAGACATAGTCTTGTGGGCCGAGATCGGCAGCATTGCCTGAAGCGCGTATTGGAACGCTGACCGGATCCTGCCCTTCCTCAAGAAGGGTTAGTCCTTTTTCCTGCATTGCCGCCAAGTGGGGGCCACGCGCGACGACACTGACTTCTGTATCAGTCTGTGCAAGTTTCGCGGCAACGTAACCTCCGATAGCTCCGGCACCAAAGATACAAACTTTCATGTGTCTAAGCCTTTGCCAGTCCCAATTTAGCAGCTAGTCCGATCCTTTGTATCTTGCCAGTCGCGCCTTTTGGAATTTCTTCAAGAACAACCACCGAAGTCGGCACCTTGAATTTTGCGAGCCGCGCGCCGACAAAAGCCCTGACCTCCTGACCTTGGATCGTCGCTCCTTCTGAAAGCACCACAGCTGCCGCTATGTCTTCACCCAGTTTTTCGTGGGGAACGGCAAAACAAACTGCCTGAGCGACTTCTGGGTGGCTTAAGAGTACAGCGTCAACCTCAAGTGGACTGATTTTCTCTCCACCGCGATTGATAAGCTCCTTAAGACGACCGGTCAGTCGCAGATAATTCTCTTCGTCGAACGACCCTTGGTCACCAGTGCGAAACCAAGTTTTTCCGTCCACTTCAAAGAAATTTTCAGCATTTGCCTGCGGGTTGCTTTCGTATCCCGGCGTCACGTTCGGACCGCTGATAACGATTTCTCCGACGTCCCTCGAAGAGATCAGAACATTTTCGTTCTCGTCTGCAATTCTGACTTCGGGGCCTGCTGCTATTCCAACAGATCCGGGTTTTTGAGTTTGGGGAGAAAGCGGGTTGCAACACATTTGATGTGTCGCCTCAGTCATGCCGTAGGCTTCGATGACGGGCGCATTAAAAGTTGCCACCAACTCTTCCATTACCGGGCCCGGCAACGAAGCAGAAGAAGATCGAAGAAAGCGCAACCGCGATTGCTCAATGATCGTTTGGTTTCGTGCAGCGCGGGTGAGAATGGCTTGGTGCATCGTCGGAACTGCGGTGTACCAGGTCGGATCAACTTCAGCGACCTGTGAGAAAAAACTAAGAGCGTTGAATCCGGGGGCGCAGCTAATTTGAGATCCAGCACCTAAAGACGCGGCAACAGCCGCAATCAACCCGTGGATATGAAACAGCGGCATAATACTCAGACAGCGATCGTCGATTGTCAGTTTCAAAGACGACGCCACATTTCGCGCGGATGCGTAGATATTAGCCTGCGTCAGAGGAACGATTTTGGGACGCGACGTAGTTCCCGACGTGTGCAGTATCAGGGCGACATCATCTTCACCCGGTGCGGATGTGTCCGCCGTGCCAATTGGGTCACAGGACAATATGGAGAACTGTCCGGCCGAATGTAAGCTATCGTGAGAAGCCCTCAAGATTGCGATGCCAAGGTCCCCAGCAGCTATTACGGCAGGTCCATCGTCGTTTTCATTTACAAGAAGGGCCTTGGCCTTCAGATCCTTGAGGTAGAAAACGTATTCTTCGTAAGTGTACGCCGGGTTCAAAGGTGCCGTCGTCGCCACTTGGGCAACAGATATGAAGGCCGTTGCCATTTCGGGGCCATTGGGCAACACAATTGCCACTCGGTCGCCACGACCTACTCCGATCTGATGGAGATCTTTTTTGACCTTTGCGCAAAGCTCTCGCAGCCCGAGGTAGTTCAACCAGGATCGACCTGGGGCACCGATAGCATTTGCGGTACCAGAATGGGGTGCGATCAATTCGGCAACTAAGTGGGGCATCTGGAATCCGTTTACAAAAGCGTTGGCCTATTTCGCGGAGAGGGTTTGGTGTGCTTGCTAAGTTACCTTGACAGTTAGGCTACCCAATTTGTCGACCGACAGCACCAATACATCGCCGCGGTTTACTGGACCAACTCCAGAGGGCGTGCCAGACAGGATAACATCGCCAGCGGCAAGTTCGAAGTAATCGCTTAAGTAAGAGATCATTTCAGGGACTTTCCAGATCATCTGGTTCAAATCACCTTGCTGCCGAGTTTCTCCGTTTACCGATAGGCGAATTACGCCTTCGTCGAGTGGCCCAACATCTTCTGCTTTGTGCACCGGTCCGCATGGAGCTGAGCGCTCAAATGCCTTCCCAATTTCCCAAGGACGACCCATTTTCTTCATTTCGCCCTGTAGATCTCGACGGGTCATATCCAGTGAAAGCCCGTAGCCGTAGACATGATCCAGAGCATCTTCGACAGGAATATTCGTGCCGCCGGATTTAAGCGCCACATACATTTCAGCTTCATGATGTACGTCCGAACTGTGAGCCGGATATGGAAATTCTCCAGATGGATCGAGGTTGTCAGGGTTCTTTTGGAAGAAAAATGGGGGTTCACGATTTGGATCGTGGCCCATTTCTATGGCGTGCGCCGCGTAGTTTCGACCAATGCAATAAACCCGACGCACCGGGAACATACCTTCGCCTTCTACCGGTATTTCGTGAACCTTCACCGCGGGAATTACATGATCGTGCATCGCTTTACTCCTGAACATTTCATTGCCAAAGATCGGTTTGCCAATCTATGGCGTTGTTCCGATCGATGCTGTGCCACGCTCGCAAAGACGTAGCTCTTGTCTCAGTCATCGCCAATGTGACCGCCGATTTGCAAGAGGTTCAGCCGCAGCTTAGCCCAACCATTTCCCAAATTGGTCGGGCGCTGGTTTAGTGGTCGGCCTCAAGACTAGCTGGCAACACGCGGGAGTAAACGGATCTCAGATGAGCCAACATGGCCTGCGCCGCCTCTTCTCCGTCTCCACTCGATATCGCCGACAGGATCAAGTCATGCTCTCGAAAACTGGAATAATCATGGGGGGGTTTGTAGGTTTTACGGGGTTGTCCCCACACAATAGACCTTCGGACAGAATTTAGAGTCTCGAAGAAATACAGGAAAAGCTGATTACGCGTAGCCCGGGCTATCGCGTGATGCAAATTATTGTCCCATGCTTCATATGTGCGCCAGTCTTCTGCGGCTCGGCACCTCTCAACGCAAAGCCTCATTTGCTCGCGATCCGAACGCGTAGAATGAAGCGCGGCAAGACGGCTGAGCTGCGGCTCGATGGTAAACCGAACACCCACAACCTGTTCAGGCTTGATCTGAGCACCCAAATAGGTCACGTCCGTCAGATTGAGAACCGGTCGGGCACCAACGAACGTGCCCCGACCCACATGCCGCCAGATAAGGCCCTGAGCCTCAAGTTCAGCCAATACGCGCCTCAGCTGATTTCGGGATGTGCCTAGCCATTGGCACAGTTCCCTTTCAGGCGGAAGCCTATCGTTGTGCCGGTATCCCGCATTGTCGATCAGGTCCCGGACACGTTGCGAAAGTTCTGTAGGCTCACTCACATCGCCACCCAATTTGCTGATTGGTTGATTGATTGAAACGCCAAGTCGGCAAAAACTCAAGGGCAAGTGACAACCAAATCTGAGTCGCCTGCCAAGATCGGTGACCAAAGTTGGCGCCAGCATGTAGGAGGAGAGCCGAGTGCGTTTAGCGACTGTTTCAGTAGATAGCCACGCCGTTTGCGTCGCATTGCTTGCTAACGGAAGCATGGTGGATGTTTCGCATGCGATTAAGATGCTCATGCCGGATACGTCTCTTGATGTAAGCACAATGCAGCTGATTATCGAAGGCGGTCAGACCTCACTTGAAGCGTTGCACGCCATTGTTGCCGCGGGTGAGGCTGGCGAACTCAAGGACTTGCTCGTCCCCGAAGACGCGCCTCTTCTGTCGCCCATTCCCACGCCACGTAAGAACGTGTTCTGTGTGGGGCGAAACTACGCTGAGCACATCGCAGAAGGTGAACGGGCGCAAAAAGAGAAAATCGGCATCACGGAACATCCGGTTTTCTTTACCAAGCCGCCGACCTCGGTCGTTGCACCAGACGCCGACATCCTACTTTTCCCTTCGGTTTCGCAGTCCATCGACTACGAAGTCGAGTTGGCGGTCGTGATTGGGGAGCGCGGGCGTAACATCACCAAGGCAGATGCGTTTAATCATGTCTTTGGGTATTCAATTCTGAACGACATAACCGCCCGTGACATACAGCGCCGCCATGGCGGCCAGTACTTCAAAGGCAAAGGGCTTGATGGATCTTGCCCAATTGGTCCTTACATCGTGACCGCCGATGCCATCAGCGATCCGCAAGCTCTGTCAATCGGACTGACAGTTAACGGTGAGCAGCGCCAAAACGGGATGACTTCGGACATGATATTCGACATTCCAACGTTAATCGCATCCTTGTCAGAAGGCCTGACACTAGAACCGGGAGATATCATTGCGACAGGTACGCCATCAGGCGTCGGATACGCAATGGAACCGCCGCAGTTTTTGAAAAACGGGGACGTCGTAGTTTGCGAGGTTTCCGAAATCGGCACGCTAAGGAACACAGTGCGCGCCGTATAATGGCTCCTACGCAGCAATCGCTGTGAGGCGTCAACATTCAAGGGAGGAAGACTACAATGATGAACAGAAGGACTTTCACAGCGTCCCTGCTTACTGCTGTTCCGGTAGCAGGAGCAATTGGAACAATGGGTTTTGCGCAAGACTTGCGTGAAATCACCTTCGTGCAACCCAGCCCTTCGGCAATCAACTCATTTCCTGTGTTTGTCGCCATTGGAGAAGGGTACTTCGCAGATGAAGGATTGAACGTGACCGTCGAGGCTATCAACGGCTCAGGCGCCGTGCTTCAGGCATTGTCTGCTGGGCAAGCGCATTTCGGTCGCCCAGGACCCGGGCCTTTGATTGCAGCGCGGTCGCGCGATGTCGATGCCGTACATATCTACAACGTTGCGGCACGCAGCAACTTCGGCATCGCGGTGCCGGAAGACTCTGAAGTCCAAAGCGTTGAGGAACTACGCGGAAAGGTCATCGGAACCGGCACCGCAGACGGTGCCGAAGTGGGTTTTGCACGAAACGTCTTGACCGGTGCAGGTATGAAAGAAGGTGAGGATTTCACATTTCTTACCGTTGGCGACGGCGGACCGGCGACAGCAGCTTTCTTGAACGGCGAAATCGACGCCTATTCTGCTTCGACGGCTGATACAGCAATCCTGAACCAGCGCGGAATGAAGGTGCGCGACATTACGCCTGCGGAATTCGGGCGTTTCTTCGGAAACGGTATCGCCACAATGGCTGACACAATCGCCAACGATCGCGAATTGGTTGAGGCCTGGAGCCGCGCGTTCGCACGTGGCCATGCCTTTGCTCTTGATGATGCCAACCGAGAAGCTGTGCTGAAGCATCTGGCGGACGGCAATCCGCAGGAAGGCGAAGACAAGGAATTCCAGGCAGCGCTGTTCGATGCCGTACGTTCGAAGACCATAGCAGCGGATCCAAGCAATGGTCTGGGATGGTACCCCGCCGAGGTTTGGCAAGAATGGCAAGACGCGCTTGTCGCAGGAGGAGAAATTCCGGGACCGCTTGATGACTTAAGCGCGGCCTGGACCAATGAATTTGCCGCCATTGGCAACGAGGCCGCCAGCAAATGAACGCTGCAGCCGCACAAGAGTTTTCCGGCGCGCCCTTGGGCACGCCGGTCTACGAATTGACCCATTTAAGCAAGACCTATGCACGCAACCTTGTTGTTGCGCTTGACGACATTAATCTGACGTTACGGAAAGGGAGCTTCACTTCTGTCATTGGGTCCAGCGGGTGCGGGAAATCCACTCTGCTCAAGATCATGGCGGGTCTGATCCCTCCCACCAAAGGGCGTGTGATCCTACAGGGCCTGCCAGTGACCGGTCCCCGTCGAGACATTGGTATGATGTTTCAACAGGCGACACTATTTCCCTGGAAAACAGCGGTGGAAAACATCGTGTTGCCAATCGAGATCCGCGACGGAAAGGCAGCCGCCAAGCAAGCAATGGGCAAGGCTCACGAACTATTGGACATCGTGGGCTTGAAGGGATTCGAAAACGTATACCCGAACGAATTGTCGGGCGGCATGGCTCAGCGCGCCTCAATCTGCCGTATGCTGATCACAGAACCAGCTGTACTTTTGTTAGACGAACCATTCAGCGCGCTGGACGAGCTGTCACGCGACATGATGAATATGGAACTGCAGCGGATTTGCCATGAACAGGATGCGACTGCTTTTCTTGTAACGCACTCTATTCAGGAAGCCGTGATTTTGTCCGACGAAATCGTCGTGTTGAAACCACGCCCGGGCAGGATTGCCGAAATTGTGAAGGTCGATCTGCCACGCCCACGCACGTTGGATATGATGACCACACCCAAGTTTGGCGCTATTGTAGACTACATTCGCGGACTCCTGGATAAGGGAGAAGAAATGTGAGCGACGTTCATAACTACTCACCTGCCCTAAAAGACGCCGACACCGCAGAAGACACGGTATGGGAACAAAAAGTTCACTTTATCGACTCGGTCCCACGCTGGCTGGCGATGACCTTTGTCTTCGTGGTTTTCGTCGGCACTTGGCAAATTGTTACGAGCCTTAAGCTGGTTTCCCCAATCATTCTGCCTACACCGTTGGAAACCCTGAAAGATATGATCTTCGTGGGACAAAATCTATTGACTGGCGGCTACATGCTTGGGGCGCTGTGGATCACAATCAAAGAGGTTATCTATGGTTTTGCACTGGCAATCGCGATCGGATTTTCGCTGGGCGTGTTGGTGGGGGAAACGGCATTTGGTGAAAAGGCAGTGATGCCTTACCTGGTGGCGATAGATACCATGCCAAAAGTGGCATTTGCCCCACTCTTTGTAGCGTGGTTGGGCTTTGGTATTGAATCAAAGGTCGCACTTGCTGCCTTTATCGCGACATTTCCAATCGTGGTCGGTACTGCGGCTGGGCTTCACGCCGCCGATGAAAACGCGCGTATGCTTTTCAAGACGATGGGCGCAAGTCGGATGCAGACATTGTTCAAGATGAAACTGCCGACTGGCCTGCCGCAGATTTTTACCGGCCTCAAGATCGGAGCAGTCGGCGTTATGGCCGGTGCGATCACAGGAGAATTCCTAGGCGGTGGCAAGGGATTTGGCGAACTTATTCGGGTTGCCGCCTCGCAGCTCAACACGCCGCGCGTCTTCTCGTTAATCCTGTATCTCAGCCTTGTCGGTCTGGTCGTATTTGCGTCCGTGGTTTGGACACAGCGTAAATTGGTGTTCTGGCACAAGGAACAGGTGGGAAGAGATGACTTCTGAGCCTTTGAAAATTGACTGCCACACCCTGCGTGAATTTGTGGCGGCCGCACTCGAAACTCGAGGTGCGCCAAAATCAGATGCGGACAAGGTGGCCTCGACGATGGTTGAGGCCGACATTTATGGCTATGGCACGCACGGTGTTTTTCGCCTGCGACAGTACCTGGCCCGGCTGGCGGGAGGTGGCTCCAATCCTACGCCAAAAGTCACGGTAGTACATGAGACCGTTGCAACCGCTTTGATCGACGGAGATGACGGCCTTGGCCATCTGGCTATGTCGGCGGCTCGGGATCTTGCAATTGAAAAGGCAAAAGAGGTCGGCATCGGATGGGTTGGTGTTCGGCGCGGCAATCATGCGGGACCACTGGCACTTTATGTACGTCCACAAGCCGAGGCAGGGCTGCTTGGTATGGCCGCGGCAGTGGGCAGCGCGAACCACGTCCCGCCGTATGGCGGTAGCGACTTGCTTCTTGGTACCAATCCCATTGCTTTTTCCGCCCCCGTCGATGGCCCCGACCCGTTTGTGTTTGATATGGCGACGACCGTAGCGGCGATGGGTAAGATCAAAACCCTGTTGCAGCAAGGCAAGCCTATGCCCGAAGGCTGGATGGTTGGGCGTGATGGAAACCCATTGACGGACCCCGCCCTCAAGTCAGAAGGGTTTCTTTTGCCGATCGGCGGTCCGAAAGGGTTCGGTCTTTCGGTGGCTATCGGGTTGATGGCCGGGGTCTTGAACGGCGCGGCCTTCGGCTCTGATGTGGTTAACTTCACCTCAGACACAACGTCGTCCACGAACACAGGGCAATTTGTAATGGCGCTTGATACGGCAGCTTTTGGATTGGACAAAGACTTTGCTTCTAGCGCAGCCCGCGTGTTTTCTGAAATGCGTGCATCTCCCCCCCTGCCTGGTCATGATCCCGTGCGCCTGCCGGGCGAAGGCAAAACGGCTGCCGCTGAGGCTCGCCGCAAAGACGGCGTTAGGCTCAACCCGGCCCTATGCCGGGACCTCAACAAACTTGCCTTGGACTGTGGGCTGACGCCCCCGTTTCTTGGTCTAAAGACTGACTAGCGGCGTATCCGAGGGTAGCTGACAGGCGCATTCGACCAGTCTTTAACTAAGCGTCTCATCCTCAGCCTCCAGCGCTTTCACAAGGGCCGAAAGTTTGTTCATCATGTGAAGTTTCATGGACTTTCCAAGCCCATCTGCATCTCGGTCCCGGAGCAACCCCATCATGGCTTCATGTTCGTCAATGGCCTGTGCCCAGCGCTCGTCCGACAAGTTGGCCATAAAACGTGCGCGGCGGACCCGTGCGGCCAACAGCTTGTGGTGGCTTTCAAGGATATCGTTTCGCGCTCCACGTATCAGTGCCTGATGAATGTCCTGATTGGCCTTAAAATATGCCTGTCGGTCATGTGAACTATAGGCTTTCAGCATATCGGCGTGGCGACTTTCGATTAGTTCAATTTCAGCGGAATCCATGTGCTGACATGCCAACTCTCCCGCCAGTTGCTCAAGCGTCGCAAGCACTGGAAACGTATTCTCCAATTCCTCTCGCGTGACACTTGCGACGCGGGCCCCCCGGTTGGCTTGAAGTACCACAAAGCCTTCTGATGCAAGCACCTTTAAAGCTTCTCGCAAAGGTGTCCGAGAGACTCCCAACGAGTCGCAAAGCTGTTTCTCGGGCACTTTTTCACCCGGCTTTAAAACATCTTCGACAACCAGGTTACGCAGCCTTTCGACTAATTCTTCGTGAAGGGTCGGGCGATTAATGCTGTCCGTCAGGTTCATTTCCATTTCCTAAACATCAAGAACCATATCCAAGAGGCGCGCGACGTGCACAGCTTGATGCTGCGTACCTTCCGCGATTTGATGGCGGCAAGATGTCCCGTCTGCCACGATAACTGCATCTCCGGGCGCTGCTTCCAATGCCGGGAACAAGTCGAGTTGTGCCATCTTTATCGAAACATCGATAGTGTCGGGCGAATATCCAAATGCCCCTGCCATGCCACAACAACTGCTTTCAATCATGTGAACTTGTGCCCCTGGAATACGCTTCAAAAGGTCAAGCATCGGTGTGACGGCATCGTGTGCTTTCTGGTGGCAATGCCCATGCAAATAAATCGGGCGGTCCAACGGCTTCAGGGGCAAGTCCGGCTGATCGGCCAGAAATTCCTCTAAGGTACACGTTGCGTTCGACAACATCTCCGTTTCCGGCCCCGGGCAAAGCGCTAAAAATTCATCCCGGAAAGTGAGGATAGAGGAAGGTTCGAGCCCGACCACTGGAACACCTTTTGCAACCGCCTCTCGTGTCGCGTCAATCACGCGTTGTGCCTCGTGTCGCGCGTCGTCCACGCACCCCATAGCCAAGAGAGTACGTCCGCAATCCAAAGCACTGTCAGATCGATCGTCTCGCGCCACGGCCACCCGAAATCCTGTTGCCCGCAAAACCCGGACGGCAGCGCGCAAATTTTCCGGTTCGAAATACCGGTTGAACACATCGGCAAACAGCAACACCTGCGGATCATTGTCCTGAGCCTCGACATCACGGAACGGAGCAGAAGACCACACTGGCAGATCGCGTCGCGCTGAAATACCAGTCGGTCCCTCCAATAGCTTACGCGAGAGTCCAATTTTGTTTCGTAAATTCACAAGCCACGCGACTTTCGCGGCTTTTGGCGCATATCGGGGCAGGTAAGCTATCAATTTGTCTGCCAACGTCAGCCCATCTTTTTTACGCTTTGCTGACAATACTTCGATTTTCATTCGCGCCATGTCGACGCCAGTCGGACATTCCCGAGCGCAAGCTTTGCAGGACACACAGTACTTCATTGTGTCCAACATGGCATCAGACGACAAACCGCCCGGCATCTGCCCGCTAATGGCAAACCGCAACGAATTTGCCCGCCCACGTGTAGCGTCTCGCTCGTCTCGGGTCGCTCGGAAAGAAGGGCACATAACGCCGCCCTTGAGCTTGCGACATGCACCATTATTGTTGCACATCTCGACGGCGCCCTGAAACCCTCCTCCGACACCCGGCCAAGCAGACCAGTCCAGCGTCGTTTCGAATTCAGGAATCGAATAGTCCTGGCCGTAGCGGAACAGTCGGCGGTCATCCATGGCAGGCGCGTTCACGATCTTGCCGGGATTCATCACCCCGTCGGGATCAAACCGGTTCTTAACCTGCTCAAACGCAGAAGCGATACGTTGACCGAACATCTTTTCATGAAATTCTGATCGTACGATCCCGTCACCATGTTCACCTGAATGAGATCCTTTATATTTTTTGACCAGATCAAATGTTTCTTCGGCGATCGCCCTCATTGTCCGGACGTCTTTGTCTTGCCGCATGTTCAGCACAGGGCGCACGTGCAAACACCCCACCGAGGCATGCGCGTACCATGTTCCCTTTGTGCCATGCCGGGCAAATATTTCGGTTAGGCCAGCGGTGTAATCGGCGAGGTCGGACAACGGGACGGCGCAATCTTCGACAAAAGAGATCGGTTTGCCTGCCTCTTTCATCGACATCATGACATTCAACCCGGATTTTCGGTACTCGGCGATAGCATTCTGCAAAGAGTTGTCCGTAACAGAGACAACGCCGCCCCACCGGTTTTCCGCACCGCTGAAAGCAAACCCGAGATCTCCCATCAGTTGCGAAAGCTCGACTAGTTTTGCAGCATTGGCCTCGGCGCTGCCCTCGGCGAATTCCACCAGCAGCAGGGCTTCGGGATTGCCTTCAACAAATGCATTAATCGTTTCGCGAAACAATGGGATTTCACGCCCCAAGGCAATCATGGTGTCGTCGACCAACTCTACCGCCTGCGGGTTGAGTGTCACGATGTGCTGGGTGGCTTCCATGGCAGCACGGAATGTCGGGAAATGGCACACACCGGTAACTTTCGCGCCCGGCAGATGAGCCAGGCTTAATTCCAGTTCTGTGAAATAGGCCAATGTGCCTTCTGACCCCACCAACAAATGGGACATGTTAATGTCGTTACCTACGAGCGCGTCGATATTGTACCCGCCCACACGGCGCTGGACTTTAGGAAAACGAGCGTCAATTTCAGCAGCCTCGCGACGCCCAAGAGCGCGCATATCACCAACAAGATCCGCATAATCGCCTGATGCGGCCGTATCAGCGCTGAACCGCGCTTCCGCGCCGTCAACCGTGATTGCGTTTATCGCACGGACGTTGTCTCGCATGATCCCGTATCGGAGAGACTTTCCGCCTGAAGAATTGTTTGCCGCCATCCCCCCAAGAGTGCAACGGGACGCTGTTGAAGGATCCACGGGAAACCACAGGCCATGCTGCTTCAACGCTTGGTTCAATTGATCCAGAACAACACCGGGCTGAACGCGCGCAATACGCTTCTCAACATCTACGTCTAGAATACGATTCAAGTGTTTTGTGTTGTCCAGCACAACACCTTGATTGACCGTTTGCCCGCATTGCGAGGTGCCGCCGCCGCGAGGCAGAACCGAACTTCCCTCGTCCCGCGCAATGGACATTACAGCTTGGACATCTTCAGTGGACCGAGGGATCACCACGGCGTCCGGTGTCATCTGATAGATTGAGGCATCTGTCGAGTATCGAGCAAGCGATGCTGGATCTGACATCACCTCTCCCCGTACATCAGACAACAGTCGGCGGTACAACGACCCATTCTCCACCATCAGGTTCGCCTTCCCTTCCCTTCACGTCTTATAAAACGCTTCACTTCACCGTTGACTGAATAATGAATTCATAATTAACTTTTGCAATAGGTAATAGCACCTCTCTATTGGCACCAGCGTAAGGATGAGTTCAAATGCGTCAGGCGGGCAGACACTTTTTGCAGATTCCAGGGCCGAGTTCTGTGCCAGAGCGCATCCTGAAAGCCATAAGCACGCAGACCATTGATCATCGAGGACCCAATTTTGCAGAAGTCGGGAACAAGGCCCTCGATGGCATGAAATCAATTTTCAGGACAAAACAGAACGTCTTTATCTATCCTACATCCGGCACCGGTGCATGGGAAGCCGCACTTGTGAACACGGTTTCGCCTGGCGAAAAAGTTCTGATGTTCGAAACAGGGCATTTCGCCTTCATGTGGTGCAACTTGGCTGGAAAACTAGGATTGCACCCAGAGCTGATTGAAGGGGATTGGCGTGGCGGCGCGGACCCCAATCAGATTGAAGACCGTCTACGTGCGGATGAGCAGCACGACATAAAGGCGGTTTGCGTCGTTCACAACGAAACGTCCACCGGGTCAGTCTCATCAATTGAGGAAGTGCGCAGGGCCATGGACGCAGCAAAACACCCCGCACTTCTAATCGTGGACTCCATCTCCGGCCTTGCGTCGATTGATTTTCGGTTCGATGACTGGGGGGTCGATGTGTGTGTCTCCGGCTCGCAAAAAGGACTGATGTTACCGCCTGGTTTGAGCTTCAACGCCGTGAGCGATCGGGCTCTGAAACACTCACAATCCGTGACCACGCCGCGAAGTTACTGGGATTGGCAAGATATGGTCGGACCAAATCAGAAGGGGTTCTTTCCTTACACCCCCGGCACCAATCTTCTCTATGGATTAAATGAGGCCATCGACATGTTGCACGAGGAAGGGTTGGACAACGTTTTTGCCCGTCATGCCCGACACGGAGCCGCGACACGGGCTGCCGTGCGCGCCTGGGGTCTTGAGGTTTTGTGCACACATCAAGGTCAGGAATCGGGCGTCTTGACTGCGGTTAAGGTCCCAGAAGGTCACTCTGCCGATGCGTTTCGTGCTACGGCGCTGGAGCACTATGACATCTCACTAGGAAATGGTCTGTCCAAGGTAGCCGACAAGGTGTTCCGCATTGGTCATTTGGGCGACTTCAACGACCTAATGTTGATGGCCACCCTTTCTGGCGTAGAAATGGGGCTAGCCAAGAACGGTATGCCTCATAACAGAGGCGGCACTCAGGCCGCCTTGGAGCATCTAAAGGCTGCGTGACGTTGGACTGAATTTTTAAGAAACTCAAACCAATCACGACCCTATGATCTGACGATTTCTCACTTTCGACCACCAACTCATCGGGAGATTCACCATGACTCGCATGACGGCAAAAGACTTCGACCAGGAACTTTTGGACCTGTACGATTTTTACGCGCACGGCAAGATCACTAAGCGTCAGTTTCTGGATCGCGCAGGTAAGTTCGCGGTTGGCGGTTTATCTGCGGTCGCGTTGCTGAACATGCTCAGCCCGAATTATGCATTGGCCGAGCAGGTGTCATTCAACGACCCCGATATCCATGCAGACTACATCACCTATGCCTCACCAAATGGGACCGGCGACGTACGGGGCTACCTTGTCCGGCCTGCCGGTGTGGACGACCCTCGCCTGCGGTGTTGGTAATCCACGAAAACCGCGGCCTTAATCCCTACATCGAAGATGTGGCGCGACGCTTGGCGAAAGCAGGCTTTATGGCTCTGGCTCCAGACGGTCTGACGCCGGTTGGAGGATACCCAGGCAACGATGCTGATGGGCGTGAGCTGCAAAAGACGGTCGATAGGGTCGAGCTGATGAATGATTTCTTCAATGGCTTTGAATACCTATTGAACCGAGAAGACTGCACCGGGAAGGTTGGCGCTGTGGGTTTCTGCTATGGCGGTGGTGTGGTCAGCGCAATTGCGGTGGCCTACCCGGAACTAGCGGCGGGCGTGCCGTTCTATGGCCGTCAGCCAGCAGTTGAGGATGTGGCCAAAATTCAGGCCCCGTTACTAATTCAGATGGGAGAGCTTGATGACCGCATCAACGCAGGTTGGCCAGATTTTGAAGCCGCCCTGCAATCCAACGAAAAGGTTTATGAGGCCTACATCTACGAAAATGCCAACCACGGTTTTCATAACGACAGCACGCCTCGTTATGACGAGGAAATGGCAAACCTAGCCTGGGACCGCACCATTGATTGGTTCAACACTTATCTGAAGTAACTACCGCGTACGGCGAAGCGAGCATTGTGTTTTCATAGCTTCGTCCCAACCCAAGGTTCATCCTGGCCAAGCCCTCAGTGGCCTTAGAAATTTGACTTTCGCAGACTGCGTTTCCGCGACCAGGTCTTGGCCTACTATCCCAAACATTGGATGTTTTTTGGTGTTGAAACGATTGGAAAGTAATGTCGAAGCAGATTTAGGTGAAGCGATCCATCTTTAGGTGTTCAGCTCATCTGCGGGTTAAGCACACTATCACTTTAATGCCGCTAATAGCAGCCATTGATCATGTGTTCGGAGAAAGGCTCCTCTTAGATTGAATTAACCAATTCTATAATCACCAACCGCTACCAGATTTTTGATCGAGGTGCCCAGTCAGTTCTGTTTGAAACTCGGCTGGGCTTTTAAACAGTCACAGCAGATTGGATCGGATAAACGTGGACAACTGCTATCGTTTCTATGCGTAGTTAGCCGTTCTTTTGGTTCTTTTCGGCATCCCGAAACCGCCGCACGAGATAATCTACGAACGCGCGGGTTTTTGGTGCCAGATTCCGTCTTTCGGCAAACATTACGACAATATCTGTGCTGGGTGGTGCATACTCAGGCATGACGTGGACAAGTTCGCCGGAGCTAAATTTAGTGTTTGCCATATAGCAGGGCAGCCGTGCGATCCCGATGCCAGCAAGAGCGGCTCGAAAGACGACATCGGTGCTGTTTCCCTCAAAACTTCCCGTTGCTTCAAATTTTTCGCCTGGGTTCGGTTCGATGCTGTTCCAAGCGTTCCGTTGGCTTCTCCCAGCAACTCTCAAGCAATTGTGCTCAGCCAATTCGGCAAAACTCGACGGTGTTCCAGAACGCTCAAGGTATTCAGGTGAGGCACATAGCACCCTTCGACTCTGCATAATGCGCCTGATGACCATATCTGGATTCTTGCGTTGTTCCGCAAAGCAGATCGCCGCATCGAACCCTTCACTCCGAAGATCAATTTCTCGGTCGGTCAGATCCAGAGACATTTGAACCTCTGGGTTCTCATTCATGAACTCTGGCAGGGCAGGAATCAGTTGGGACTTACCGAATGCAACAGTCGACGCGATCCTGAGTTCTCCACGTGGGACACCGTCAAAGCTGTGGATCATCGCTTTGGCTTCATTGAATTTGTCAGCCATTGCTTTGCATTTTTCATAGAAATCTTGGCCTTCTCGCGTCGGAGAGACACCCGTTCTGGTGCGATTGAGAAGGCGGTAATGCACCTGATCTTCAAGTAACCCGATCTGCTTACTTACTGCCGATGGGGTCTGCCCCATTGATCTAGCAGCCGCAGAGATGCTGCCCTGCTCGACAACCGTCGTAAAGATTAGCATTTGCGCAGAAATGTCCATGTCGTGACCTTTGCTGTTCCAATATGGCATGTGGCCTTTGCCAAATTGTCGAATTGTGAGCGCTACCAAATACCCTTATCTCTGCATTGCAGCATAAATACTGCATTGCAGCAACGGACGAGGCAATATCATGGCAATTACTCGATCAAACAGCGGGCTAGATGTCGTTTTTGAAGCTGGGCGCACGTTCTTTCATCAAAAGCTGGACACGATACGCAGGGCACAGGCCAAACGCAGGGTTTATCGCGCAACGTATTATGAGCTCTCGGTGCTATCTGACCGCGACTTAACAGATCTGGGTATTCCGCGCAGTGGCATCAAAAGACTTGCTATGGAGGCTGCGTATGGCTGCTAACACCGAAACGGCTGGTACAGATCGTGGTCACGCCATCGGCCTATCAATCAGCTTCTTGGCGTGGATCGGAACCACGGCAAATGCTGCCTTGAAGGCGCTTCAAATGGCCCGGATGCTCTCCACACTTTCGAATATGAACGACTATCAGCTCGCTCAGATCGGAATTTCGCGATCCGATATCCCGGAATATGCCGCGAAATTGATGGCTGACGAATAGAGAAGTAGACCCTCAGGATAGAAGATTGCACGAAATTTGCTGGTCCTCGCTCCTCCCAGAGTAAGCCAGCAAAAGCGGCGGCGAAAAAGCCAACAGGGAGCGCCAACGCAAAGGGCCAGCATTTTCACCTCCTCCCGAAAATGCTGGCCCAAACCACCCTGCCAAGCAGGAGCCGCGAAAAATGAGAGGTAGGAGAGACATCATAATGGTCAGGATTACCGTCACCACCGAGATGAAGATGTGAAACCGGAAGGCGTATGTGTCGCCTCAAACCATCCCGCTGGTGTCCACAATTTGTTGAATTCAGTGGTTGTCTCGAGGCAGTGACTTACGCGCGATGTCGCGATAGGCGTCAGCATTGCGTAGGTTCATACCCTTGTCAAAAGGTTGCACCAGATCACGGAAATACTGTTGCCAAGGAGATTGGCTTTCGGGCACGGGATATCCACCGTTGTGGATTAACAGTTCCTTGCGCCGCTCAAGTTCCGCATCGGAAATCAGAATGTTGACTGTGCAGGTGTTAAGATCAACGCGGATCCGATCCCCTGTTTGCAGAACTGCTAGGCCACCATTGTCGGCGGCCTCTGGTGCAGCGTTAAGGATTGATGGCGAGCCAGAGGTGCCAGATTGGCGCCCATCACCTATGCAGGGTAATTCCTGAACGCCTTGCTTCAAGAGATAAGATGGCGCACGCATATTCACGACTTCTGCTCCACCGGGATACCCTTTGGGGCCGGTTCCGCGCATAACGAGAATGCAACGGGTATCGATATCCTGAGAAGGGTCGTCAATGCGCTTGTGAAAATCTTCGGGTCCATCAAAAACAACTGCACGACCCTCAAACGCGTTGGGATCATCGGGATTGGAAAGATAAGCTTTTGCAAATTCTGGCCCGATGACACTGGTTTTCATCAACGCGCTGTCAAATAGATTGCCCTTTAGATTGATAAACCCTGCCTTGTCTTTCACCGGGGCATCAACAGATTTGATGACGTTGGAATTTGTGCTGCGCCGGCGCGTGCAGTTGTTGGCTATGCTGTGCCCGTTGACAGTTTTGGCCTCTGCATGAGGTAGGCGACCAGCTGCAATCAGCTCTGCGATCACGGCAGGAACACCGCCAGCGCGGTGGTAATCTTCACCGAGATATTCGCCTGCGGGCTGTAGATTGACCAAAAGTGGCACATTGTGCCCCAAAGCCTGCCAGTCATCATTGTCAAGCGACACACCTAGATGGCGCGCAATTGCATTTAGGTGAATAGGCGCATTGGTGGATCCGCCAATGGCGGAGTTAACCACGATAGCATTCTCAAAGGCCGCGCGCGTCATAATGTCAGACGGGCGCAGATCCTCCCACACCATTTCAATGATGCGTTGTCCGGTCTCATAGCTGATCTGACCGCGTTCGCGGTATGGGGCCGGAATGGCCGCCGCGCCTGGTAGCTGCATGCCGAGTGCTTCGGCCAAGCTGTTCATGGTGGTGGCGGTTCCCATGGTGTTGCAGTACCCCACCGAGGGAGCAGATGCTGCGGCGGCATCCATGAATTCATCAGCAGAGATTTCTCCGGCAGCAAGGCGTTCGCGAGCTTTCCAAATAACAGTGCCAGACCCTGCACGCTTCCCCTCGTGCCAACCATTGAGCATCGGCCCCACAGACAGAGCGATGGCTGGAATGTTGACCGTTGAAGCTGCCATCAGAAGTGCCGGTGTCGTCTTGTCACAGCCAATCATCAACACCACGCCATCAATCGGGTAGCCGTACAGCGTTTCAACCAAACTCAGGTATGCCAGATTACGGTCGAGCATGGCGGTGGGTCGTTTGCCAGTTTCCTGAATGGGATGGACCGGCACTTCGATGGCTGTGCCTCCTGCTGCGATGATTCCGTCGCGCACCCGTTTGGCGAGCTCCAGATGGTGGCGATTGCAAGGGCTTAGGTCGCTGCCCGTCTGTGCAATTGCGATGATAGGTTTACCGGATTGCAGTTCTTCGCGCGTGAGCCCGTAGTTGAGATAACGTTCCAAATAGAGCGCGGTCATTTCCGGATCGCTCGGATTGGCGAACCATTGACGTGATCTGAGGTTCTCGGGCTTAATACGCGACATGCGTGCCTCCTAAGTCTTGGTCGTGTGTCGGTTAGATCTTTCGACTTTTGAACATACCAAACAGCGCAAAGGCGGATCCTGATATTGGAGCCGCGCACAGTAGCGGAAACTTGTCTGGCTCCACGTTTTTGAAACGCGCTTCCCAAAGTTCACCGCCAACAGACTATGACAGTCCACCACGCACCTGGGCCAAAGCGTCTTTCGAAGCAGCAGCCATCAAACGGGCATCCGACGCGATTGTGACGAACTGGAACCCCATTTCGATGCGCTTCAAAGCGTATTCCGGTGTTCCGTTATGGCAGCCAGCGAACTTCCCATACTCTTTTGCCTTGGCGGCTATCAGTTCAATGGCCTCGGCCACGGGGGGCTCGACCTCATCGAATACCGGGCGGCAACCTAAAGCCAGGGAAAGATCGGAAGGTCCGATGTACACGGCATCGAGCCCTGGAACCGACAGTATGTCTTCAAGGTTGTCGAGACCTTGCAGAGTCTCGATCATCGCAAAGACGACGATCGTGTCATTGGCATGCTGCGGGTAGTCTGAACCTCCGTACAAGAGGCCTCGGGTCGGCCCAAGACTCCTTGTTCCGTTGGGCGGGTAGTGTGTCCACGCCACAAGATTCTCGGCATCTTCGCGGTTATTGATCATTGGGCAAATAACGCCGTAAGCCCCGGCATCGAGCACCTTCATCAAAATACCGGGCTCGAGCCACGGCACGCGCGTAACTGGGACGGTATCGGTTGTCGAAATTGCAGTGAACATCTCGACCGCCTTTTGGTAGTCGATTACGCCATGTTGGATATCAACAGTAAGCGTGTCCCATCCCTGATGCGCCATGGTTTCGGCCGAGAAACCGCTTGGGATCGCCAGCCATCCATTAACTACAGGCCGTCCGGCGGCCCAATGCTCTCTAATTTTGTTTGGTCGCATCAGTTTACCTTTTCAGAATGTCCACCCTTATGGGCTGATCGGATTGGAGCTATTCTTCAAGAATGCCCTGACCACAGAACTCTCCGCCCTGATAAACTGCGGAAACTTCGTCTTTCGCAGGTGGGGTGCATTCGGCATCGATACGGGCGCGAAACGTCTCGGAGTTGTCTTTTGGCTTCCAGCCCAGAAAGCTTGTTTCACGATTGTCCCACCAGGATGCGTCGTTGTTCGAAGCACCGTAGACAATCGGACATCCCAAGCGCGGAATAGTGAAAACACTCTCTATAAGAGATATCAGATCATCGTAACTCAACCAGGTTGCAAGCATGCGATGGTTCTTTGGTTCCGGAAAGGATGAACCGATGCGGACCAATGCCGTCTCGATCCCAAACTTCTCAAAATAGAGCCTTGCGAGAGCTTCTCCGAAGACTTTTGACACGCCATAAAGACCATCGGGCCTTACCTGTGCATTTGCATCAAGCCGCGTTGTCTGTTCGTGAAAGCCAATCGCGTGATTTGAACTGGCAAAGAAAATCCTCGGCGTAACCGACGATTTTCGGGCCGCTTCATAGAGATTGAATACACCGTCGATATTGGATTGTTTTATAGTTTCCCAAGGTGCTTCGATCGATTGCCCCCCCATGTGAACAATCCCATCGCACCCTTCAACCATGGCCTCAACCGCATCTTTGTCGCCCAAGTCGCAAAACATAATTTCTTCATTTGCACCGGCGGGGCCCACATCCTCCCGCGCGCCAAGGCGAATCGTGGTAGCGAGGCCGTGTAAGCGAGACCGGCAAACCGACCCTAGTTTGCCGTCCGCGCCCGTAATCAAAAGTTTGTTTAGCATATTGAATATCTCACTTTTTGCAGGCGGCGATCACGTCGCTACAGATTGGAAACCGTATAGTTCTTCGGCGTTTTCTACGAGAGCGAGGTGACGCGCGCGGTCGTCTGGAAACCATTTCAGAACCGTGTCGAGCAACGCGGCGTCGTTAGGGTAGTCCGAGGTTTTTGTCGCCGAATTGTGAGGAAAATTCGTTCCCCACACAATGCGCTCGGGGGCATGGGCTGCCATGATCCTCGAAACTTTAGCTACATCTGAATAATGCGGTTCGCCTTCGATGGAGGACTCATAGCAACCAGCAAACTTGAACCAGCATCTACCGCCGTCGACAAGGCGTTTGAGCATTCCGACTTCATCGCCATCAGACGCGAGACCCCTTAAGAATTTCCCATGGTGGTCCAAAACCCATCTGGACCGTAGTTGTAAGAGCCTCTCAACATGGTCCGAAATATCTGAGCCATCGAACTGAATCGCAATCATCCAGCCCGCGGCAAAAGCACGGGCATCGACCTCTTCGAGCTGGTTGAGACCAACCGCGCCCCCTGGCAGATCCACGATACGCGTCCCAACGGCCCCTCCATCCTTGAGCATTTCAAGTTCTGCGTCAGAGGTCTCACCGTCTATTGCGGCGACCCCGCGTGCCTCCCCCCTGGTTTCATTGAGCGCTGCCAGCAAATTTGCATTGTTTGTCTGATGTGCATTTCCTTGCGTGATGACAAACCTGTCGATGCCAAGCCAGCCCATGACTTGTCGGTACTCTGATAACCCAGGCTGGCCCTCTGGTAGGCCGGGACCATTTGGCAGTGCTGGAAACCCGGAAAGATAGACGTGAAGGTGTGTATCAATGGCGCCTGCAGGCAGCTTGATCTCAGGGGTACGGCCAGAGAAGCTGCGTTCGATCATTCGAGGTCTCCTATGGCGAACTCTGCCAATGCATTACGGTTTATCTCAATACCCAGACCCGGTTTGTTCGGAATTGCGATTACACCGTTTTCATGTTCGATCGGGTGGGTGACTATCGCCTGCCTGAATGGGTTGTGCGTTCGATCAAACTCAAAAATCGGTTCGATTGGATTGCGTCGTGGCGGGTCTGGTAGTAGGGCCGAAACAAACTGAAGGCTCGCAGCGATTTGCACCGCTGTTCCCCAAACATGCGGAACAACACGTACGCCGTGAAGAGCCGCCATATCAACGACCCGGCGCATCTCCGAAAAACCACCAGTGCCACACAAGTCTGGCTGGGCGATATCGATACATCCTGTTTCCAAGGGCTCACGGAACGCAAATCTGCCATGCCAAGTTTCGCCGCCAGCAACCGGAATAGGTTGACCGGCGCGAACACGACGGTACGCGTCAAGTTGTTCTGGAATGACCGGTTCCTCGAACCAATCGATATCGAACTCTGCCGCACGGTTGCCCAGAATGATCGCTTCTTGGATCGAGTACCCGTGATTTGCGTCAATCATCAGACGAGTATGCGTTCCGATCGCTTCACGCACCGCCTTGATGACTGCAAGATCTTCTTCCACCCCAAAGCCAATCTTGATTTTAACTGCGTGGAACCCTGCAGCGACATGGGCTGCGCATTCCTCGGCATTGTCCGAAATACGATCGACCCCGTCGCGCCGAAATGACCCGGTCGCATATGCCTTTACTGTGTCCCGAACACGTCCCCCGAGAAGCACCGAAACCGGAACGCCAAAGTGGTGACCCTTGATATCCCACAAAGCGACATCAATTCCTGAAAGTGCGGTCATTGTGAGACCGCGCTGCCCTTGGTCTCGTAGGAGATTATACAGGCCTTGCCAGAGAACTTCCGTATCCAGCGGATTGCGGCCAATTAAATTGGGCGCATAGGCCTTTACGATCGCAGCGTTTGGCTGCGCTGGCCCCAAGCACTCGCCCCAACCCGTTGTTCCGTCGTCACAGATAATCTCGACCAAAACATGTTGGCGTCGCGTGAAACGAGTTGCTGCGCTCTCGAAGGCGGTCTCAAGCTTGTAGTCAAGAAGATGTGTATGAACCTCGGAAATCTTCATTTACACATCTCCAACTGGGCCGCGTCCCGAGCCAGAGTTTCGATACCCGCCCAATCACCCACGGCGATAAGATCTTTGGGCGCCACCCAACTGCCTCCAGCACAAACCACGTTCTTCTGCGACAGATATGAGCCTGCATTCGCCGCGCTGACCCCACCCGTAGGGCAGAAGGAAACCTGCGGCAAAGGCCCGCCAATAGCCTTGAGTGCCGATACCCCGCCCGAGGCCTCGGCTGGAAAGAACTTGAGCATATCATAGCCTCGCGCCAAAAGACGCATCGCCTCAGACGCAGTCGCGGCCCCGGGCAGGAGCGTCAATCCTTCGGCTTCACAAGCCGCAAGAATTTCATCGGTTGCACCCGGAGAGACACCGAAGGTAGCGCCGGCCTCTTTGGCGGCCCTAACATCTTCGGGGGTTTTCAGTGTGCCAGCCCCCACATGTCCACCCGGGACGCCGCTCATGACCCGAACGACCTCGAGAGCGGCAGGGGTGCGCAACGTGACCTCCAGCGCGGGCAAACCGCCTGCGATTAGTGCCTCGGCCAATGGTCGGGCTGTTGCGACATCATCAACCACCAAAACCGGTACAATTGGCGCGAGCGAACAGATTTCTCGGGCCCGTAAACTCGCTGCCTTTGGAGAAACAGTCATCTGGACAAATTATCCTTTAGGTGGTTGCATCGTGTAACCGATCCGACTGTGAAGCGGTACGAGTTGCACAGCGCGTTTTCTAAGCCAGACGAGACAGTTAAAATTTTGGCGGCGGTCGCCGAGTTGTCAAGCAAGCCGGATCCCGTAAATTCAAACGCTGCAACAGCTGTCTCTCTCGGCGACCCGAATTCTCTGTTAATCCGTTTCTGCCCCAGTTCATTGCAGTAATTTAAGCCCAACGCGACGATCCTCTTAGCGGGTGAAACCTGAGGGGAATTGAATTTGTCCCTGTTTTGGACAATGCGTGGCTGCGATTCAGACATCAGTCAGAGAGCCGTGCGCGCCAGACCTCAAATCGTTCAAGAACGTCTGGGTCGGTTGCAGGATAAAGCCCGATTACGGAGGTGTTTTTTCGCACCTCTTCCAGAACGAAGCGTTCGAACAGCTCCATTGGGCCTGCCTCGATCGCAATGTCATCTGCAAGGTGACGAGGGATAATCATGACACCATCGCTGTCACCCAGAACGATGTCACCGGGATAGACCGCCACGCCGCCACACCCAATTGGCAAACCGATATCAACTGCATGATGTTTCGTAAGGTTGGTCGGGGCAGACGGTTTTGCAGCAAAGACTGGCATCTCAAGTGCTGCGGCACCGTCGGCGTCGCGAATGCCACCATCCGTGACAACGCCCGCTGCTCCGCGCATTTCCAGTCGCGTTAAAAGGATCGAACCTGCCGAGGCCGCCGTGGCGTCCTGCCGACAATCCATTACCAATACAGCGCGTTCAGGACATGTTTCCACGGCCACGCGCTGCGGGTGATCTGGCTCACGAAACGCCTCGATCGGATCGGTGTCTGGCCGTGCAGGAATGTAGCGCAGTGTAAAAGCCGGGCCCACAAGGGTGGGCTTGCCCTTGCCCAATGGGGCAACGCCTTGAACATAGGCGTTTTGATAACCGCGTTTGTAAAGCAGCGTTGCCACGGTTGCCGTGCTGACCTTTGACAAGCGATCAAGCGTATCCAGATGCAGTTTGATTGTTTCGGCAGGCTGAGGGTTCGGCATGGGCTGGATCCTTCTGCTAGGGCTGTAGGCAACTGTCGAGCAGGCTTTGGTTGATGGGAACAAGTGCACCTTTGCCTTGCACGACATGCCCTGCCAGTTTGCAGGCCAGCGCTATGCTGTCAGGCAAGGGTGTGTCCGTTGCCAGCCCCGCCAGAATGCCAGCGTTGAAACTGTCGCCTGCAGCAGTCGTATCCACAACCGAGGCCAGAGGCGGAACATGGACTGAGCCCTCTGCGCCGCCGGTACGATACAGGACCGTTTCTGCGCCATTCTTGACAACGATCGTTTCCGCGCCCGCCCTTGCATAGCGCTGCAAAGTGGCCGCGGGTTCCTGATCGCTGAACCAACGTGCCTCGTCCTCGAACGATGGCAAAGCGATATCGCTAACTGCGGCGGCCTGCATGATGTTCTCGGTCATCTCAGAGGGACTGTCCCAAAGATGCGGGCGCAGATTGGGGTCGAAGGCAATCCGTTTTCCGGCGCGCCGCGCTGACTGAGCAACGTCGAGCAAGGCGGCGCGCCCTTCAGGGTTCAAGATTGCCAGAGTGATGCCCGAGAAATAGATGAGATCTGATTGCGTCATGGCGCGGGCAAGTGCTTGCTTGTCTTGGGCCAACAGGCGTGCGGCCGACTGGCCGCGCCAATAGGTAAAACTGCGTTCCCCGTTGTTTAGCGTGATAAGATACAACCCCACTGAACGGTTTGGCACGATCCGCACCTGCTGGGTGTTGACCCCGCTTTCGCGCATCGCATCCAGCATACGGGACGAGATGGCATCATCTCCGACGGCGGTAAAATAGGACAAGGGCGTTTCGGGTGTGAGTTGGGCCAGATACCAAGCTGTATTGAACGTGTCTCCGGCGAACCCCATTTGATACGTGCTTGGCGCGTCAGTTGGGGCCATTTCGGCCATGCATTCACCTATCGCGAGAATTCGCATATTCCGGTTTCCAGTACTTCGAAGTTTGACAAACGGTAGCGTTCGACAATTAGGTAACCTGTTCTGCAGTGGTCACGAGAACAGCATCCCACCATTGATATCGACATTGGTCCCGGTCAGATAAGCCGAGTCCTCGCTTGCCAGAAACGCCACGAGGTTCGCAACGTCCTGAGACTGGCCTTGCCGCTTGAGCGGCGCAGCGGCTTCTAGCCCCCGACGGCCTGCATCGGGAGTATGGATGTTATGGAAATCCGTGTCGATCATGCCTGGGCAGATTGCGTTGACACGGATATCAGGACCCAGTTCTTTTGCAAGACTACGGGTGAGCGTCATGACCCCGCCTTTTGACGTTGCATAAGCCGACGCACCCGGGCCACCACCGTCGCGACCCGCCTGACTGGCGATGTTTACAATGGCCCCGGATTTCATATGCAGCAGTGCCGCTTTGACCATAAGAAACGTGCTGGTCAGGTTGAGATCCATGACAGCCTGCCAATGCTCAAGCGACATCTCGGCGATTTTCTTGCGCGCGATCAAACCTCCGGCATTGTTCACCAGAATGTCCAGGCTGCCATAGGTATCGACCGTCTTGGCGATCAACGCATCGACCTCTTCGGGTTTGTTCAGGTCGCCTTGCATTGCAAACGCCTGTCCACCGATCTTTTTGATCTCGGCTACGGTTTCCTCGGCGCCGGCACTACTGGCGAAGTAGTTCACCGCGACATTCACCCCTTCGGCGGCGAGTTTGACAGCGCAGGCGCGCCCGATATCGCGGCCACCACCCGTGACAATTGCGGTCTTACCCTGAAGTCTCATGGTTGCTCTTTCCCGTTCAATTGGTGCTGCTATGCGTGACTGATGGATCTGACGCTAAAGCTTGGCAAAATAGTCGAAGATTTCCGGCACGTTGCCGTCGCCCATGCCTGCGTCCGCGGCTGCCTGAAGGTTGTTCGCGGTTCCTTCAGCGATCTCGGCACGAGTGCCCACGTCCTCGGCCAGCTTCAGGAAGTATCCAAGATCCTTGTTGGCGTTGTTAATCGAAAACCCCAAATCGCTGACACCATCCACCGCGTAGTTCTTACAAAACTGCATAAAGGGGGAATTGGACGGTCCAGCTGACATGATGTCAAAAAGCTGCTGTTTGTTAACCCCTGAGCGTTCAGCCACAGCAAAGGCTTGGCTCATGGTGCAAGCTGTCGTCATGCCCATATAATTATTGATGAGCTTGGTCACATGGCCCGCACCCAGTTCGCCGAGGTGAAAGACATTTTCCCCCAGTACATCCAGGACAGGTTTCACCTTCTCAAAGGTGGCTATATCGCCTGCTGCCATGATGTTCAGCAAACCATCCTTGGCGTGCGCGGGTGTGCGTCCCAGCGGCGCATCAATCATACCAGCACCTTTTGCGGCCAAGTCTGCGCCGATTTTGCGTGTGGACGCTGGGATCGAAGTTCCAAAGTCAATGACCACAGCACTATCTTTGATGCCTGCCAGGATGCCGTCATCTCCGTAGATCAGGCTTTCGACGACATCGGATGTTGTTACACAAAGCATCACGATATCGCTGTTTTCAGCAAGCTCTCGTGGCGTTTTAACCTCTACAGCACCGCGGTTGACTGTGGCTGCGACGGCTTCCTTGTTCCGACCCATAACAACCAGATCAAAACTGTTGTTTTGCAGGCACTCTGCCATGTTACCGCCCATAAGACCGAGGCCGATGAAACCGATGACGGGTTTTGTCATATCTGACTCCTTAAACTCTTTCCAATTGGGCTTCGCAGAGCGCCGTGACCCCTGCCTGCGCAACTTCGAGATCCTGAGCTGGCGAGCCCGAGCTGACACCGATCCCGCCAACCACCTGTCCGTCGACGGTCACGGGAAGGCCACCTGCAACGGTCACCATTCGTCCGCCGAGCGTTGAGGAAATTCCGTGTGCGGCCATGCCAGGCTGATTTGCTTCACCAAGAGCATCGGTTCCTTTTTGGATACCGGTTGCAGTGAAACTCTTGTCGATGGCCAAAATGATGCTGGTAATCTTGCCACCATCCATCCGCTCAAACGCGATGAGGTTGCCGCTTTCGTCTGTAACGGCAATACACATCGGTACACCGATTTCCTGCGCCTTGGCTCGCGCTCCTGCGATCAACTTGCCCGCGTCATCGATGTCCAGGCGTCTTATTGTCAGCATCGCCTCATTCTCCTTTGATTTAGGGACCAATGATCAAGTTCGGCAGTGTCAGCGATATTGCCGGTACAAAAGTGATCAGCATGAGCGCGGCAAAGATGGCGAGGTAGAAAGGCCAAATCGTTTTGACCGCTTTCTCCATCGGTAGTTTTCCAACAGCACACCCTACAAAGAGACAGGTCCCGACAGGTGGTGTGCAAAGACCAAGACCGAGGTTCACCAAAAGGATCATGCCGAACTGTAGCGGGTCGATGCCCAGCATGTTCATCACCGGCAGGAAAATCGGTGTGCAGATCAGGATCAACGCGGCCATGTCCATGATCATCCCCAAGAGCAACAGCACAGCGTTGATCATCAACAAGATTAGGATCGGGTTTTCTGTGATACCCAACAGGAATTCGACTGTTTTTGTCGGCACCCGGTTGAACGTTAGCATATAGGCAAAGGCACCGGCGCAGGCGATCAGGATCATCACCATAGACGTTGTGCGCACCGAAGAGATAACGGCGGTTTTGAAGTTTTTCCAGGACAGGCTGCGATAGACAATAAGCGTCACCACAAAGGCATACATTGCCCCGAACGCGCCGGATTCCGTGACCGTAAAGACGCCTGACAAGACCCCTCCAACAATGATCACGGCCGTCAACAAGCCAGGGATCGATCCAACAAAGGCGATGGCCAGTGCGGTCCAACCCGGAAACTGTTCGGCCTGATAGCCGCGCTTGACCGCCACGACATAGGCGGCAATCGCAAGGCAGCAACACATAAGGACACCGGGCACAACTCCGGCCAGGAACAGTTTTGAGATTGAAACTGCACCGCCTGTTGCAAGGGCAAAGATGATCATGTTGTGGCTGGGCGGGATGATGATCCCGGCAATTGATGATGTCACTGTGACGTTCACCGCATAATCGGCATCATAGCCTTTATCCTTCATCACCGGGATCAGGATCGACCCAAGCGCCGAGATATCGGCAATTGCCGATCCGGAAATGCCTCCAAACAACATGGACGAGAAGACATTGACGATACCAAGCCCACCGCGCACAGCGCCTACGGCGGCCTGCGCGAACCGAACCAACCGGATCGCGATACCACCGTGAAACATCAACTCGCCCGCAAAGATGAAGAACGGGATCGCCATTAGGGAAAAGACGTTGATCCCGGACACGATACGCTGGAATCCAACAAACATCGGCAATCCTTCAAACCAAAAGGAAGCCAATGCAGCGATACCAAGGGCGTATGCTACTGGCGCGCCGATGATGACACAAAGGGCAAAAACCCCCAACAGAATCATGAGTCCCATGACTATCCCTGATCTATGTTGTCTTGGCGTTCGTCTCGGCCCAGAAACAGGCGGATCAAATGGCCAGTGGAAAAAAGGAACACCAAAGCGCCGCTGATTGTCAGAGGCAAGGAGCGCAAGCCTTCTGACCATTGGATGAGCGGGATCAGGGTGTTCCATTTGAATATGGTCAGCTCGATCCCGTACCAAAACATCATGCCACCGAAACCTGCCATCAGGACATCAGTGAGCACGACGAAAACCGTTCGCACAGAGGGTGGGACTAAATTGCGGAACACGACAACAGAGAGGTGCGTGTGATTGTGCACGCCCGCAGCCGCACCGAGAAACGCGATGACCATGACCAACAGCAGTGAAACCTGCTCGACCCAAGTGGGCGTGTTGTTCAGAACGTAGCGGCCAAATACCAGCCAGGCAAAGATCGCTGTCATTACAACAATGGCAACGCCAGACAGCAACATGCAACCTCGTGCGAGCAGATCAAGAATCCTGTCCATGTTGCGCATGGCGGCAGGTGGGGTATCGGGCTCTTGCATTGGATTTCCTCTGAGACAAAACGCCCGGCATCCAATTGGCGGAGCCGGGCGCTCAAAGTTGGACTGTTACGACAACTTATTCAGTGGCTTGCGCCATTTCTACCAACGCTTTCATGTCAGGATTTGCAGCCAAGTAGTCTGCATAAACCGAATCCATTGCGGACTGGAATGAGCCCTTGTCGGCGATTTCATTGACGGTGATGCCGGCCGCTTCAACATCTTTACGCGCTTGTTCAGAGCCAATTGCCCAAAGCTCACGCTGGACCAATGCGGCTTCTTCTGCGGCACCGCGCACAGCGGCTTGCAATTCAGGAGACAGCGCATTGAATTTGGCCGTGTTCACGCAGATGCACTCGGGGATAATCAGGTGCTCGGACAAAGAATAATTTGTGGTCACTTCATAGTGACCGACATTCTTGAACGACGGGAAGTTGTTCTCCGCACCATCAACAACGCCGGTTTTCAGCGCTTGCTGAACTTCGGAGAATGCCATTGGAGACGGGTTACCGCCCATAGCTGAAATCATAGATGTATAAAGATCGTTGTTCATCACACGGATTTTCAGACCTTCGACATCTGCGGGCGTGTTGATCGGCTTTTGGCTGTAGAAAGAACGCGCACCGGCATCAAACCATGCCAGTGGCAGAACGCCTGCTTCACCCATCGCAGCTGAAACAACCTCACCGGCGTCGCCGTCCAGCACGCGGAACATGTGCGGCACATCTTTGAAGATGAAAGGAAGCGATACAAGGTTAGCTTCTTTCACCATTGGGCCAATAGGACCGAGGTTGAAGTTACCGACCTCGATTGCGCCGATACGAACCTGTTCTAGGGCATCCGGTTGGGAACCAAGAACACCACCGTGGAATACATCGACGGTAACTTCGCCGTCTGTAGCGGCGTCAACCAGTTCGGCAAACTTGTCCATTGCAGCCGTGTTGGGATGGCCGTCGTTGTGGATATTCCAGGCTCGCCAGTTTTCGGCTGAAGCTGACGTTGCAATGAATGCCACAGCGGTCGCAGTTGCAAAGAACGATTTCGTGAAAGTCATGGGTTCTCCTCCCCGGTTATTTTTGGACAGGATTTGGCTTTCATGGAATTTCAGAGACCGTAAGCCACGTAGCTTTCGATTTCCCCCAAGAACCAGAATCGCTGCTGCCCTTAAAGGGACACTAGTATCCAAGTTATGTCAACTGTAGGCTTTTAGTATGTCAGATTGCTTGACAGTCGAAAGCGCAGGGCATTTGATAGGTGACAGGCCTACATTGGTTCACTCAAGCAAAACAAAATAGAATATTCTATTTGTTTCAATGCCATAACAGTGGATCTGTAATTTGAAACGTGACTAAGACAGAGGGCGCAAGCAACATACCGTGGAAGAAATTGTCAGACGAACCACAACCGATGCGGTCTATGAAGCGCTACACGACGAGATCGTTTCGCTTGAAATTCTTCCCGGTACAAAGCTATCCGAAACAGAGGTAGCCAGCCGATTCGGCGTATCACGCCAACCTGTTCGCAACGCATTCACAAGGCTCGGCAACGAAGATCTGCTCTTAATACGACCACAAAAGGCGACCGTAGTTCGAGGGTTTTCTATGGAGCGTGTGGCTCTCGCGCGATTGGTTCGAATGGCGGTGGAGCTAGAGATCGTCCATCGAGCAATGGAAGTTTGGGACGCAGCAAGTGAAGCAAGACTTGAAGAAAATCTCGCCTTACAAGAGCAGGCGATCAGTGACGGTGATCTATCGGCGTTTCACTCGCTGGACTATGATTTTCACAAACTGATCTACGTGCTCAGCGGCAATCCGATGGCATTTGATGTAATGCTAGAATCCAAGCAAAAGGTTGACCGGCTTTGTATGCTCAGTCTTGAAAAGGGCAGTGCCGCAGACGCCATCCTCGCCGATCACCGAGAGATTGCAGAGACCATGGCGGCAGGAGACCATGACCAAGCGCAAGCCGCTGTCAGAAAACACCTGTCCCGCCTCGACGAAACAATCGACTTCATTCACAAGACGCACCCAGGCTACTTTGAGTAACCGAGGCCATGCGATCTGGTCGTCTCAGGCCGTTCCTCGTTCCGGACGATCATTATCAATATTGAATTTCATGCCGTCCAAAAGCTCTTCCAAATCGGGACGTGCCGCAGGGCCGTTAGAGATATCGGCCAGCATCAGCGTCCCATTCGGACGGATGGCAAACGCGCCAGGTTCGGCGAACAGACCCGTCGTTTCTGCATCAGATAGAGGCGATGACACGTAAAGACCAAGCGCGCGCATTTGCGCTTCAGTCATTCCATAGCAAAGATCAAAATCCCAGCCGAATTCTGCTTTGTCTGCCGCAGCTTTTTCTTTGTTGTCGGCAGAGACAACGATAACGTCCATAACGTCAGCCCATGCTGACAGCGCCACATTCAACTTGTTCAAGAAGCGCTTGCAGCGAGGACAATGCTTGCCTCGATAAACAAACAACATGGTCCAGCGGTCTTTTTGTTGACCGATCGTAACCTTGTCATCAGACCCCAGCCTTAAAAAACTCATTTGCTCGATTTGCGCGCCGACATTTGGTTTGGCTGAGGTCATGAGTCGTTCCTTTCTTCTACAAACAAGGCTTTGCGCGGATACCGTTGGCTTAGTTCATGTCACGTCAAGGCAATGATTGAAACCAAGATCGCGATATCATTGGGTGCTTGAAAGGCACGCTCGATCTAAGTTTGCTGTTAGTTAACGAGGAAACACCGATACCTACCCGCCGTCACTCTACGGCCCTCATTGCAGGCGGACGTCTAATGCCGCAACAGGTGTGAGCGCATCCAGCGTATCTGTATCGAATTCAACGCGACCTGATCGCATTTGGCCCCAAGAAACCTTTACAATCGAGACAAGAACGATCAAACGACCAGCCTCGTGAAATCCGCCACGTCACCGACAGCGCTTTACTGTAAACGCGAAGAACTGCTGCGTATTCACTACCTGCAACCGCAAAAGTCCGCTTAGGCTGCATTGCGGTCTTCGTCGACCCGGATCTCGAATGGCAGGTTTTGCGACCACCGCATGAATTGCAGCATCATACCGAAACGCAAACTTCACTGAACGGGTGTTATGTGAAGCGATCTCTGGTTGAGTGGTCCGTCCGTCCACAGCCTACCGGCCCAATCACCTAACACCACATTGAGCGGCTTTTTCCCGCCCCATTGATCTTGTTCGCCCAGTCCGATATTCAGTTCGGCTGCGTTTTCGGCCGTCTATCCGAGCCCAGCCCAAAACCAACGAGCCAACCGATGGAGGGTGCCATGTAGTTCAGAAACTGCATGAAAGGCCAATGACATGGCCCATTACAAACGCAAACGTCCCCGTACCGTGCTTGGGAACGGGTACTCACGCCTAGGTCTGAGCCGTCGTCTCGGAAAAGACCCGGATGATGTCCGGTGGCTTGGCAATTGGCCACGCTATCACGACATCACCTGTCACACGCGTCCAACGAGACGCAAATCCAAGGCTCTTGCGTTCGGCATCCTGAAAGGCGCTGATCCTGACGACCTAGTCTGGCCCGATGGGCGCAAGCCCCACCACTATTATTGGTGAGTATGTGCGGCGGAAGCATTCCATAACTCCGCCGCGCACTTTGGCTCAGGTGGCCGTTGAGACGACCGAAGCAGTTTGGCCCGTTGCGGCCATCGTTAGATCACGAACCGAGTCCCGCGTCTTTTCTCACTATGTGCCGCAGCAAGTTATTGCCCTCGGTCGTGAGGTCGTGGCGATCTTCGTTCTTTTTCACCACGGCTGCCCACGCCATCTGATCTTGTATGAAATCGTCAACGATCGCTATACGTTGTCCACGGCCCATTTCCTTGGTTTTACTTTTCAACGTCAAAAGCCTGTCAATATGCCCCACTAGGTCGGGTGGCAGGTCCTGATCATTAATGAGATCATGCAGGTTCATCGGCGGCGGCGTATCGGGTATCTGCCTGATCCACGAGATCGCCAAGGCGGGTCTCATTATGTAGAAATACGCCTTGAAGCTCACCTCCTGGCTCTCACCAACATGCTTGTCCCACTGTTTCTGTGCCAGGTTGCGATAGTGGTGCAGGCAGGACTCGCCGTAGGTCGTCTTGGCTGCGAAGGCAATCAGCTGTTTGCATATCGGGTCATTCCATCTGTACCTGATCGGACTGGATAACCATTCCAACATCACAGGGTTAGGTTTGATCAACAAACCAAGCGCTTTGCGAATATCCCACCCGTTTATGTCCCAATCGCCCTCAATGGGCAGTTCGATGACATCGCGACCGGGCTCAACACTCAGATACCAGTCTGGCCGATGTACATAGATGAAGCGTACATCGTAATCACTGTCGGGAGACGGGAAACCCCATGCGCGGCTACCGCTTTCAATGGCGAACAACACTCGGACATCGTAATCCGATTCCAAAGCGGTGAGCTTAGATTGGATGACCTGCTCGATCTGAGGCGAAACGCTAGAGGTGAAAGTTGGACGGGTCATTGTGTTTCTCGCAGTCTCAGGACAGCCATCTGGGATGGTACAACATAGTTTTTGTCAACAAGACCTAGGGAAGCAACCGCGGAACTATGGCCATCGGAGGCGGCATTATCATGTCCCAAACCTTGCTATTATTGGTGAGCATGCGCTGTAGAGTATCTGGCCAATTCCGCCGCGCACTGGTTCAAAAATCCATCGAGACCATCAAGTCAGATTAACTCGTTACTCTGGTCGCTAGTTCCCGAACCACATCTCGTGTCTCGTTCGGGTAGGCACGAACAAACCCAGCCTCGCAGGGGATTGTCTCAACTTTTCTACGATCCAGTGCCGGACCCAAATGGATCGCGGCGATCTCAAACTGCTCTGCCATTTGGCCCAGCGTTACGTAGGACACTTCAAACGTCTGAATACTCTCTTCGGTGATGTAGTAACGATAGTGCTGCGTGTCCGGGTTTCGCAGTTTTATCTGGTTCAGGTATCCGCCATCCCGCAATAACCGGATTGACCCGACGCTAATTCTCAAGCGCGCCGCCGCATCCAGAAGAGACAGATCACCAGAAAACACGCGCTCCGATTTTTCCAAGATCTCAGCGCAGTCTATAAGAATTCCAGCCAACCCCTCTACGTCCGGATCTCTCCAAACGCCGGTCAGTCGGCCTGCTGCCAAATCGGCGACAACGCGAGCTAGGGCCACCCCGCTCTGTCGGCTGTACTCCGAGAGGGGCAACCTATGACGTGCCCGAGAGGCAATGCGCAGGCCTTCAAGCCTAGTCAGCAAGGTCTGTACCGAGGACGATGGAACATAGCGCAGAGACGTTCCAAAACGATAGGCTTCCAGAACATTATGCCGGATCAGTGCCTTAACATGGACCGGATGGATATTCAGCTGGACTGCGGTGGATTTGGTATTCTGCAACCCAGACCAGAAGTCGAGCACCGCAGCCAGATCCTCATGGCTGACATCCTTCATGTATGACAGGTCGCTCGCATTTATACCGCGAAGATGGGCGAGAATACCTCGCACCCGAACCTCGCCGACCCCATGTAGCTCCCGCACGCGTTCAAGCGTGATGAGTTTGGGCGCTGAGATTTCCGTACCCAGAACTTTTGCGCCGGTCTGCAGCGGATAGTTTTCACGCACAAAATCCTGCACACAAGCCCTGAGGACTGCTGTCGCCGGGTCCTCTTCAGTTTCCTTAAGCCAGGTGTAGAATTCGCCCATATCTGTCGTGAAATAGGACCGCTTGGCGGAAGACCGGCGCCTGGCACGCTCCAACTCAGATTTCAGGGCTTCCGGCCCAGTCTTCAGAACCTCGAAACCAGCCGACATGCAAGTACGCTCTTGTTCGAAGTCCAAATCCGAGCGGCCGACGCCGCGGCCCATGGAAATCGCCATACCTAATGTCAGAGCGGACTGATGAAGATGCGTCAGCTCCAGCGAGTCCAACCAGTCACCGGCGACCCCAAACTCAATACGACGGCTCAGGTAAGTTTCAAACGAGGATCGCCCAAGCGATGTCGCGTCTTGAGCGGCTTCAAAGATCAAATCTTGGTGACGCGTCACTTGTTCAACCACATCATAGGTGCGATGTACGTATGACGCGTTGGGAAGCTGGAGCAGCGGAACGCCGTGTTTTGCGCAAGTCCCAATCGGAAGCACCAACCACTCAACAAGTTGAAACGCGTTCTCAGGGCCCGACCTATCAATGACATCCACAATACACTTCGGACAGATTCGGGTGGTAGCCCGACGGAACGAACCTGTGGTGGCAAAGGAATTCCCGACGCGGTACCGACAGGGGCCAACCAATCTGGATGCCGCCAATTCCAACGCCTCAAGTGGCACCCCAGCCAGTTGTGACAGCCGCTCCAGCTGATCCGGATGGGCCGAACAGATATGGGGCCATCTCAGACCTAGGTCTGAGCAGAACTCCCTCGGAATACTGCGATTGCGGCGTGACAGGCGGGCGACATAAGAGGCAGGGGTTTCCATGTGATGATGAGTCAAAGTCAGAGCAAGTAGTGCTGTCATGACAATCCTCCATCCGGCGAAGGGTCATCGAGATCCAACCAGCCCATGATGGTTCTGACATCAATGCTCAGGTAGTCTTGGGCAAGGAACGGGTTGAATGCAGGGATACACCCCGACTTGCGCCGGAATGCCTCTGCAAAATGTGCAAGACGGAGTTGGGTATCACCGTCATAAAGTGCCTCTTCTATCCCGCTCAGACACATTTCGATGAACAATCCAAACTCATTGCCACCTGCATGGACCAGCCGCTTGAGAAACTCTCTCTGTTGAAGTTCGATGGAAGGTATCAGACCAGATTTCACAACGAACTCGCCAAATATCTCTGTGATTTCGGGTTCATGGGATATCCAGCTCACTGCACCCAGGTGCACAACATCTATGCGCCTTTTAAGCTGAACATCCGAATTGATCATCTCGATCAGATCGGGCGTGCCAGACAGAACGCGAAGGTCACACTTGATCTGCTCATGTTTAGCTAGATCGACTACCAAATTTCCTGCCATGTCAAATGTTCCGACTGATTCCAGTAAGCGAAACCTAGCAAATGACCTCAAAGATGTCATTTTTATTGTTTATTTTCTGATGTTTACGCATTCGCGCCTCAAAAATTCAATGCAATGTCAGGCGGTCATCAGTTAAGCTGCTGTAACGCCAACAGCTTTGCGCCAACCGGTGCAAACAAAGATATCTGACTTTGAAGAAACTGGATAAGGCTTGAACACAGTATTCGAAATAAAATGTGGCAGAGTTCCGACTATTTTCCTGCGAGAGACGCCAAATGCGTGGCAGCCATACCTGCGCCGCAAACTCCTCGCTCTACTCAAACTTAGCAAAACCCATAGGGAATTTGCTGAACGGCTCGGAATTAACCCGTTGGTGGTGCGTCGGCTCTTGGATTTGCTTGGCGTCGACTATGTTCAACGCCTCTATAGGCAATATCAAAGGGGAAAGACCTGTTCAGATATTGCCAATGCAAACGGGATGAAGCCAGCAACGCTGTCCAAACTCTTTAGGGAACGCGGCTTTGAGGTGCAGCGCGGGGTTCGCAGGCCCAAAGTGCCAAAACATAAGCTGCGCCGTATTTGGACAGAGACCCAAGTAATCAACAGGGTGGCGCGAAAACTCAAAATCCGCTGGGAAACGGCGCTACGTCTGCTCGAGGATGAAAAGCTGATCGTGGGTTACAAAGGTCGACCGAGAAAACTCTCAAAATCATCACGGCCGCCTTAGGTTTTTCGTATGCACCTCAGGGGCGTTTTAGAAAATCTAGTTTAGTCACGGCCGGCCCTAAGCAGTCACCTGAAAACAGTCTTCGATGCTGCGCAGCGGCGCGCCAAAGGAGACATTCGCGGTCAACGCGAAATTCGAACACCGGGGAGGTCTTGAGCGTAGAGCGACGCCATCCTCGGACTGAACCGCCAGAACCGTCAACCAAGCTTAACCAGATATGTGGTGTCGAGCGAAGGGATCCTGCGTGTTCTTTGAAAGCCAACCTAAGCACACCGCTGTAATACTCGAGAACCGCGATTCTACCCCAGTAGTTCTTGCAGGGAATTCTTCGTTTTGTCGTGACTCAATTTCGAATGCTCGGCGATTAAATCAGCCAACTCTGGCCGACATGAACCGCAGTTCGTTCCCGCACTAAGGGCGCCTCCGATATCGTCCACATTGATCAAACACTTGTCGTGAATGGCGCGGATAAGGGTTTTTAGCCCGACTTCGAAACACGAACAGACGATTGGGCCGCAGTCCTCAGAATCAACAGATGACTGGCCAGACAGAATTTGCTGAGGCGTTACCTCAGGCAAAGTTGCCAAATAGCCTCGCATCAGGGTGATAGGTCGGCGCGAGACGAAGAGCACTGCCAGAATGCGCTGACCGTCTGACAGCGCAATTCTATAAGAGCCGCGTTTGGGATCTTCTACTGAAGTCGCCGTTGCATCCGGTAAACTAAACCAAACGCGAGCGGTCTTTTCCCAGTCTTCAATAATCTGGTTCCCAGCCAACTCCATCCTGTAGCCGTTGGTTGTTCTGGCTGTCGCCGAATACTCTGCTTCAGGGAACGCTGCATCGGCTGAAACGGCGAAACCGTACCATGCTGCTCTCATACGTCGAACAGATACCGCTGTTGATTTGCTTTCCGGCTGACCAGAAATCGGGTCAGTTACACAGGGAATTATCTCGTTTACACGGGCCGACGGTGCCGTTTCTCCGGTCCAGTGAATGGGCGCAAACACATTGCCACGCGCAATAGATTCCGTAATGCGAAGCCGAAATATGCCGCTGCCGACTGAACTACTAACTTCGACCAAATCGGCAGGACCAAGCCCCATTTGATCAACGTCCTTCGGGTTCATTTCCAAATAGGGCTCGGCAAGGTGGGCCGATAAACGAGGCGACAATCCGGATCGGGTCATGGTGTGCCACTGATCCCGATTTCTCCCTGTGTTCAACAGGAAAGGGTAGCGTTCTGATGGCTCTGCCTTGGGCGTTCGATGGGTGACCGGCACAAACCGCGCCTTGCCATCAGGATGAAAAAACTGCCCGTCTCCGAAGAAACGACCGTCAGTTTTCCGCGATGCCGTGGGCCATCGTGTCGGGCACATCGCATCATAATCTTCGTCGTTGATGTCCGAAAAGCCAGCAATCTCAAAGTCTTTGCCAAATGAGACGGCAAGCGAGGACATGTTCGCATATTCCCTAAAAATCTGCGCCGCAGACTCATAGCTGAAGGCCTCGGCCCAACCCATGCGGCGGCCAACCTCGGCCAAGATATCCCAATCCGCACGTGCCTGTCCCGGAGGGGTCAGAACGGCTCGTTGCCTGCTGATCATGCGGTCGGAATTGGTTACTGTGCCGCTTTTTTCGCCCCATCCTGCTGCTGGAAGCAATACGTCTGCGAGACGCGCGGTGTCTGTTTGGGCAGTCAGGTCGCTTACAACGGTGAATGGGCAGTTTTTGATCGCCGCCTTGACTCGATCGGCGTCCGGCATCGTGGCCGCTGGATTGGTGTGGATGATCCAAAGTGCTTTGATCTGGCCATCTTTAACGGCGCGAAACATGTCGACAGCTTTGAGCCCCTGCTTTTCTGGCAGGATGGGCGCTTTCCAAAAGTCCCGGACGGCTGCTCTGTGGGCCTCGTTTTCGATATCCAGGTGACACGCAAGCATGTTGGCCAGACCGCCGACCTCTCGACCACCCATGGCGTTCGGTTGGCCGGTAACCGAGAACGGGCCCATCCCTGCGCGTCCGATGCGCCCCGTAGCCAGATGGCAGTTCAGGATCGCGTTGACTTTGTCTGTTCCGCTGGAGGATTGGTTTACGCCTTGACTGAAAATCGTAACAACCCGCTCGGTTCCAATCCACAGATCGCAAAACGCTTCGATTTCACCTGGGGTAAGTCCGGTCTCATCCGGATCATCAAGCTGTGCGAGTTCGAGGACTTCAGTGTACCCTACGCTGCGATCCAGAAAATCCGGTGCCACATGCCCAGATTGGTGAATTCTGCTCAGCAAGCGGTTGAACAATGCCACGTCACTGCCGGGTTGCAACGCCAGATAGAGATCGGCCTGATCGCAGCTGGCTGTTCGGCGCGGGTCGACAACCACAATCTTCGTACCGCGCGCCTGACGCGCAGCTATGACGCGTTGATAGAGAACGGGATGGCACCATGCGAGGTTTGAGCCAACCAAGACAACCAAATCAGCCTCATCCAGATCCTCATAAGTCCCGGGCACGGTATCTGTGCCAAAGGCGCGTTTGTGTCCGGCCACAGTTGACGCCATACACAGTCGAGAATTGGTGTCGATGTTGGCCGACCCCATAAAACCCTTCATCAGCTTGTTGGCGACGTAATAATCCTCTGTCAGCAACTGCCCCGAGACGTAAAATGCCACGCTGTCCGGTCCATGGTTCTTGATTGCGGCAGAAAACCGATCTGCGACCAGTTGCAGCGCGTTGTCCCAGTTTGTGTCTCGGCCGAAGGCGCGAGGAGCCAGCAACCGATGTTCCAGCCCAACTGTTTCTCCCAAAGCCAATCCTTTCGAGCACAAACGCCCAAAATTCGCTGGATGATCCGGATCGCCGCGAACGGTCAAGCCTCCGGCCCCATCGGGCCGCAAAAGCACACCGCAGCCGACCCCGCAATAGGCGCAAGTCGAGCGAACTTCAGGCAGACCACTTCCGTCCATCAGGCGGCGCTCCGCCGGGTAACTGCACTGTCGTCTAACAGGATACGGTCGTCTTCAATGCGCACGGGATAGATGGTAATGCGGCCATCATCCGCGCCTTGCGCCTCGCCCGTATTCAGGTCAAATACCCAATTGTGCAAAGGACAGGTCACCGACTGCCCGTGCACGATACCCTCAGACAAAGGACCGCCCTTGTGCGGACAGCTGTTAGTCGCAGCATAGACCTCCACCTCGGCAGTACGGAAGACAGCGATGCAGCCGATATGCGTCTTGACCAGACGCGCCCCACGCAAGGGAACCTCGTCGATATGTCCGATGTCGATCCAGCTCATTCCGCGGCCTCCAATGTGAAATCTGCAATTGGCGCGTAGGTTTGCGCTTTTTCTTTGACGTGTTCGGCCCAGGGGTCTTTGCGGTAGATGTTTTGCGACAGTTCGAACCGCGCGACGAGGGCCGCGCGATTTTCAAGGTCGTCCACGACCTGCACCTTGACCCAGTCCATGCCCACCTTACCCAGCCATTTATATAAACGGTCCAGATACTTGCCGCCTTCGCGATAGGCTTGCGTGACGGCCATCACGATCTCGATCGCTTCTTCTTCGGTGGGAATCTGACAGAGTAGCTCGGTCTCTTTGACATCCATCCCTGCGGCCCCGCCGATGCTGATCTGATAGCCAGATTCGACGCAGACCACGCCGATGTCCTTGCAGGTCGCCTCGGCACAGTTTCGAGGGCAGCCAGATACGGCCAGCTTCAGCTTGTGCGGCGTCCACGACCCCCACAGGATTCTTTCAAGCTTTATGCCAAGCCCGGTGCTGTCCTGAGTACCAAACCGGCAATGATCGGTGCCGACGCAGGTTTTGACCGTGCGCAAACCTTTGGAATAGGCGTGGCCAGAGACCAGCCCGGCTTTGTTCAGGTCTGACCACATGGCGGGCAGATCTTCGCCTTTGACGCCCAGCAGATCGATCCGCTGACCGCCCGTGACCTTGACGGTGGGAACATCGTATTTATCCGCCGCATCTGCAATGGCGCGCAGTTCGTCGGGCGTGGTGATCCCGCCCCACATACGCGGTACAACGCTGAACGTGCCATCCTTCTGGATGTTGGCGTGTTTGCGTTCATTGACGAAACGGCTTTGTGGGTCGTCTTGGTATTCCAGCGGCCAGTCGGCCAGCAGGTAGTAGTTGATCGCGGGCCGACAGACATGGCAGCCATTGGGCGTCGTCCAACCCAGTTCCTGCCAGACGGCAGCCTGACTTTTTAACTCCTGCCCTTTGATCAGGCGTCGCACATCCTCATGGGTCAGGTCGGTGCATCCGCAGACCGGCTGCGCGGCAGGCATCTGGAACGCGTCGCCCAGAGTGACCTGCAACACTTGCTCAACCAATCCTGTGCAAGTTCCGCAGGATGCACTAGCCTTGGTGGTCGTGCGCACCGCGCCCAGATCACCCGCCCCCGCATTGATCGCCTCGACGATGTCACCTTTGCATACGCCGTTGCAGCCGCAAATCTCCGCCTCATGCGGCAATGCTGCAACGGCTGAGAGAGGGTCCGCAGTGTCGCCCCCCTGATATGCGGGTCCGAAGATCAGCGTCTCGCGCATTTCTTCTACGCTGGTGCCGTCTTTGATGAGGCCAAAGAACCAGCTGCCATCAGTGGTGTCACCATACATGACCGCGCCGACCAGCCGATCCTCTTCAATCACAAGCCGTTTGTAGACCCCGCGCGAGGGGTCGCGGAACACGATATCCTCGCGCCCCGGCCCATCCGCAAAATCCCCCGCACTGAACAGATCGCAGCCGGTGACCTTCAACTTGGTGGAGAGGGTTTTCTGAGCAAACGCAGCCTCTTCACCCAACAAAGCCTGCGCAGCCACTTTCGCCTGATCGTAAAGCGGCGCGACAAGACCGAAGACCGCCCCGTCATGTTCGACGCATTCACCTACCGCAAAGACATCCGGATCCGAAGTCAGCATCTGGTCATCCACATGGATACCGCGCCCGGTGGCCAGCCCAGCCTGTTGCGCAAGAGCTGTGTTGGGGCGGATACCCACGGCCATGACAAGCAGATCACAGGGCAATTCGGTCCCGTCGTCCAGAAGCAGCGCGCGGACCTTTCCGTCCTGTCCGAGGATTTCTTTAGAGTTCGCCTGCAGGCAAATCCTGATGCCTTTGTCTTCTAGCGATTTCTTCAGCAGGTAGCCTGCGGCCTCATCTAGCTGTCGCTCCATCAGGTGGCCCATGATATGCACCACCGTCACGTCAACGCCATGGGCAGCCATACCCGCGGCGGCCTCGAGCCCCAGCAAGCCGCCGCCGATCACGACCACCTTGTTGTCAGGGCCCATGCCTATCATCTGCTCGGTGTCTTCCAGATCGCGGTAGGCAATCACGCCCTCCAGATCATGCCCTGGCAGAGGGATCATGAACGGGTTAGACCCGGTCGCAATCACCAGCTTGTCATAGGGAACGTGGCCGTTCTGACCTTCGACCACCTTCATCTCGCGGTCGATCTTCGCGACCTTTTCACCAAAGCGGCAGGCAATGCCCCGCGCGGCATACCAGGCGTCGTCATGGGTGACGATCTCTTCATAGGTTTTCTCGCCCGACAGTACCGGGCTGAGCATGATACGGTTGTAGTTCCCGCGCGGCTCGGCGTTGAACAGGGTGATGTCGAACGCATCCGGCGCGGCTTCGGTCAGGTGTTCCAACACCCGGCCTGAGGCCATACCCGCGCCTATGACAACAAGTCTTTGCTTCATGATTTCACTCCGCTGCAATCGCCTTGGGGGCGGGTGTTTTTGGCTTGGCGCCATGTTCATATTCTTCGAGGAAATCGAGGACTTCCTGCCGGTAAGCATAGTAATCCGGGTGCTCCAGCAGCGCTTTGCGCGTGCGCGGACGCGGCAGCTCAACCTTGGTGATCTTGCCGATCGTTGCCTGCGGACCGTTGGTCATCATCACCACGCGATCAGCCAGTAAGATCGCCTCATCCACGTCGTGGGTAACGCAGATCGCAGTGACCTTGGTGCGGGACCAGACCTCCATCAGGACTTCCTGTAATTCCCATCGGGTCAGGCTGTCGAGCATGCCGAAGGGCTCATCGAGCAACAGCAGCTTGGGGGACAGGGCAAAGGCGCGGGCGATGCCGACGCGTTGCTTCATGCCGTTCGACAAGTCGGAGGCGGATTTGTCCATAGCATCGGCCAGTCCGACCCGTTCCAGATAGTATTCGACCACATCCTGACGCTCGGCCATGCTGGCCTTTGGATAGACCTTGTCCACCCCAATCGCGACGTTCTCCTTGGCGGTTAACCATGGGAACAGGTTGGGGGATTGGAACACCACCGCGCGTTCGGGATCGGCCCCTTCGACGTGACGGCCATCCAGCTTGATCGCACCCTTCGAGATGTCGTTCAGCCCCGCCGCCATGGTCAAAACCGTGGACTTGCCACAACCCGAATGGCCGATCAGCGAGATGAACTCGCCCTTGTCGATCTTCAGTTCGAAATCCTCGACCACGGTCAGAGGGCCTTTGGGCGTCGGATAAACCTTGTGAAGCTGCGAGAAGTCGAGGAAGCGGTTCTCGATCAGCCCCTTTTGCGCCTCGGCCACCGCCGTTGGAACACCGTGGATTGGGGTGACATCCGGGAGGATACGCGAGCCTTCGACCTTGGCCTCGATCCCCACATCCATCAGGTATTTGGTAACGTCCGCGCGCAGGCGTTTGAAAGTCTCGTCATTGTTCATCGCAGCGCGTTCGCGCGGACGCGGGATTGAGACAGGGAATTCCTGCCCCAGCGTGCCATCTGGGTTCAGGGCAATGATACGGTCGGCCAGAATGATCGCCTCATCAACGTCATTGGTGATGAGGACACAAGTTTTCTTGTCGGCTTCCCAGATATGTTCGATCTCATCGGCCAGATTGGCGCGGGTCAGCGCGTCGAGCGCCGACAGAGGCTCATCCAGCAACAAAACCTCGGGGTTCATCGACAAGGCACGCGCCACGTTGACCCGCTGGCGCATCCCACCCGACAGCTCTGCCGGGCGGCGGGACGCGGCGTGACTGAGGCCGACCATCTTGACGTAATGCGCGATTTTTTCGGCCTTCTCGGTCTTGCTGAGACCCGGAAAGACCGTATCCACCGCCAACCCCACATTGCCACTGACCGTCAGCCAGGGCATCAGCGAGTAGTTCTGGAAGATCACGCCACGCTCGGGGCCCGGCCCTTTGATCGGAGTGCCTTTGAAGGTGACCTCTCCGCCGGTTGGGGTGTCCAGCCCGGCCATTAGATTGATAAGGGTGGTTTTGCCGGTGCCGGAAAAACCGAGGATCACCAGAAACTCACCCTCTTGCACGTTAAGATCGATGCCTTTCAGCACATCCGTGCGAGCGGTACCTTCACCGAAGGATTTCGAGGCGTTCTTGAAACTTAGGATGCTCATCGCACTCACCGGTTGTTTGTGAAGGTAAACAGGGATTGCAGCGCGTACATCACCCGGTCCAGCAGGAAGCCGATGATACCGATGGTGAAGACCGCAACCATGATCTTGGCGAGCGAACTGGAGGAACCGTTCTGGAACTCATCCCAGACGAATTTGCCCAGACCGGGGTTCTGCGCTAGCATTTCCGCCGCAATCAGAACCATCCAGCCGACGCCCAGCGACAGGCGCAGGCCGGTGAAGATCAGAGGCAGGGCAGAGGGCAGCACCAGCTTGGTGATCTTTGTATAAGTATTCATTTTCAGGACTTTGGAGACATTCACCAGGTCCTTATCGATGGAGGCTACACCCAAAGATGTATTGATCAATGTGGGCCATAGCGAACACAGGGTCACGGTAATGGCCGAGATCAGGAAGGATTTCGCGAACCAGCCGTCATTGGTGACGTAAACGGCCGAGACGATCATAGTGACGATCGGCAACCAGGCCAGCGGCGAGACCGGTTTGAAGATCTGGATTAGCGGGTTTAGGGCTGCATTTGCAGTCGGAGACAGGCCGGCTGCGATACCAAGTGGGACCGCGATGACGGTGGCGATCAGAAACCCAAAAAACACTGTTTTGATCGAAGTCCAGATTTGCTGATAATAGGTCGGAGCACCCGTGAAGGCGACCTCTTTCACTTTCTCCGGCTGGCCAGCGTCAATGAATTTCTGATTGCGCTTCTCGACCATGGCCTCGAACTTCGCGCGTTTGGCCGCTTTGGCCTTGGCATCCTGGTTCAGGCTGACCATCTCTTCCCAAACCTGCGCCGGCCCCGGAACCGCGCCGAGAGAGGTCTGCACCTTGGGGGCCAGCGTTCCCCACAGCAACAAGAAGGCGCAGATCGACAACAGAGGCACGATCAGCAACCGCCAGATCTCGGTCATCTGCGTGCGCGGGTTGTCCCCAGCGGCGGCTTTCAGGACCGGGGTCGCCCAGCTGAGACCCAGAACCTGGAACCATTTGTCGGCTGCATTGATGCGGGTGAAAAGGCGGGCGCGACGTTCCTCTCGGGCAGCGTCTTCGTTGAAATCGGGATCGACCGTTGTCATCTGATGTGTCCTTGCGATGGCGGGGCACTTTGGGGGCTGCGCCCGGCGCGGGCCGGGCGCGGGATTTGGGGAATTAGCCTTGCACGTCCGAGCCGATGATCTTCTGCTCGCCCTTCAGGCCTATGGACAGGCTTTCGAGATAGGCGTTGGGTGTGCGTCCGTCGTAAGCGATGCCGTCAATGATATCCTCGGCCGGGGTCGGCGCTTTGTAACCATCCCTGTCCCAGGGGAAGTCGGCTTCTTTCGCCAGACCTTCGTCGACCAGCAAGCGGGCGGCTTCCAAATAGATCTCGGGTTTGTAGACGGACTTGGCGACCTCGTCATACCAGCTGTCGGGCTTGGACTCGGCAATCTGCCCCCAGCGGCGCATCTGCGTCAGGTACCAAACGGCGTCCGAGTAGAATGGATAGGTCGCGTTGTAGCGGAAAAACACGTTGAAATCGGGGACCTCACGCTTGTCGCCCTTCTCATACTCGAACGTGCCGGTCATCGAGTTGGCGATAACCTCATAGTCCGCACCCACATATTCAGCCCGGCTCAGAATCTCGACGGCTTCAGGGCGGTTGGCATTTTCGTTCTCGTCCAGCCACATCGCCGCGCGTATCAGGGCCTTAGTCACGGCCAGAGTAGTGTTGGGGTACTGTTCTGCGAACTCGGCATTGAGACCAAAGACCTTTTCGGGGTTGTTCTTCCACAGCTCGTAGTCGGTAATAACCGGAACGCCGATACCCTTGAACACAGCCTGCTGATTCCACGGCTCACCCACGCAATAGCCATAGATCGTGCCGGCCTCCAACGTGGCAGGCATCTGCGGTGGAGGGGTCACCGACAGGAACACATCCGCGCCAATCTGACCGGTCACGTTTTCAGGGCTGTAGTAACCCGGATGCAGACCACCGGCGGCCAGCCAATAGCGCAGTTCGTAGTTATGGGTCGAAACCGGGAAGACCATGCCCATGTTAAAGGGCTTGCCTTCTGATTTGTACTTCTCGACGACCGGGGCCAGAGCCTCGGCGCTGATCGGATGCTGGGGACGGCCGTCGTCCATCACCGGGATGTTCGGCTTCATCTCTTCCCAAATCTCGTTGGAGACGGTGATGCCGTTGCCGTTCAGGTCCATTGAGAATGGCGTGATGATATGGGCTTCGGTCCCATACCCGATGGTTGCGGCCAATGGTTGTCCGGCCAGCATATGTGCGCCGTCAAGCTGTCCGTCAATCACGCCATCCAACAGCACCTTCCAGTTTGCTTGTGCTTCCAGCGTCACGAACAGGCCTTCGTCCAGAAAGTACCCATTCTCATAGGCGACAGCCAACGGCGCCATGTCGGTCAGTTTGATAAAGCCAAAGGTCAGCTCGTCTTTTTCCAGTTCCAATTCGGCCAGTGCTGGAGACACAAGCGCCGTCGTCGCGGCGAGGCCTAAAAGAAGCTTTTTCATCTCGATCCCTTTCGGTTCAGCCCAACCCCATGGGCAAACAAAAAAGCCGCCGACACAGTCCGCCGGGAGGAGGTGGCGGATGGTCGAGCGGCTTTGCTCTTCTAAGGTGCCCTGGATTGTGGGCGAATTCCGTCGGTGGGCGTCGTTGCCTTCCGATGTCCCGATTAAGTCAGACGCGCAGTGCGACGTCATCATTTTTTGACATCTTCAATTCGAGAATTCTGCAGCGCAGCAAAAAGAGATGCTGCGCTGCAAAAAAATTGTGCAATCTTACCCTGCGGGCTCGAAAATGCGCCGGTCGAAGAAGACGTTCCGAGACAGAATCAGGCTGCCATGGGCCGAGGCAACTGCCGTCGACTCAGACAAAGCTCCTTCAAGTTTCTCGGATGCGCCGGGTGTTTCCACACCAAGCCCTTGCAACTCGCGACGATAGAGATCACTTCGAAAGACTTTAGCTGCTTGTCGTTCCGCTGTCCCGACGTCCAGCCCGTTTCTTAGCGCCAATTGATGCGCGATCCATTTTGCCTGACTACGCCACGGGAAGGTGGCAGCACCGTCAAAAAACTCGACAAACCTTTCCACACTGCGTTGCTCGCCGCGTGCAGATATGGCGAACTCACCCATTAACGCTCGGTCAATCAGCTCGGGTGAGACATTGAGGTAGGTTTTGCGTGACAGCATCTCGGACGCGGTTGTTCGGCTGTCCAAGTTTGACAGCCAGCGTCCCGCACGCCATACGGTCCGCATGAGACTTCCCAGCAAATGCGGTTCCGTCTCGGCCCAGTCGTTTCTGACTGCCAACACCTTTTCAGGTGCACAAGTCCAGATCGCCTTTCCGGGCAACAGCAGTGCGCCAACACTGTCGTCCACTGCGAAGGAGCCCCAAGGCTCGCCCACGCAAAAGGCATCGATCTCGCCTCCCGCAAGCGCCTGCGCCATGAGTGGCGGCGGGACGGTGCGGATTTCGACCTGTTTTGAGGCCAGTTTGGTTCCCGCAATCCAATAGCGCAGCAGCTCGACATGCATTGAAAATGGGAAAGGCACGCCAAACACCAAGACTTCATCGGCAGCTTTTGCCAGTGCAGCCCCAGCCGCAGCGGCATCGGTGAAATCAAAACCATAGCCCTGGTCGATCAGTCGCTCGGCCAATTGCGTTCCAACACCTATAACATTGCCGTTCAAAGACAGGACAGATACCGCAGATAGCGGTGTCGCGATTCCACCAAGACCCAAAGCCATCGCAACGGGGACAGGCGATAGTAGATGCGCCGCGTCCACATGCCCAAAGGCCAGCATATCGCGCAGAGAGGACCACGATGGCGCCGGACGCAGGTCCAGCGAAATGCCTTCAGCATGGTCGAACCCCATCTCGCGCGCGACGATCAACGGGGCCGCGTCGACAAGCGGCATATACGCGACGGGCAGTGTTACGGTTCTCATGACAACAACCCCGAAGCAGTGACCAAGGCTTCGGCCACCTCGGCGACGCGGCGGTTTTGGTTCATCGCGGTTTTTCGGAGTAGCGCATAGGCTTCGTCTTCCGAAATGCCCTTCGCTTTCATCAGCAAACCTTTTGCGCGGTCGATCACTTTACGCTCTTCAAGCGCACGGCGGGTTTCTGCAAGTTCAGTCCGCATCTGGCGCAGCACCTGAAACCGAGCGATGGCGGTATCGATAACAGGTTTAATTCGCTCAGCTTGCAATCCATCGACAACATAAGCCGATACACCGGCCTCAACGGCAGCTTTTGCCAATCCGCCTGCGGCGCCTGAGACGAACATAGCCACGGGTCGTTCCAATGGGCCCGAAGCAACGGTAAGTTCTTCCAACATATCTCGAGAGGGGTTGTCGATATCAATCAGGACAATATCTGGGCTATGAGTAGCAATTTTCCTTGCCAGCCCGGAGACATTGCCGATTACAGAAACGTCTACGTCTCCGGCCTCTTTAAGAGCATCTACAATCGCAAAGGCTCGTTCTTGGTTCTGCTCGACTACAACGACAGTTAGATGTTGGTTCATAGGGTCACAAGTGAGGCCAAGGCGCATTGGTAGCAATTCCAGCGCCATTTAATGATTCATCAGGCTGCCGTTCGCCCAATTTTTCAGCTTGATTTCATACTTAGCGGAATACCTGCACAGTTTTTCTACATGCCATCAAAGAAATCCGTGATAGCATATCGCATCATTTTTTTGGTTTTTCAGTTGCGCTACCAGTTTGCTTGAGGCACCAGATTCCACTTCCATCTGCGGATCAAAACCGAAGGTCCGCTTTGACAACTAAAGCAATGTGTTCCCGCGCCTGCAGCAAATGGCCGCTTTCCGCCCGATTCATTAGAATAACAACGCGTTCTTGCGCAAATAGTAAAGGCGAAGCCTGCTCCGCTGCACCTGTTTTGGGGCAGCGGGATTTGGACAAGCCAAACGCCCCTGGCCATCAGGGGTAAGGCGCTGCCTTCCCCCTCGGGCAACCCTATTAGACAACACCGTGTCCTCGGCTACGCTTGCGGGCCGCACCACTATTGTCGAATAGCATTGCCTCGCCCCCATCCGCGTTCGCCACGTGGCAGATCAGCAGGAACAGGCGCCTTCGGCGTCTGATCTGCAAATCAGCCCTGATTTTCCCAATGGAGAAGTCAGGATCATTGAAAACGGTCTAGGTGCTGGATGAAGGATGTGAGGCGAAAATGGAAAGGTTCTGTCGCTGGTGGCAGAACTATGTGTCGCCTGACACAGGAAACCAGTGGCGGACCGAGGATCCGCCGCCCGACTTTCCAGTGCATTCCGAGAAATTCCAAATAACTTATATTTTGCAATTATATAGAGGGTTTCCATTTCCGTCGCAGTCCATCATAGTCCCGGGGGTTCCGTTTTCTATTGGGGGAAGGATTGGGGGAAGAGATGGCAAGCCACCTGAACCGCAGGCCTGTAAAGGCCCTGACCGCGCAAGCAGTCAGAAATGTTACTGAGCCAGGCAAGTATTTCGACGGGAACGGGCTCTATCTCCGCGTCGACGCTAACGGCTCACGCTATTGGGTTCAGCGGATCACAATTCGCGGCAAACGACGCGAACTAGGACTTGGCTCACCTTCGCTTGTATCATTGGCTGAGGCGCGCGAGATGGCCCAGCAGAACCGCAAGCTGGCCCGCGCCGGTGGCGACCCGCTGCAAGCGCGCCGCGAAGCGCTGGCGATTTTGACCTTCGAGAAAGCCGCGCGGAAAGTTCATGCACTTCACCTGCCGACGTGGAAAAACAAGAAACACGCGGCACAGTTCATTACAACGCTTGAAACCTATGCCTTTCCCAGGCTGGGAAAGCTGAAAGTGCAGGATGTTACAACTGCCGACGTGCTGGCGGTGCTCACCCCAATCTGGACAGAGAAAGCCGAAACCGCCCGCAGGGTGCGGCAGCGTATCGGCACGGTGATGAAATGGGCGATTGCGCAAGGATGGCGGCAAGATAACCCCGCAGAAAACATCTCTCAGGCACTACCGAAAATCACCCGCTCTCCCAAACACCGGAAGGCCCTACCCTATTCCGAGGTTTCCGGTTGCATCGCGGCGGTGAAGCAATCGCAGGCCGGGCTATCAACCAAACTAGCGCTGGAATTGCTGATTTTGACCGCCACCAGATCCGGTGAGGTTCGCAACGCTCGATTGAGTGAAGTCGACCTAGAAGGGGCAGTTTGGGAAATCCCAGCCGAACGAATGAAGATGAAGCGCCCGCACAGAGTGCCCTTGTCACCGCGTGCCGTGGACATTCTGAAAGAGGCCAGGACGATTGCAGATGGATCTGAACTGGTATTCCCCGGAACACTTAAAGGCCGCCCGCTGTCGGACATGACCCTTTCGAAGCTGGTTAAAGAACTGGGCTTCGAGGCCGACGTTCACGGGTTCCGCACATCCTTTCGAACATGGGCGCAGGAAAAGACCAATTTCCCGCGCGAGGTTGCCGAAGCAGCCCTTGCGCACCTGTTAGGTGACGAAGTGGAGCGGGCATATGCCCGATCTGACCTGTTTCAGAAGCGTCGCAAGATGATGGAGGCCTGGGCTGCGTTCGTTCGCGAACAATCTGCCAATGGTGGAAATGTGATACCGATTGCGTCGACGCTACCGTCGGCTCCGTGACCTTTCGCTCACGATATGGCTTGCGATTTGTTCAGTATTAGCCCTCCTTCGGCACAGTCAAATTGCTAAGGAAAGCTGGCTTTGGTTAGAACAATCCGCTGCGGAGTCTAAAGCCTCTCTCACTTGGCCAACAACGCCTGTAACGTGTTATGGCCTCCCGGGCGTTCCGAGCAGGACCAAGCGCATGTTGCAATTTGTTGAGGTCAGACAGGGTCGCGAGCTGGATCTTGGCACCGAAAGGTCCATATGTGGTGTTGCAAAAGGCAACGCTGCCTATATGTGCCATTTTCTTCTTGAAGTGACGACGGGTGGCCTTTAGCGTCTCATTAAGGCCGACATCGTTAAGGCCCTAGTCGCGCAAGATGTGTCGACGGCATTTCCATCCCCAAATGGGGCTATGGTGCCGTTGTGTCTTGCACCGACACCTTTGCCCCGAAGCTGAAAGGGCAAAGACATATGAATCATAACTATCTGAGCGCAAAAGTATTGCGTCGCGCCGATGTTGAAAGGATGATCGGGCTATCGCGCAGCACGATCTACAAAATGATTGCTGACGGCGATTTCCCCCATCCGATCAAAATTGGCGCACGCGCCGTGGGCTGGCTTGAAAGCGACATCTGCAAATGGCTGAATGAGCGTTCCGGGGGGCGATTCACGTTATGACAGCAAAAGGTATCGCGCCGTGCAGCGGGCAGGCTGGCACGGCGCGGGAGCGTTCCATTGCGGCTGCGATGAACTTCCCGAAGATAGCATTCAAGACAGTTTCTGAGAACCCAAAAACCACGGACCTGGAAGAGAAAGGTGGTGTGCAATGACGAAAGCACAACATCTTTCCAAAGCTCTAGGCGGGCGCTGGCATGGTGTCTATGGCACCGCCCCTTGTCCAGTCTGTCAACCCGAAGGTCGCAAGGGGCAGAATGCCTTGACGTTGGCTGATGGCGGAGACGGGCGGTTGCTTGCTCACTGCAAAAGGGCAGGCTGTTCCTTCGCGAACATCGTTGCGGCTGTGGACGTTGGTCCTGGGGACTATCGACCATCGAATCCGAGAGAACGCGTTCGCCGCGAAGCGGAGCGGCAGGCCGAGGCCCGGCGTCGCGCGTTTGCTGCGTCATCTTGCTGGCGACAGGCTCGGCCGATCGAGGGCACACCCGCCGAACGCTATCTTCGTGGGCGGGGCATTATCTGCTTCTTGCCAAAGACCTTGCGGTTTCATCCCGAATGCTGGCACGGGCTGACCGCAACCCAACATCCGGCACTTGTCGCTCTGGTGGCGGGCGGCAAGGGCTTCGCGATACATCGCACCTACCTGCGCGCAGATGGATCAGGCCAAGCTGATATTGTTCCCGCAAAGACCATGCTCGGGGCCACCTCTGGCGGCGCCGTGCGCCTCGCTGAGGGGCAGGGGCCGCTGGTCGTAGCCGAGGGCATAGAAACCGCCCTGAGCCTTGCCAGTGGTCTTCTGGACCGCCCCGCGCGTGTCTGGGCGGCGCTGTCAACGTCCGGGCTGACCGGCCTGCGCCTACCGAGCGGATTCCCCGGCGAACTGATCGTCGCGACCGACGGAGATAAACCTGGCAGATCCGCCGGGCATGACTTGGCCGCGAAAGCCGCAGCCCTTGGCTGGCAGGTTTCGCTCCTTCCCGCCCCGGATGGGGCTGACTGGAACGACGTTCTTCAACAGATGAAAGGGGCCAGCGATGAACGCGCCTGCTAAGCCTATCCCGTTCAATGCCGAAGGCCCGCAACCGCTGGCTCGGGAAATCCCGCCAAGCGAGACTTACCCCATCAAGGCGCTAGGGCCGCTACAAGAGGTCGTACTGGCGGTTCACGACATGACGCAGGCCCCGATCGGGATCGGAGCGCAATCCGCACTGGCTGTAGCCTCCCTCGCCGTGCAGGGCTTTGCCGATGTTGAAACTCTTGGAGGTTATACACCCTGTTCGCTTTACTGCCTGACCATTGCGGAAAGCGGCGAGCGGAAATCGTCCTGTGACCGGCTTTTGATGCGCGGGGTGCGCGAGCATGAACAGGCAGGGATGGAAAACTACCGCACCAAAATCAGCGAACATGAAACCGCCCGCGAAATCTGGGCAGGCAAGCGCAAACGTTTGTTGAGCGAGGCCGCCGGACCTGACAAAAAAAAGACAGCAAGGGCCGACGCCGACTTGCGCGCACTTGGGCCGGAACCCCACCCGCCGCTCTACCCGAACTTGACAGCGCAAGAACCCACATTCGAGGGACTTTTGAAGCTCTATCAAACCGGGCGCCCATCGCTGGGTCTGTTTTCGGACGAGGCAGGCGGCTTCATCGGCGGCCACGCCATGAACTCGGACAATCGGTTGAAGACGATTGCCGGGTTGTCGCAATTCTGGAACGGCGACACGGTAAACCGGATCCGATCCGGCGATGGGGCGAGTAGCTATCCGGGGCGTAGGTTGTCAATGCACCTGATGGCGCAGCCTGTCGCCGCACGCCCCTTACTGGCCGATGCTCAGGCATCGGGCCAAGGCTTCCTGGCGCGGTTCCTGATTACCGAGCCGCCCAGCGCAATCGGAACCCGTTTGCGGCGCGACCAGGATCCGGCCAGCGAATTTGCCATTTCTGCATTTACGGGTCGGGCAATTGAACTGCTGAATACGCCACTTCCGACCGGCAAGGATCCGCAGGAACTGACACCTAAACAGCTATCCCTGTCAGAGGACGCAAAGGAATTGTTAGGGCAGTTCTATAACACAGTAGAGCAGGCTCAGAGCCCTGGTGGTGAACTTGAACACGTCAGGGCTTATGGCAGCAAGGCCGCAGAGCAGGCAGCAAGGATTGCGGGGGTGCTGACCCTTTGGGGCAACCTGAACGGAACCGAGGTGACACCCGAGGTGATGGGCTGGGGGATTACACTGGCGCAATTTTACCTTGGCGAAGCCCGGCGGCTGGCCGAAGCCGGGTTGGTGTCCGAGGAAACCTCAAAGGCACAAAAACTGCTGAACTGGTTGCAGGACAGTTGGCAGCACGAGGATGTGACGCGCCGCGAAATCCTGCAATTCGGGCCGAACGCTCTGCGGGAAAGCAAGGCGCTTTCGGCACCGCTGGCGCTACTGGTTAAACACGGCTGGCTTGCGCCGTTAGAACCCGGAAGCCTGATACGCGGGGCCCAGCGAACGGAAGCCTACCGGATTGTGAAAACTGGCAATGCTGTTTGACGTGCAATCAGCCCTGGCCAAAATCCTGAGCGATGAAAGGCATCAGGGGCCGCTACAGTCGCTACAGCCGCTACATAACGTGGCATGTGTAGCGACTGTAGCGGGTGTAGCGGGTGTAGCGGTAGTAGAAGGGGGAGTTTCAGCCCCCGCTGAAGCCTTGGCCCGGCCAGTCATACTCACGCCTTCGCGGTTAGAGGCCGAGCCGGAAATCTATCCTTGCGGGATAAGCGCCGGCGGCAACCCGCGAACATGGACAGGCCGCGTCGTTTCCATCGAGGAATGGCGGCGGCTGTCTGATTGGAACAAGCATGGTGGCACTAGCAAGTTGTGGAACGGCATTTCCCGCCGGTGGGAGCCAATGAGTGAGCAAGAGAAACCGGTGGGCGAAGCATAAACCGCGCGCAGCGCCGCCATGTATTCTCCTAGGTTCGAATGAAGTTGTGATCGGTCGTATCATTGAGCATCTTCGGCGAGCATTTTCTCATTCTCAAGCCCGCTGGCTGATTTGGAGTTGTTTCGGTACCAATCTTTTCTTTCGAGTGTAGTCGTAGAGAAAAACGTCGACCGTAAAAGAATTATCCTCTCGTCATGGGGTTTGCCGACTATGTTAACAAATGATGGTGTTTTTTATGGGACGACCGACAAAACTGGAAGTTATGATGCGTTCGCTCACTCAAAGCGACCCCATCGATTGGCGGGCACTACAGTCACGCTGGAGGCCTTGCCCCGCGGAAGCGCACAAACACCGGAACTACCAGAGGGATTGTTCACAGTGTCTTGGATTGAACTGCAAGAGGATGGCGGAGATGGGATTGAATGATAGCGGGGAACCGTTACCCAAGTCCGAGCGCCCTAAATGTGGGGCAAAAACCCGGACCGGGGGCCAATGTCAGGCCCGGGTAGTACCAGGTAAACGACGCTGCCGATTGCATGGTGGTCTCAGTACTGGTCCAAAAGGGAAGCGAAAAATAAAAGTCAATCTTGAACCAGAGGGTGACTGAAGGGAGGTGGTGAAATGCCTCCGTAGTACTACCGGTAGAGCACGCAATCCGTAAGTAGTGGGTCCATCCGCAATTGACGTTCGAGGCCAGTAGGTCACGCTAATCCCAAGCTTCGAGAGCTAATCGAGCCAACGATTCAAGGATGCATTTCTGCAGAACTGCACAAATGAAGTTGCCACCGAAAGCGGCGGTTGCCTTCGTCGGCGCGCCTGGGCCGGTAGTGATCGGACCGAACCAGCCGCAGCATTCGCCAGCTTAGATTGCTTGCCGAACTCATCCATATCTTGGGCTTGCAAAGCTTCCAGCGAAAGCTGTTCGTGTATGGCAGCTCGCCTATGGGCGCCAACTACGGTGGCAATCATGTTCGCATCGGCAGGCCAAATGCCGGACTGCACGGAGACAATATCTGCGAGCTGCGAGAAAGCCTCCGCCCATTGACCAGTCAGGTCCGACGCGCAAACCGAGACCTCGTCAGCCGAACCTTCAATTTCGGCAATTTTTACGATGTTTCGAGACATGGCTCGAAGTATAACGCCTGGAAAAGCTTAGAAAATACTACATGATTTCGAGAAGATATACCGGAATAAAGTCATTTTTACGTTTAGCGGGGGCGTGCTTTGCGGAGTCAAGGTTTTTTGTTTTCGATCAACCTCCCGATACCGCGTCCCGCTTCCATTGCTGGATCGGCTCGGGTACTGCCTCCCGAGAGAAGCAGAACAATCTTATCGTTGTCTTGCAATACCGCTTAGATCGGCTTCTTACGCAAACTATCCTGCTCCATATAGCCAGACCGCCGCCGAGGACCTAGTGAAGATTAGAGAGTCAGGCGCATTCAGACCTATGAAGATTTGAAAATGCCGAGTACTCGCGAAAACAACTACCCACTTTATTAGATCCATCGAATTATTAGATCCATCGAAGCAGCTCCATAAAGCGCTCTTGAAAACGTTAATGTTTTTTTGTTGCTAAACCGCAGGCCAGAAAGTAATTTCATGACTCATTGCTCGGCGTCGTTGGACCATTAATGCTGTCTAACCTCGCCTCGTTACCAGTTGTTTGAGTATTAGTGGGGGAATGAAATGCCGACAGTCGCTTTGCCTTTTCATAGAGACATTAACTTTGACGGAACTGATGATTATGTTCCGGTATCACAGTATCCAGGCGGCTCAACATCTCATTACGATACAGTTGTTGTAAACGGCATTACAGTAACTGGTTACTCCCACAATGCATATGATTTCGCACTACCAGAAGGGGCCGACGTTCTGGCGGTGACCGATGGAACTGTAGTTTTTGTTAGTCGAATTACACAGAATGATCAGAATCCGCCGAGTGAATCCATTTCATACTACAATGAAACAGTTATCGATCCGTCCGGTGGCGCCGGAGGATATGGCAATTATCTAATCCTTGCCCACGAATATACCGATGATGAAGGGGACACCCAGACATTCTATACGATGTATGCACATTTGGATGGCGGCACTATCGCTGTCGAGGTTGGTGACACGGTTAATACAGGCGCAATATTGGGAGAGGTTGGACAGACTGGAGTACGTGACAGTGTCAGTGGCGGTGATGGCGCCCACCTTCATTTCCAGTTTGGAACCTCACTGTTTCATCCCTTTGGGGGCAGCGGTCAGAACATATTTGGGACTACCACCATAGTTGATGGTCGAAGAAGCTCTCTTGGTGAGGTATCCGCAGAAGATTTCCTGGTATTTGAGGGGTATCCGGACGGTCTGCTGCCCCTCGTTAGAAGTACGACCTCGTTTAGCTATGCGTTTCCAACAGAACCAAAGTCTTTCCAAGATATTCTTGATGAGTACGAGCGGTCCCGAACGCTATTTGACACCGACGTCCAAATCAATGGATCGGTTGTCGATGAAATTGACGAGTTGGCAGAACTAATAGTTCAGCATTACTTGGGTCATAATGTATACAATGTTGAATTTAATGGGTCCGGTGCAGCCGCTTACTTGGTTTCGGACCTAGGAATAGCCGAGGATTTGGGCCTAACCGACCGCCTGCGCGACGGCATTCTATTGACGACAGGTGGATATCCCGATGACTTAAACGACAACTCTGGCTTCACGGTGCCCAACGGAACCGGAGGAGATCCCGATCTAACGACCTCAGCCCAGTTGGCGTTTGGCGGCTCAGGGGCAACGCAAGATGCTGTTACAATTGAGTTCACTATTAACATCACAGACCCAGATATTAGATCGATGGAGTTCGACGTCGTATTCGGGTCTGAGGAGTATCCAGAATTTGTCGATAGTTCATTTGTTGATATTGCAGCGATTTATGTAAGGAACAGCGAAACCCTTGATGACAATGGCGAACAAGTTTTTGAGAACTTCGCTTTATTTGACCCCGATGACGTCACGGCACCGTTAAGCGTAATTCAAGACAATATCGACTTACACTTCATTGATAATACATCAGCGGCGCTACCAATAGAATGGGATGGTGTAAGCAACCTGCTTAATATTGGCGTTCCCTTGGTGTTTGGATTGAACACTATCAAGATAGGTGTGGCAGATACCGGCGATTCTTCACTAGATTCCGGATTGTACATTCACGACATGAAGCTTTCGACGTCAGTGGTATCAAATCAAGGTGTGTTGACCGTCAGACAAGATGACTTGGATACTTCCACGGTAATCTCTACTGCCGCCAATGAACTGATCGTACTCGCGGACGACTCCAATACCGTCGCTGGCAACCCAGAAGACCTAGATGGTGATAGGATTGTCAACTTTGGACCTGACGACCTATTGCAATTGTACAATACATTGATCGCGTTAAGCGATATATTGTCCACCTTTGGTTCTCTTGTGTTGGATATTGATACTGACGGTGACGGCGTCTTTGATACAAACATCACGCTGGAAGGTGACTACACAGGTGCAGAATTGAATGTCGAGAACGTTGGCGTGGACTCATTTATTTCAGTGGTGTACAACTCTACTCCCGAGGCTCTTGATGATGAATTTTCCGTATACGAGGATGAGTTCCTAACTGGTAACATCCTTGATGATAACGGGAACGGCTCCGACAGTGATCCGGATGGCGATGCCTTGATGGTTTCGCTGGTAAGCGGTCCAGCGGAAGGAAGTCTTGTTCTGAATGACGACGGATCATTCACCTATGAGGCTGATGCAGATGTGTTCGATCTTGCCACTCCCGGTGAGGTCATCACCCAATCCTTCACCTATCAGATTAACGATGGGAACGGCGAAACCGACCAAGCAACCGCTACTATCAATGTTACGGTTCAAGATGATGGCCAGGTCGTCGGCGGAACGAACAAGCGAGATGTGCTCAAGGGTACTGACGGTGGTGAAGACACTATCTTCGGTGGCAACGGCAAAGACATACTCTACGGTTTCGACGGTGCAGATGCGCTTTACGGCGGAAATGCAGACGATTTCCTGTTTGGCGGTGAAAGCGTTGATAGCCTATTCGGTGAAAGGGGCGATGACAAACTCTTCGGCGAACAGGGTGAGGACCATCTTGACGGCGGCAGAGGTAACGACTTGCTTCGCGGCGGGTTAGACGATGACATTCTAGTAGGTGGGCGCGGAGACGATGTGTTCGTTCTTGCTCTCGGCGAAGGTACTGACACAATCCTCGACTACGGTGTCGGCGGCGACCACATTGGCCTTGTCGGTTTGAAATTTGAAGATCTCTTGATTGAGCAATCTGGTGATGATGCGACTATCTCAGCGGATGGCGAAATCCTCGCTGTTCTGACCGGGGTTGATAGTCTGATGTTAGGGGAATCCGATGTATTCAATTTCATCTAAGCTCACGTAGCTCCAAGCGTGAAGTATTCAAAGTCGTCCTTCGGTTTCACGAGGTCAAGGGCGACTTTGTTGGTGTGCGTCCGTTGAAGCCGACCTAACGGCGTCGCGGAGAGTGATCTAAGTGTCCACCATTGATAGTGGACACTGTGAGGCAGTCTATGAGCAGGCGTAAGAAACGGTTTTGGGCTGACGAGGAGAAGCGTGCACAGGCGACGGCACCGGGGATGTCTGTTGCGCAGGTCACGGATTCAACACGTTGGCCGCGCAGGCGGAGATCCTTGTAGAGCATCGCGATTTCAGCGCGGTTAAAACGAGCGGAAAAGCAAAGTGCCTTGCTTGGAAAATAGTTGAGAAAAATCGTCCGCTCAGCGCCGTTTTGTGGTATAATCTAGCTATATATTAGCGCAGCACGAGCTGCGTATAATATATTGTAATTTCAGGAAAACATATGAACAAAAGTAAAGTCATCAGCGGCTTAATCGCCCTGTGCTATGTAGCTCTATTTTTCTGCCCAGTTAAGTATCTGTACTTGCTAATCGCAGCGCTACACATTTGGCACGAATTTTTCGTCTAAACAAAGAAATGCAGCGGCTTTGACTTGAGGTTGCTGCATATCGAACGGGCCAGGGGCGGCGCTAAGCACGGGGTCGAAGGGGAAGCGAAGAGCTTAAGCCAACCTTGAACTAGAGGGCGACTGAAGGGATGCGGTGCGATGCCTCTGTAGACTACTGGTACCCGCCTGCTTATCTGCTACGGTGTAGGCGTTCGCTCATTCAGAAACGTTTAGATGAAGAAGCTGGACCAGGACTATTTTTCTAACAGTGTTCTTTAGGAGCCAAATTAGCGATGCGTGGGACCTTACGCCGGATATGCGAATTACAAACTGATTATTCTTCGAAGAATACTCCGGAAATGCAGGAACGTGGCCACCTTGTACGCCAGGTCCTAACCGGCGAGCTCCGAGGGCTTCAGAATACGCTGTGTGAAGCCCTTGGCCCATTCGGCAGCGACTTCCACGTGGATGCCTCGGATGGGATCGGCAACAAAACGGAGCTCCCATGGGCACGGTTTTGCTCCAAAGAGATGTCCCCAAAGCCGACCGATGGCTTCTATGTCGTCCTGCATTTTTCGACGGATGGCTCGGGCGTAAATATCGCCGTAGGATGCAGTTCTTCGAAGTTTCATAATGGCTATTCGATTGTCTTGCCGCCGGAAGAACTCGCCAAGCGCACGGTATGGGCCAGACGCATGGTCCTGGAAGATCGCGGCTCATTGGACCCGTTCACAGATTCCAATGATTTTGGCGCGCGTCTGCCACTCCCAAAATCATTCCAGGACGCAAGCGCACTTGTGAAGAAGATCGATTACGACGAGATCGACGACCGGGTGGTGACGGAGCACCTTGTCCAGGCCGCTCAAATACTCAGGGCTATATATTCCGCCCAACGTCAAGGCCGCGAGCTATCCCCTGCCGATCAGACCGAGCTTGAAATATTGAGCATCACCCGGCCGACATCCACCATCGCCAAGAGCCAAGGCTTTGGATTGACAGCCAAGGAACGCAAGGCCGTAGAGCTTCAGGCTATGGCGATGGCCGAAGACTGGCTTCGAGAGCAAGGCTACAAGCCCAGAGACACCTCAGCCAAAAAGCCCTACGACTTCGAAGCCAAGAAGGGCGAAGACGTTATCTTTGTTGAAGTCAAAGGTACGACGAGCGATGCGGCCGAGGCGATAGCCATGACTCATGGTGAAGTTGCCCTTCATCGAGGCAAGAAGGGCCAGACAGCGCTTATGATCGTGACAAGCATACGCCTTGAGAAGGATGGAAGTAGCCCAAAGGCATCAGGCGGCATACTTGAGCCACTGATCGGCTGGGACATAGATGAATGGAGCCTTCAGCCCACAGCCTTCCGTGTCGCCCGCAACGCCAAGGTGTGAGCACTCGCATGACATGCGTACGAGAAATCGACATTATTGTAAGATGCTGAAACCAATAAATTATCTCGCACAGACTCATCCTGTGACGGCGTCTTCGTCGGTCCAGCAATACCCGTCCCAGGTGCCACCACCTAGAGGCGGGTTAAGGCAGCAACGTTACGGGCTTTACTCTAATGAGTAATTTCTACGCTGCCTTTGCACGTTACCTGCAATAACCAGCCCGCTTTAAACGCGATTTTGCTGCCGGGGTCTCCAATTGCCGGTAGCGCCCACCCGAGTACCTGGCGCAATCCAGAGCATGTCCAGCCGCTATCACGGCAGCTCCAATGTCTTGTCCATTCGCGTAACAAACACCAACCCAGCGATCATGCGTGCGCTCACCATTTAGTTTGCACTCTACGTCCTTGCCTCGAAGGAAATTGACCATCCAGCGCTTTGCGTCTTGACCAGAACGAGTGCCAAGCTCGGGCGCATCCACGCCGTTCAAGCGCACAGGAGTGCCATCGACAACAATTGTGTCTGCATCACGTACTTGGAGACCACCCGCAGTGGCATTCGTGGCGAACAGCGCCGCAGCAATGGTTAGCTTCTTGAACAAGGCCAAGTCCTCTGTTTTGTGTATTAGTCGACTATTTGAGTAGCTATTCGGGTATCCACGAGTTCTTCCTCGATAAGCGCATAGATTTCCTCGGGTGGCGTGTTCAGCGAGTACAGCATGAGCGCCGGGTCTACACCCATGTCGATGAGATGCCGCATGGTTTCTCCTTGCCCCTTTTGGATTCCCTCGACGGCGAAGACGGCTGGTATCAGGCGCGGCTGTTCGTAGTAGTGCTGATGCATCCCCACAATACCCCGCAGCGAGACTATGCGTTCCTCGCCGCCTGCTAGGATGTAAGGACATGACGACACGCACATGGTGCTAGCCAGAACAGCAGAAGACAGCTCAGCCTCCCTTAGCTGCTTGCCAATCGACAGCGCCTCGGTGACCACGCCCCCAGGGCTGTGAAGAGCCACAAGATCCGGTTTCTCCTGCATGTCTGACAAATACGAAGCGAAGCGAGACGAGTCATTCACCTCAATCTGTCCGCTGAGGAGCAGTACTCGCCCTAGCCCCTCCACTTCCTGTACAGAGAAGTCCAATCGGTCAGGAAACACTACTGGTACGAGGACATCTAGTGGCCCGTCTTGAGGCACAAGCGATGGATCACTGCGATCAGTGCGGTACTCGCGACGCTGATCACCGGGAGATATAGGCCCCTTTGGGAGTTCAACGCGCTTTTTAAACGGGCTGGGAAATACACCAAGAACGTCCGACGCTATTAGAACGCCCGCAATCGCTAGCTGCAATATCAGAACGTAGCGCACCCCAGAGCGTGGATCGAGACGACGTAGCAGGCCCATCACATTTCATCTTTTTGCGGTGTGGCGCGGTTGAGGATGGCTGCGTCTGCCACACCCATTGTCGCCTCGACGTCCTTCATCGCATTCATTGCGGCTCTGAGGTCTGACAGCGTCAGAGTATCTTCGATGCTCATACCGTCCTTGCCACTGCGGATTGCGGCTTGGGTGATAGCCAGTACAAAAACTAACACGGCAGGTAACAAGTCGATTGCTATAGCTCCCGCCCACGAAGGGACGAAGTTGTGGGCGTACTTGATCACCGCATCGGCACTAGAAATCGGGTTGTATGCCGTCTCAATGGGCGGTTCCATGTCCAACACCTCGTCAGCAGCGTTCTTGAGTGTCTTGCTGCGTTGGTCCAACGCATTCAAAACGGAGTTGATTGTGGTTGATTGCGCGTTTCGTACGTCGGAACTGCGTCCATCAAGCTCTGGAAGAACTACCGAGGATGGCAAGTCCTCGGCAGCACGAGCAACAAGTGGTGCCACGCTGTATTGGTTGAGGCGCGAGATCACACCCGCCAACTTCACGCTTTCCTCAGAAAACTGTACCGAGCGGCGGTCCACTGGCCCGGGCGCTACAGTAAGCTCGCGCATCTTTGCGAGGATTTCGTTGCCTTGTTGGAAGGCCTCCTCGATAGGTTCCTGCTGTGCCGCAATCTGCTCTTCAAGATTGCGTAATTCTTCAGCCTTTTGGGTCAGTACGCGAAACACTGCGCCTCGGCCGGCGGTTCCAGAGAGGTCTCCGGATTGCTCCAGTTCAGCGAGTTCCTCGAAACTTTGACGGGCGCGTTCCACCTCACGACCCAAAGCTTGGCCGCTAAGGGCTATGTCGTGGGCTTGCTCGAGAGCGGCTTGGTAGTCTCGGACAGTGTTTTCCAAGTGTTGTTCGACTGCGGCGGAGCCTGCGAGGGCGGCGGCGTTAAGCCAGCTGGACATAGCGATAATGGCGACAGAGCCAACAATTGTTGAGATCGTCAGACCAATGAAGCCACTAGCCGTACGCATTGAAGGCAGCAGCCGGAGCATATAGCTCCAAAAGACGAAGATGCCGACAGAGACGGCGATTGAGTACGCAACGGCCGCGAAGAAAGAGACTGCGCCGTTATCTTCGAGCAATGAGGACACGCCAAGATAGGTGTAAATACCAGATGCAATGGCCAGAACACCCAAGGCTGCGGGCGTAAACGTGTCTAACCACGCTAGATGACCTTCTAGTTCTTTAGCGGTTCGAAGTCCCTTTGCTTCCTCAGCCGTCAAGCGATCCTTGTTCTCCGTCATATTACGCCTTGCTCCACACTCATCACGCGATAGTTCATCACTTAATCATTCGTTAAGACTTTTCACCCTGGGTTTCACATCTGGACCTTACGAAACGATTGCTTGCGCGAAGCTGCCATTCTTCTGCAAGTTTCCGCCAACTTGTGCCGCGAGTCCTAGTAGACGTGAATAATATGAACTAGTTGAAATTCAGGTTGTTTTTCTGGGAGTTTCAATAGGTAGAGATCAGCTGCCTAGCTGTCCCACTCGAAAAGCGCTCAGCGGGGCAAATCCATCACATCTCTCTGAGTGAATATGAGGTATCCCTAGTACATCAACCCGAACGTGTGCTTGGGTCGATCCTGATCCAGAGCGACAATTATGATTGACCTAACTTTTGGAGGCCTGTCTCGTGGAAATCTTGATAGTTTTGGGTTTGGTTTTGGCTGGCGCGGTGTATTTGGCATTTCGCAGCAACAGGCCTGGCGACACAACTACTTCTCCAAGCCAATCTGGTGTGTACGAAAAACCTAGATTAACCACAAACGAACGACAGCGAACATCGCAGCCGCAGCGGTTTGATCCTGACCATAGGGTACCTAAACCCGACGTCACGATACTAAAGGGTTCAGCGTACGTCGTAGATGGCGATACGTTGGTCATTAAGAAAACACAGGTCCGTCTTTTTGGTGTCGATGCTCCGGAGATGAGCCATCCTTACGGAAAGAAGGCAAAATGGGCGCTCGTTTCGCTCTGCAAAGGTCAAAAAATTAGGGCGGAAGTAACCGAGCAAGACACCCACGGTCGGACTGTTGCAAAATGCTACCTTGAGGATGGCCGTGACCTATCCGCAGAAATGGTCAAACTTGGCCTAGCGATAGATTGGCCAAAATTCTCAGGTGGAAAATACCGATCGATGGAAATGCCTGATGCTCGAAAAAAGCTCTGGCTCGCAAACGCGCGGCAAAACGGACATATGGGGCTTTGGAAGCAATACGAGGCAAAGCAAGCTGCTCGGAAACTGAACAACTAAAAGTGTCCGAAACCGCCACCACAACCTCGTATTGCAAATAACTGAATGACTACCGGCTGGCGCCGGTAGGATCAGCAATGTGATTTTCCAGGTACTGAAGTACGATGTCTTCAGTGATGGCACCGTTGGTGGTCGAGAAATACCCCCTGCCCCAAAACCGGCAACCCCAGTAGCGCTTGCGGATATTCGGAAACTCCCGTTGCACCCGATATGACGAACGGCCCTTCATCTTGCGCACCAGATCCGAGATTGCCAATTTCGGCGGAACCGACACGAACATGTGCACGTGATCGCTGGATAGCACCCCGCGCAAGATGTCGACCCCGTTCTCGCGGCAGACCTGACGGCAGATATCGCGCACGCGAAGCCGCAACGCCCCGGTCAGCACCCTGTAGCGATACTTGGTCGACCAGACGAGATGGTAGCGATGGTAGAAAACACAGTGCTTGCCGGTGTCATATTGCATGTCCTTACCCTCTGGAAAATGAGCCTTCGACCCGGCTGCGGCTCATTTTCCAGAGGGTAAGGACATAACACGATTCTGTCGCGCTGAAGCGGGTCCGACTGGAAGTCGGAGGGTTTACTCCTAAACGTGGATACTCAAGCCAACAGAGTTGTGCCTCGGCCCGAAGGAGACAATCGTTGGGCCTTACTTTCTGGCTGTTCTGCGGACAAAACGGACTAGATTAGGCCAAGCACGTTGGCGACAAATTGGTTGGTACTTAACGGATTCCGTGAAACCTTATTTAGTCAGCCTAGTTTGAACCTATCTGTCCAAAGGCTGCGATAGGTTCAACGACGATGTCCTTGCAAAGTGCCCACAATGTGGTTCTTCCGATAATGCGGTATCCAACAAAGATATCACGTGCCGTGGATGCGGTTTTGGCGAGCCACTAGTGCTTGATGACAAGGCACATGAAGGAGTGCAAAAAACGCCAGAAGACCCGACTCAGTTGGCCACGTCTTGAATGTTAAGATCCGACATTTGCCAGAACCTTTCGGATTTTATTGGGGGACAAATTGGGGGAAGGAATTTATCAACTTTTTAGAATTGGTTTGAAAATCATTGCCTTAGTTAAACCAAGTGGCGGACCGAGGAGGATTCGAACCCCCGACCCCTTGATTCGTAGTCAAGTACTCTATCCAGCTGAGCTATCGGTCCGCGTTGGTGAGGCGGTATTTAGACCTGAGGCCACGGGCGTGCAAGCCGATTCTTCAAAAAAACTTCAAAAAGTCATATCACCGCGTGGGAGCCTTATTTCAAAGGTTGTTCCCTCGGGTCCGGTGGTTTTCAGAAACAACTCCCCGCCATGCCCACGCACCAACTCTTGCGAGATAGCCAATCCCAAACCCGAGCCGCCTTTACGCACGCCCCCCTGAAAGGGTGTAAACAGATTCTCTTGGGCCTTTGGCGGAAGACCCGGGCCCGTATCGCTGATTTCGATACACCAATCCTTTTCCTGCTCAGAGGCGTTTACAGAAATGCGACCCGGTTTTCCAGAAGTAGACAGCGCCTGTCGTGCATTGCGTACGAGGTTCATAATGACCCTGAAAATCTGCTCGGGGTCAGCACGGACAACAAGATCTTCGGGCACTTCATTTACGATCTCAACACAGGCATTCGCCAGCGCGAGCCTCTCGCTGGTGGCAACATCCTCGGCAATCTCTCGCAGGCGCAACATGGTCAGTGTCGGAGCGGGCTCCTCCGCGCGACCAAAGGCCAGTGTGCTTTCGCATAATGAGACGGCGCGGGTGATCGAATTGACAAGTTTTGGCGCCATACGAGCCACCAGCGGGTCATTACTCGCCTCAATCCGGTCGGTGAACAACTGGGCCGACGTCAGAATGTTGCGCAAATCATGACTAACCTTAGCCACCGCTCCTCCCAATTGCGCCAGGCGTTCGCGTTGCTTCAAGGCTTGTGTCAGATCAGTTTGAAGCATCTGCAAGGCCTCTTCGGCTTCGCGCAGTTCCGTCACCTTGGAATTGGGTGAGATAATTCCGCGCGCGTCCTCGGGTGCGCTGGCGTATCGTTGCATATAGCCGACCACACTTTTGATCGGGCGTACCAGAACCACGCGCACGGCAAGAAACAGGAATGAGGCGGTAATGATAGAAATCGCAAAGGACAGGCCCAAAATGCGAAGCCCGTAATCCGTCATCGCCATTCGCAACGGGTCGCTATCCATTGTTACTTCTATCAGCAGGCCAGCATCCTTGACTGGCGCGCCTAGAACGCGAATGACCTCGTTTTCGGGTGTAAACAGCCGCAGCGTCGCGTCGCGGATCAGCACCCAGGCGCTGGCATCGCGCAGATCGAAGGTTTTGGAGATCCGATCCGGGATGGGTGAAGACAGCATGAGCTGACGTACCTCGTCGCGGCGCAGCACAACGTTGTAAACGCCCGCATTGGCCAGCAGTTCTGCCTCAAGCTCGTCTGCAAGCATGTCATCAGCCAGCAACGCCAGCGAGGCGATCTGAGCGCGTTCCAGCCGGTTCAGCAGGAAATCTTCACGAAAGCGCGCAATCGAGGGCACAAAGATCAGAACTTCGGCCAACATCACGAAGACCGTCGTCAGGATCAGAAATCGGCCCGACAGCGAGTTCACTTTGCGCTCCTCCTTGGGTCAGGGAATCCAGCGCTGGACGAATCTGACCACTTTCTTAACCGTTTGATTCTCAAACAGCCTTGGCGTGAAATAGGCACCCGCCACCCGTTTGTTAAGCTCTCCGATCGTCGGATAGGGCGAGACCATGGCAGCGATCTGCCCCATCTTCAGGTTATTGGCCAGGGCCAGCGACCACAAGTTGATCAGTTCACCGGCCTGGTGCCCTACGATTGTTGCACCGACAGGGCGGCCTTTAACTACCATCACCTTGATAAAGCCTTTCGTTTTCCGTTCGGAAATCGCTCGGTCATTATGGTGATAATCGAAACGGGCAATTTCCACCGCGTCTCCATGTTGGGCACGCGCTTGCGCTTCGCTGAGACCCACCTGTGCCAGTTCCGGGTCGGTATATGTCGCCCAGGGGATATGTGCCGTCTTCGCCTTTGACGGTAACCCGAACAGGGCTGAGCGAATGATAACCCCCGCCTGATAGCCTGCCACATGGGTAAATTGCAGACCACCTGCGACATCTCCGATAGCATAGACCTTGCGGTTGGTAGTTCGCAGTGAGTCGTCGACCTTGATACCGGTGCGAGTACGCTCAATCCCGGCAGCTTCAAGATTTAGGCGATCAACGTTGGCCTTGCGCCCAACGGCAAGCAACAAATGTGAACCAGCGTGAATCTCTCCATTCTCGGTCACGACCTCTATGACGCCCGCATTGTCTCTGATCTGAGCCACCATGGCGTTTTCATGAATCGCGACGCCTTCCGCCTTCAGGCTGTCCAGCACGAGGGTTGCAGCTTCGGGGTCGTCTTTGCCCAGCGCCTTCAGGCCTTCTATCACCGTGACCTTACAGCCCAGACGGATATGCGCCTGCGCCATTTCCATGCCGATCGGGCCGCCACCGATGATCAGCAGATGCTCCGGCTTGTCGCGCAGGTCGAAGATGGTCTCATTGGTAAAATAGGTTACCTGATCCAGACCCGGCAATGGTGGCACCAGCGGCGAAGACCCGGTGGCCAAAACAACGCGGCGGGCTGTGATAAGGTGATCGCCAGCCTGAACCTGAGTTGGCGATATAAAGCTACCGTATTCCCGGATTACCTTGACACCAAAACCCTCGAAACGATCCTGACTGTCCATCGGTTCGATCTGAGCGATAACGTCATGCACATGATCCTTTGCAGCGGCATAGTCGACCTGCGGCGCCACGTCCGCGACCCCATAGGCCGAAGCGTGTGCTTGCCCATGTGCCGCCTTCCCGCTGGCAATCAGGGCCTTGGAGGGAACGCAGCCAAAGTTCAGGCAGTCTCCGCCCATCTTGTGCCCCTCCAGCAGGACGACATCCGCCCCCATCTGGCTGGCCCCGGCCGCCACAGACAATCCGCCCGACCCGGCACCGATCACCAGGATATCGGTCTTTAACTCTTGCATGAATCAAGTGTCCTTTCGGCCACGGAGGGATTTGATAAAAATCGGCAGCGCCGCCAGAACACACAAGCCGATGATGGGCCCAATGACAAACGGCTCCCACAGCAACGAAACATCCGGCGTCTCACCCCGGTCAAATACACCCCCGAGCCCGACGCCAATCCAAGTATAGACGATGCCGCCTGGGATAATGCCCAGCGCAGTCGTGATCAGGAAGTTCCGAAATTTCACGCCAACCAATGCAGGCACCAGATTGGCCACGAAGAACGGCACCACAGGCACCAGGCGCAACAGGAAGAGAACCGAGATCTCATTCTCACGCAGGCCGTCTTTCAGTTTCTTGACCGTCCCTTCCGAGGATTCCAGCCGCGCCGTGAGTGACTCGCCCAACCCCCAGCGTGCTGCAAGGAAAATGGCTGAGGCCCCGATCGTAGCTGCAACAACATTGAACACGGTCCCGGCGAAGAGACCAAACAGGAAGCCCCCGGTCATCGATGCCACCGCAGCTCCGGGCAATGAGAAGGCCACGATCACGATGTAAATGCCAATAAAGGCAGCAACCATCGCCAAATAGTTGGCATCCCGCCACGCCAAAAGCGCCTCGCGGTTGTCGCGCAAGGTCTCAAACGTCAGGTAATCGCCCAAGGTAAAGAAACCCACCGCAGCGACGACGAGAATCACCAGCAAAGGGATATGACGCGCAGGTCCGCTGCGCGGGGTCTGAGTTGTATCACTCATTACAGTGTCCGGTTTGGTGCGTTTCATTCTGGCACCAACATGCGATGCCTTGGGCCCGCACAACAGGGACCTCACGCGGCGTTGATGTTTATGGCCCGGAATGTGACGAATTCGGGCAATAATACCTGCGACTTGAAACCTTTTGCTGGTGCCGGTTACAGAATTGTTGCAAAAGGCGGCGAAACCCCCACCTAGGGGTTTGACTTAACTCCCGTGACCCAGTAGAGGACGGGCTTCGAACACTAGGGCCAGGCGAATCCGCGCCGCACCCGACCGCTATAGATTGGAGACGGAGCGATGAAACGCACCTATCAGCCTTCGAACCTGGTTCGCAAACGCCGCCACGGTTTCCGCGCGCGCATGGCTACCAAAGCCGGCCGCAAAATCCTGAACGCGCGCCGCGCACGTGGCCGCAAATCGCTGAGCGCGTAAACCGCTCACTGATCAGGTTATGAACATGACGCCGCCGGAGGCCCCTGAGGATGGTACAAACCAGCCGAGGGTCAAGCCCCCGGCGGCGTCCGTTTGCGCGCATGAAACTTTGACTGTTCTGCAGAATCGCTCTGATTTTCTTAAAGCAGCGCGGGCGAAACGGCATGGCACCGCCTCGATGATGGTGCAAGCGCGAAAACGCGGCACGGATGAAGCGACGGGTATTCGCGTCGGATTTACCTGTTCCAAGAAAGTCGGCAACGCCGTGGCCCGCAACCGCGCCAAGCGCCGATTGCGCGAGGTCGCGCGGGCAGTTCTTCCCATTCAGGGACGCGAAGGGTGGGATTACGTCCTAATCGGCCGTGCCGAGGTCACTGCCGCCCGGCCCTTTGAGGCACTGAAAGATGATCTGCGCTTTGCCCTGCGCAAAGTGCATGGCGGCAAATGACCCTGTTTGCCCATATCCTCGCCCTGCCGATCCGGGCCTATCGGCTGATCTTCAGCCCATGGGTTGGTTTCAATTGCCGGTACCAACCAACCTGTTCGGCCTACGCGCTGGAGGCGCTGGAAAAACATGGCCCCATCAAGGGCACATGGCTGGCTGCGCGGCGCATTGGACGCTGCCATCCATGGGGCAGCGATGGATATGATCCGGTTCCCGACGACGAATAACGCTCACCCTTGCCCGGTTCACTCAACTGCGATAGGCCCGCCCCATGTTCGACGAAGCTGACGATATCCATCCGCTCTTTGCCGGGGCGCCCTCGACCACCGAGTTCAAGAAACTGCGCAAACGCATTGTGCGTCAGACGCGTGAGGCCATTGATCAATACGGGATGGTGGACCGTACCAATGATGGAAAAACGCCCCGGTGGTTGGTTTGTCTGTCGGGAGGCAAGGACAGCTATACCCTTCTGGCAGTGCTCCACGAACTAAAATGGCGCGGGCTGCTGCCTGTCGATTTGCTGGCCTGCAATTTGGACCAGGGTCAGCCGGGTTTCCCGGCCACTGTTCTTCCCGAGTTCCTCGAACGCATGGGAGTGCCGCATCGGATCGAATATCAGGATACTTATTCGATTGTGGTGGATAAGGTTCCCCAGGGCCGCACCTATTGCGCACTGTGCTCGCGTTTACGGCGGGGCAACCTCTATCGCATCGCGCGCGAAGAAGGGTGCACAGCGGTCGTGCTGGGCCATCACCGCGACGATATTCTTGAGACCTTTTTCATGAATCTGTTCCACGGGGGCCGTCTTGCGACCATGCCGCCCAAACTGGTCAATGAAGAGGGGGATCTGTTTGTCTATCGCCCCCTCGCCCATGTGGCCGAGGCGGATTGCGAGAAATTTGCAAAGGCGATGAACTATCCCATCATCCCATGTGATTTGTGCGGCAGCCAGGACGGGCTGCAACGTCAACAGGTCAAACAGATTTTGGACCAGTGGGAAAAAAATACGCCAGGGCGACGTCAGGTGATGTTCCGGGCGCTGACAAATGCCAGACCGTCGCACCTGCTTGACCCGAAACTTTTTGATTTTATGAACCTTTCGACCGGACAGATTCAAAACGACGAAAATTCGGCGGAAATTCCCAAGTTGCGTTAACGAGTGACTCAGATAGATTTCCTACGGTTGGCCTGCGCGATCCTTGCCCAAGCCAAAGGCCGTAAAACCGATGCGGAAATTTCTCTCTGTTGATAAATGTCTCGATCTGTTGCGAGTTATCCTGACCGGACCACAGGTCCTGGCCTTTTTGCCAGCCATCTGTCTGGCAGCGTTCTGGTTGGGTGGTGAACGTGCCCTTTTCATGGCGGCGCTTGGCCTGCCGCTTATGTTTGCCGCAACCAGAATATGGGGCAGCCGGTCCTACACCGCCCATAGCGCGGGAATGCGCCCCAGCGGCCTGGTGACTCATGATGTTTTTCAATCCGAACTGCAGATTTTGAATGAGACAGCGCGTAGCAAAGGCGAGAATGCCGCCTGCATCGCTATAGCTCTGGACGATTTTGCCGACCTTCTAGATCTGCACGGGCAGGCCGCAGCCGATCATGCAAAACAGCAATTCCGCGATCGCGTTCTTTCGATCATCCGCAATCATGACATCTTTTGCCAGATTGACCAAAATCGGTTTTTGATTGGTCTTAATCCCTCACCGCATCTGGATCTCGAAGCCTGCATTCAAATGTCAGGCCGCCTGCAAAGCGCCGTCGAAGAACCGCTCTTTTTAAACGGAGTTGGCGTGTATCAGTCCTGCTCGATCGGGTTTTGTCTACTGTCGGATCTGCACCAGGCTGAAGCTGACGAATGGATAGGGGCCGCCACGGCTGCCCTTGCCGAGGCCCAGAGAAGCGGGCCTTCGACAATCCGCGCCTTTTCAACGGCAACCCGCCGGCGATCTCTGGTTCGAGCCAACTTGCGCAAAGAGTTCGAGGCTGCATTAGACAATGGGGAAATCCGGCCCTGGTTCCAGCCTCAAGTGTCCACTGACACCGGCAATATTACCGGGTTCGAAGCGCTTGTACGGTGGGAGCATCCTGGCAAAGGTGTGCTTGGCCCTCAGGTATTCTTGCCCTTCGCAGAACAAGCCGAACTGATGGAGCGGTTGGGTCAGGTCATGCGCCACCACGCCTTCGAGGCCCTGCGCACTTGGGATAGCGCCGATGCGATCATTCCTCGGATAGGTATCAATTTCTCGTCTGATGAACTTCGCAATCCCAACCTGATTGATCGATTGAAGTGGGAACTGGATCAGTTTGAACTGACACCAGACAGATTGGCGGTCGAGATTCTGGAAACCGTGTTCTCGCGCCGACCCGATGACGTGATAACGAGAAACGTGACAGGCATGGCGACTCTTGGGTGTTGTATCGATCTGGATGATTTTGGAACTGGTCATGCCTCGATCGCGTCAATCAAACGATTTAACGTTTCGCGTATCAAGATCGACCGGACATTTGTGGCAAAATCCGACCAGGATCCCAGTCAGCAGCAGCTTGTCAGCGCGATTCTGACGATGGCTGAAAGGTTGAATCTTGAGACTCTTGCGGAAGGTGTCGAAACCCCGGGTGAGCACGCATTGATGGCACAGTTGGGCAGCAATCACGTGCAGGGGTTCGGAATTGCCAAACCGATGCCGTTCGAACAGACGATGCAATGGATCACTGCCCATCGTAATCAGCTTAAAAGCGCGCCCAGGATCGGCGGCAATATGGGATGAAATCGGTCATTTCATTGCGCCAAATCCGTTACTGCGGCGATTTATGAGGCGATTCCGCTTGACCTTTGGGGCTGCACTCTGTTGAACCCACCGGGTGTGTTTCACTGCTCAAGGTGGCTGTCCCCGATGGACGATCAGAATAAGAACCTCATCCTTGCAACTGCGCTCAGCTTTTTGGTGATCCTTGTCTGGTTCGTCCTGTTTCCACCGCCCGAACCATCGGTGACACAGGATGAGGCTGAAATTACCGCCCTTGAAGGGGACGAGGTGCAGACACCCAGTGCCACCAGCACTGTTGGTGAAGCAACCGCAACCACCGAAGAGACTCTGCCAGAGGAACAAGCCCCTCGGGTGCAAATCGACACGCCCCGCCTGGAGGGCAGCCTGTCCCTGTCGGGCGGGCGGATCGATGAGCTTTTCTTGAAAGACTACAAGGTTTCGATCGAAGAAGGAGCGCCCATTGTCGAATTGCTGTCTCCGGTCGGGTCGGAATCAGCATATTACGCCATTTATGGTTGGGCCCCAGGCGCAGGCTTGGCAGGTGCTGACGTTCCCGGCCCCAATACACTATGGACATTGGAGCAGGGAGAGAAACTGGGTGTAGACAGCCCCATCACGCTTGCCTGGGACAACGGCAATGGCCTGACCTTCCGCCGGATCATCTCGGTCGATCAGGACTACATGTTCACCGTGACCCAATCGGTCGAAAACGCGACCCAGTCCGAGGTGGGCATGGCTCCTTATGGCATTCTCGCCCGGCACGGTATTGGCGAAGATGGTGATCTTCCGGGCCTAAAGAATTTCTTCATCTTGCACGAGGGCGTGATTGGCATGTCGGATGGCACACTGTCCGAGGTCGATTATGGCGATGTCCGCGATTTCGATATCGACCCGAATGAAAGGGCCCAGGCCGAGGTCTATCAGGTCAAGGAAGATGGATGGATCGGATTTACCGACCATTACTGGATGACCACACTGATCCCCGAACCCGGGTCAGCTTTCAAAGCAGCCGCCAAATACGACTCGCGCCGCAAAATTTATCAGACCGAGACGGTCCTGCCGACACTGACTGTCGACCCAGGTGAAACCGCCGAGGTCACGACCCGCCTGTTCGCCGGTGCCAAGGAATGGGAAGCCATTCGTGAATATCAGGCTGAAGGCGTGCAGAAATTCATCGACAGCATCGACTGGGGCTGGTTCTTCTTTCTGACCAAGCCGATCTTCTGGCTGCTGCACAACATCAATGCTCTGATCGGCAATATGGGCTGGTCCATCATCGGCCTGACCTTGATCATCAAGGCAATCCTCTTCCCGCTGGCCTTCAAATCCTACGTCTCGATGGCGAAAATGAAGGAACTGCAGCCGCAGATGGAGGCGTTGAAAGAAGCCGCAGGAGACGACCGCCAGAAGATGCAGCAAGGCATGATGGAGCTTTACAAGAAAGAAAAGGTAAACCCGGCCGCTGGCTGTTTACCAATCCTGATGCAGATTCCGATCTTCTTCTCGCTATACAAGGTGATCTTCGTCACCATCGAACTGCGCCAAGCCCCCTGGTTTGGCCCGTTCCAGGACCTCAGCGCGCCGGATCCGACCTCGATCATGAACCTGTTCGGCCTGTTGCCCTGGGCTGGCCCACAACCGGAAACGTTCATGGCGCTGATCTTCATCGGCATCCTGCCGCTGTTGCTGGGTATCTCGATGTGGCTGCAGCAAAAGCTGAACCCGGCACCAACCGATGCGACGCAAGCGATGATCTTTGCCTGGATGCCTTGGGTGTTCATGTTCATGCTGGGCAGCTTTGCCAGCGGGCTGGTGGTGTACTGGATCGCGAACAACACGATCACATTCACCCAGCAGTATCTGATCATGCGCAGTCAAGGCTACAAACCTGACGTATTCGGAAACATCAAGTCTGGCTTCAAGCGCACCCCAAAGACGGATGACAAATGAGCGGAACAGTAACCGCTTTGTGGCGGCACCCGATAAAAAGTCACGGGCGCGAAAGCCTTGATTACATCACCATGACCCCCGGGCAGACCATGCCCGGGGATCGTATTTGGGCGGTTGCGCATGAGGCATCCAAAGCGGATGGGTCGGAATGGGTACCCTGCAACAATTTCAGCCGCGGCGCGAAGGCGCCTCAGTTGATGGCAATCTCAGCGCATCTACAGGGTGACACGGTCACGCTGCGCCATCCCAACCGCCCCGATCTGAGTTTTGAGCCCGACACGCAACAAGACAAATTTCTGGACTGGGTGAGGCCACTGATGCCGACAGACCGGGCCGCCTCGGCCCGCATCATCCGCGTTCCCGGTCGCGGGATGACCGATAGCGATTTCCCATCGATCAGCCTGTGCAATATGGCCTCTCACCGTGCGGTCGAGCAGAAATTGGGCCGTGATCTTTCGATTGCACGTTGGCGTGGCAACATCTGGTTCGATGGCCTGCCACTGTGGGAGGAATTCGACTGGCTGGGCCGCAATATACGAATTGGCGAGGTGATCTTTCACATCCGTGAACGCATTACGCGTTGTTTGGCCACGACGGCCAACCCCGAGACGGGTGAACGCGATGCCGATACGCTGGGCGCGCTCGGCAATTGGAATCATCAGGATTTCGGGGTCTACGCTGAGGTTCTGCAAGGCGGCAGCATCCGCCCCGGCGACGAGGTACAGGTACTGTGACCGCTCTTCGTTTTCCATTGGCCGAATCCCCTGACGCATTCGCAACAGAAACCGGGCGCAAACTGTTTTCCGGACCATCCGAGTTCGTCAAAGGCGTGGTCGCCATGGACGGCCTGCCCGCACCTGACCGGCTGGAAGTCTGCTTCGCAGGGCGCTCAAACGTGGGCAAGTCCAGCTTAATCAACGCGCTGACTGGGACCAAAGGGCTGGCGCGTGCATCAAACACGCCGGGCCGCACACAAGAGATCAACTTTTTCACTCAAGGACCTGAGCTCTATTTGGTTGACCTGCCGGGATATGGTTACGCCAATGCGCCGGTCAAGGTCGTCGAAAAGTGGCAGCGGTTGCTGAAAAAATATCTCAGCGGCCGTCAAACCCTGCGCCGCGCCTTTGTGCTGATCGACTCGCGCCACGGGGTAAAGCCGGTCGACGCAGAGATTATGAAGCTGCTGGACACCAGCGCTGTCACGTTTCAATGCGTTCTGACCAAAGCCGACAAGGTAAAATCCAACGACCGCGAGAAAGTGCTGCAGCAGGTACGCAGTGCGCTTGCCAAACACCCTGCAGCCTTCCCCGAGATCGTGTTAACATCATCGGAGAAAGGCGACGGAATTCCCACCCTGCGCTCGATCATCGCGCATCTGGAATAGCTTGGCTCTTGGCAGCACCGTTCAAAGACCCTAACACGGGTGCCCAAAGGGACCTCAGCCATGAAGACAAGAGATATGAATCGGGATTGGATCGCCACAGCAGCCACCTTGAACAGCGCCCTGCCCTACCTGCAGCGCTATGACGGGGCCATCGTTGTTATCAAGCTGGGTGGACACGCCATGGGCAGCGACGAGGCGATGGAAAGCTTTGCGCGCGACGTTGTTCTGATGCGGCAAGTCGGTGTAAACCCCGTCATAGTGCATGGCGGCGGTCCTATGATCAACGCCATGCTGGGCAAGCTGGACATCCAGTCGGAATTTGTCGGCGGCAAGCGTGTGACCGACAAAGCCACTGTTGAGGTGGTCGAGATGGTTCTGTCCGGCCTTGTAAACAAGCGTATCGTACAGGCGATCAACGATCAGGGCGGCTCGGCTGTGGGTTTGTCGGGCAAGGATGCAAACCTGATGATTTGCGATCAGACCGATCCATCGCTGGGATTTGTGGGCTCACCGTCCAAGATGAACCCAAAGGTTCTGCATGACCTGTTCTCACATGACGTGATCCCCGTGATTGCCCCGCTTGGTGCGGGCCAGAATGGTGAAACGTTCAACGTCAACGGCGATACCGCGGCTGGCGCGATTGCCTCGGCACTTAAAGCAGATCGCCTTCTGCTGCTCACTGATGTTTCAGGCGTCAAGAATGCCGCCGGAGAGGTCGTGACCGAACTGAAAGCCGGTCAGATCCGTGAGATGACGCTGGAAGGCACTATCGCGGGTGGAATGATCCCCAAAACAGAAACCGCGTTGGACGCGCTTCATAGCGGTGTTCGGGCAGTGGTAATACTGGACGGGCGCGCGCCAAATGCGGTGTTGCTCGAACTGTTTACGGAACACGGTGCCGGATCCCTGATCCGCCCGGATTAACGCCATAGTGATCTTCGACATCTTGCACCGGGCATTAACATGCTCGATTGTGAATGTATGGAGAACGAGCCCCTATTTCGCCTAAGCGTGTTTTTGATCCTGTTTGTTGTGTTTGCGGCGGCAGAGACAATTGCGCCAAAACGCTTACGTACTTGTCCGCGAAAAAATCGGTGGCTAACCAATCTATCAATCACTGTTTTGAACACACTGATGCTCAGGACTATGGCGATTGGGTTGCCCTTATTGGCCGTTGGCGCTGCCATTTATGCCGGGAAAAATGGATTGGGCGTTTTTAATTGGCTCGCTTGGCCAGGGTGGGTTGAGCTTATTCTGTGTTTGCTGATTCTGGACTTTGCAATCTGGCTACAGCATCTGATTACCCACAAGGTGCCAATCCTTTGGCGGCTACATCGTGTGCATCACGCCGACCGAGACATGGACGTCACTACTGCAGTCCGCTTTCACCCTGTTGAAATCGCGTTGTCCATGATCCTGAAAATCGGGCTAATCTATCTGCTCGGCGCCAGCGCCCTGGCTGTGATCCTGTTCGAGATCCTTCTTAATGGCACAGCGTTGTTCAATCATTCAAACTTGAAGCTCCCCCTTGCCGTTGACGCTGTGGTACGTAGGGTTCTTGTGACACCCGATATGCATCGCGTACATCATTCGGTATTCCGAACAGAGCATGACAGCAATTATGGCTTTGCACTGTCTATCTGGGATCGGATGCTGGGGACTTACATCGCACAACCTCGGGACGGGCACGAACAAATGAGCGTGGGATTGGAATGGCAGGACGATCGACCAACAAAACTGGGCTGGAGCCTGGCTCTGCCCTTCCTCCGTCGATGACCTACGCCAATGTCGAACGAGCAGCCACTCAGGTTGGGCTGATAGTTATGGGTGCACAACATCCGCGCGTGTCGGGAGCCAAACAACTGGACGGCGGCACATTGATCCTGCTGGGGACGGCAGGAGCGTTCTGGCCCACTCTGACTGCATCGCCTGAGTGGAGGGATGGTCAACCCGATCCTGTAGACCGATGGTCAAAGCGAGTTATTGGCAAACTGGCGCAGGACCTGTCAGCCGCAGCGCACTATCCGTTTGGCGGCCCACCTTACGCACCATTCATTGACTGGGCACTAAACTCCGGGCGCACGTTCAGCAGCCCGGTAGGGGCACTGGTGCACGACACTGTGGGAATGATGATTTCATTCCGTGGCGCTTTGCATTTCACTGGGGAATTTACGATCCCGCACAACTTACAGCAATCCCCATGTATTGAATGCCCCGCCCCTTGCGCAACCACCTGTCCAGTAGAAGCGCTGAATACGCACAGCTTCTACGATGTGGCCGCCTGCAAAGGATATCTGGGTACTGAATCTGGACAAGACTGCTTGAACGATGGGTGTATCGCGCGGCGCGCCTGCCCTGTCAGCGCAGGTGCCGAGCGTCAACCCGAACAGTCGGCGCATCACATGAACGCCTTTTTTCGATCATGACCCGAACTCTGATTCTGACCCGCCATGCGAAATCCAGTTGGCAAGATCCATTTGTCCAAGATCACGACCGGCCACTAAACAAACGCGGACGAAGGTCGGCTCCTGCGATCGGCCGCTGGTTACAAAGCAATGGTTGGCTACCAGATGAAGTCATCAGCTCAACAGCACAACGCACGCGGGAGACATGGAACCGGTTGGGGCTAAGCGCATCAAAGCTCTCCTTTACCCCCGGCCTCTACCTTGCCGGGCCCGATCAAATGTTTGAGGCGCTTTCGTCGGCTTCGGCAAAGACCGTGCTCATTCTAGGCCATAATCCCGGTATTGCAGAGTTTGCACATCGATTAGTACGCCAAGCCCCGAACCATCCGCGATTCTACGATTATCCGACTGGCGCAACGACAGTCATCCACTTTGAAGCACCAGATTGGGCTTCGGTTCGTTGGGGAAGTGGTGAAGTCCTTGGATTTAAAATCCCACGCGAATTGCTGGAATAAAAAAAGGCGGGGTAAACCCCGCCTTTCTGATCTTCTGGTCTCGGTTCAATGACCCAGAATTTGGCTTAGGAACAGTTTGGTCCGCTCGCTCTGAGGGTTGTTGAAGAACTCTTCCGGTTCGTTCTGTTCCACAATCTGGCCTGCGTCCATAAAGATCACACGGTTGGCAACCTGACGTGCAAAACCCATCTCGTGGGTCACACACAGCATGGTCATGCCTTCCTCGGCCAGTTCTATCATGGTGTCGAGCACTTCTTTGATCATCTCGGGGTCCAACGCCGATGTCGGTTCATCAAACAACATGATCCGCGGCATCATGCAGAGCGAGCGGGCAATCGCCACACGCTGCTGCTGACCACCCGAAAGCTGACCGGGATATTTCAGCGCCTGATCCGGGATCTTCACCTTTTCCAGGAAATGCATCGCGCGTTCTTCTGCCTCTTTCTTGGGCGTTTTACGTACCCAGATCGGGGCCAGCGTGCAGTTTTCCAGAATGGTCAGATGCGGGAACAGGTTGAAGTGCTGAAACACCATGCCAACTTCGGACCGGATCTTGTCGATGTTCTTGAGGTCATTCGACAATTCCGTCCCATCCACAACAATCGTGCCTTGCTGGTGCTCTTCCAGTGCGTTCAGGCAGCGGATCAGGGTGGACTTACCCGACCCGGACGGCCCCGCGATCACGATCCGCTCGCCTTGATTGACGGTCAGATTGATGTCGCGCAGTACGTGGAAGGATCCGTACCACTTGTTCATGTTGTTGATTTCGATGGCGACCTCGTCGCTCACCTGCATCTTGGTGCGGTCGATTTCGCGGTCAATTGCAAGTTCAGACATATGTTGAACTCCTTAATGATGATCCGTGGCAAGGCGACGCTCGAGCCACTGGGAATATTGAGAGATGCCGTAGCAGACGACGAAGAACAGAAGCGCGGCAAAGCCCAGAAGCTCCCAATAGACGCCGTTCCATTCGGTCGACGCCAGGATGGGACCCCGGATCATGCCCACCAGATCGAACATTGAGATGACCGAAACCAGTGTGGTGTCCTTGAACAGGCCCACGGCCACGTTCACGATACCGGGGATCGATATCTTCAATGCCTGCGGCAGGATGATAAGCCGCATCGCCTGCGGGTAATCCAAACCAAGACTGTCTGCTGCCTCGTACTGTCCACGTGGAAGCGCTGCCAGACCACCGCGGATCACCTCGGCGATATAGGCGGCTGAGAACATGGTGATCATGATCACAACGCGCAGGAACAGGTCGACCGTGCTGTCAGGCGGGAAGAAATACGACAACATCACCGAAGCCACAAACAGCAGTGTGATCAAAGGCACACCACGGATGAATTCGATGAAGATGACGCAGACCCACTTGATCAGCGGCATGTTCGACTGACGGCCCAGCGCAAGTGCGATCCCTAACGGGACAGACAACGATACGCAGGCCAAGCCCAGCATCATGTTGAGCATGAAGCCACCTAGATCGCGGCTGGGAACAGCGGAAAGCCATGCCCCCTCGGACGCATCCTCTGGGATCAATGCACCGCCAAGCTTCCAGACGATCAAGGCAACGATAATGGCCCCGAAGAATCCAGCGGCAAAACTGTTCTTCCCGAGCTTCTGAAAGACAGCACCCGCAGCAACGCAGCCAAGTAGGGCAACGAAGGGTACCAAGATCGTGCCACCCCATATCAGCCAGAAGGCAATAAAGGGATAGAGGGCTGTAAAGATCAGGAGTTTGCGCGGTAGGTCGAAGAACAGGACCGGTGCAACCGCCGCTAGCATCAGTACGAATGCCAGATTAGGCCGCCAATACGCATCGGTAGGGTATTTGAACCCGTAGATAAGCTGAGGCCAGCGTTCGGTCAGAACCGCGAAACACGCACCTGTTTTACCGGCGAGAATCTCTCGGCATTCCGCAAGCGAGTTCGCGTTCCACACTCCATTCAGGATCCATGGCAACGTGTTCTTCAGAAGCACATAGATCAACATCAGCGACAGGACAGTCAGGATTGTATTGGTTGCGCCAGAGAAAAGATTCTCTCGCAACCACTTCACAATACCCGTCTGGTTCGCTGGTGGTGGCGACGGAGGAATGGTGCCATCGGCCACAAAGGCGATCGGGTTTGTTGTTTGATCAGCCATGGCTCAGCGCTCCTTCAACTTGACGGATGCGTTGTAGACGTTCATCACCATTGAGATCAGCAGCGAAGCGGTCAGATAGAACAGCATCAGCAACAGAACACACTCGATCGCACGACCGGTCTGGTTCAGTGTGATGCCACCCAACGTTGCAGTGATATCCGCATAGCCCACGGCAATCGCCAGCGACGAGTTCTTGGTGATGTTCAGATACTGCGAAATCAGCGGCGGGATGATCACCCGCAGCGCTTGCGGCAGGATCACCAGATTCATGATCCGCCCCGGGCGCAAGCCCAGTGCAGCTGCAGCTTCGGTTTGACCTTTCGAGATCGCCTGAATACCCGCGCGAACGTTTTCCGCGATGAAGGCACCGGTATAAATCGACAAGGCAAACCACAAAGCGATCAGCGGGCCGCCGATTTTGATACCACCGCTGAAGTTAAAGCCCTTCAGCTCGGGAATGTTCCAAGTCAGACCCATCACCGCCATCAGCAGCGCAAAAGGCACCAGCCAAACGGCCAGTTTCACAAGGCCGGTTTTCGGACGCTCACCAGTTTGTTCCTGCTTCAGCGTGGCGCGTTTTTCGATTTCGCGAGACGCAAACCAAGAACCGACCAAAAACACGATCACTACAACCCAGTTCAGAATTGTGGCGCTGAACAAGCCATTGGCGAATTCCGGACGCGGGATATAGACACCACGGTTGGTGAAAGCGAACAAGTCAAACAACATGCTGGATGTTGGGTTATCGCCGCGGAAGGCTCTGGGCCCTGGCAATACTGCCGTCATGATGGTGAAGATGATGATGATCCAGATCAGGACCGGGATGTTCCGGAAGATCTCGACATAGACGGCCATCAACTTTGACACGAGCCAGTTATTCGACAGGCGCAATACGCCCGCTATCACACCAAACACCGTGGCTGTAACACAAGCCAGAACAGCGACAAGCAGCGTATTGAGAATACCAACAATAGCTGCGCGCCCATGCGAAGACTGGCTGTCATATTCAATCAAACGCTGGTTAATGTCGTACCCCGAAGGGTCGCCTAGAAATGTGTAGGAAATGTTGAGGCCGGCGGCCCTGAGGTTCTGGATCAGGTTGTTGCCAAGATACCAGATGGAAAGCGCAATAACGACGGCCGCAATCACCTGAAATGTCAGTGAGCGATAGCGGGTGTCGTTTATGAGCATAGACAACCGAAAGTCAGCTTTCGGTGGGTCAGTCATAGTTGACATATTTAGGAATCCCCGTGCTTTTCGAGCGCTTCATTGTCGGCGGGGTTCTCCCCACTCTTGAGCAACTCGTAGCATTCTGATGAGAAAAGGGCGCAGGTTGCCCTGCGCCCTTTCCAATGGATTTTAGCGGAACGGCGGCGAATACAGCAGGCCACCTTCGGTCCACTGTGCGTTCAGGCCGCGAGCCAGACCAATCGGAGTTTCTTCACCGATGTTCTTGGCGAAGACTTCGCCATAGTTACCACCAGCTTTAATCGCCTTGGCGGCCCAATCAGCGTCCAGACCCAGCATTTCGCCCAGAGTACCTTCGGTACCCAGCAGACGGTTCACTTCGGGGTTGTCACCTGCGCCGGCGCTCAGCTCATCGATATTGGCCGAGGTCACGCCCAGCTCTTCAGCCGAAACCAGAGCGTTCAGAGTCCAGCGGACAACGTCGCCCCACTCGTGATCGCCGTGACGGACCAGCGGGCCCAGAGGCTCTTTCGAGATGATTTCGGGCAGCAGGACGTGGTCACCAGGGTTTTCGAACGTGGCGCGAGTAGCAGCCAGGCCCGATGCGTCAGTGGTGTAAACGTCACATGCGCCAGCCAGATACTGCTGCTGTGCTTCGGCGTTGGTTTCGATCGGAACCGGCTCATAGCTGATGTTGTTCGAGCGGAAGAAGTCCGCCAGGTTCAGCTCGGTTGTGGTGCCGGTCTGGATACACACGGTTGCGCCGTCCAGTTCCTTGGCCGAGCTTACGCCCAGCGCTTTGGGAACCATAAAGCCCTGACCGTCGTAGTAGTTCACGCCGACGAATTCGAACTTCAGGTCTACGTCGCGGCTGAATGTCCAAGTGGTGTTACGAGCCAGCATGTCGATCTCACCCGAAGCCAGCGCGGTAAAGCGAGTCTTGCCGGTGGTCGGAACAAATTCAACAGCGCTTGCATCGCCCAGTACAGCGGCTGCAACAGCACGGCACAGTGAGACGTCAAAGCCCTGCCATTCGCCATTTGCGTCGGGTGCAGCAAAGCCGACCAGACCGGTGGTCACACCGCAGTTCAGCTTGCCGCGTGCTTTGACATCGTCAACAGTCCCCGCCGCAGCTGCGCCAGCAGCCAGGCCGGCAATGGTTGCCATGCCCAAGATTACGGATTTTTTCATTTTTACCTCTTCCTGATTTTCCATCCCTTTATGGGACGGTTCGATCCAGCACTATACGCGCCAGAAAGGTTACCCAAAAGGTGTCTCCCCTTTAGTGGCCCGAGTTTGGGCGTATTCATCAACAAACGTCAAGGGCTGGATCAGGGAAAACGATTGATCAATTTGGGCAAAAAGGGGCGCAAAATCACGATTTGAGCTCAAAAAGTCTCAGATCGAGATGTCGAAGAAACGCTTGGCATGCAAAAACGCTGCTTTTTTTACTTCGGCTGCAGCGTGTGCCTCATCATCATGACCCCACTGTTCGATCTGCCACAGCTCATCCAATCGGGAAATATGCCAGATCTCATCTGGCGCTCGCCAATCCAAAGCCGCAGCAAATCCAAGAATCAATGATCCGGACAGACTGACAAGATCGTGAAACGCCGCCAACTGAAAGGCATTGAGCGCATGCACCCGGTCGCGCAACGTTTGCAGCGTTTCTGCGTCTTGCGGTTGATGCACCACGCCCACGCGCGAAATTAATCGTGCGCCCAGTGCGTCGGCAGCCCAATCCAAAACGGGGTCCCAATCGTTTGCCTGCCGGTTTTGCAAAGCCTCGGGGTGCGTCGCCCGATAGCACAACAAATCCGAATCGCCATAATCTGCCAGCATATCAGCAACCTCACCATGCTGATGCTGCACCTTGTCGATCGCCGCGTTGGCCGAACGGGTGAAAGGCATCGTGGTCGGATCGACCTCTTTTTCCTGCGCATCCCATTCATCGGCAATGGCCTGCGCCATGGCATGCGTGGGAAGGACCAACGCAGCTTTTGCCGGTGTCTTGACACGACGACCATCCAACTCAACCGTGTAACCGTTGTCAATCTCAACGACCGCGCCTGAGGTCCAGAAGCGTTTTGGTTTCCAGTCGCTCATACTTTTCAGTCCCAGATGTTGGCCAGTGTAACTGGCAATTCTTCGAAGCTCTCGATCACGTATTGGGCAGCGCTCAGGGCTGATCGATCATGGTATCCCCAGCTTACTCCGATCCCTGCGACCTGCGCGGCAGCAGCCATTTCCATGTCAAAACTTGTATCGCCTACCATGACCGAATGAGCGGCCCCCACGCCGGTTTCAGCCAGCGCCGTTTCGATCATCGATGGATGCGGTTTTGACGGGTGATGATCGGCCACCTGCCGAGTGATGAAATATTGCTCCAACCCATGCGCCTCTAACAGCGCATCCAGTCCGCGCTTGGATTTCCCGGTCGCAACCCCCAGCAGCACCTCGGGCATATCATGGAGTGCATGAATTACTTCCCGAGCGCCTGGATAAAGCGGAGAGCTGGCTGCGCCCTGCTCTAACCGTTGCGCGTGATAGGCCTGTTTGTAGCCATCAACCAGCGCGTTCTGCGCCAGATCGGACTGATCCGGCGCAAGATGTGCCATCGCATGAGGCAGAGACAAGCCAACGATGGATAGGATTGCGTTTCGGCGCGGCACTGGCAAAGACTGTGCCTGAAAGCTGGCAGTCATCGCCGAAACGATGGCGCCCTGACTGTCGACAAGCGTGCCATCCACGTCGAACAGAACCAACCGTAAGGGCGCACTCATCGCAGCTGCTCGAACGGATCGTCGGATGCCAGATCCTCGGTCCAGCCGAGCGTATCCCAACTGTGTTTCATGTGTTCTGGCAATGGGGCTGTGATCGTGATGGGTTTTCGTGTTTCCGGATGCTCAAATGACAGGCTACGGGCGTGCAGATGAAGTTTCTTGCTGATGATGCCGCCCAGCTGAGCCCCCCAGCCATCGCCGAGGTTTTCCTGCCCCGAGCCACCGTATTTTCCATCTCCGATGATAGGGTGGCCGATCGCTGCCATATGCGCACGCAGTTGATGTGTCCGGCCGGTTACCGGCTCCATTGCAACCCATGCGGCCCGGCCCGCCACTCGGTAGAGCGTGGCATAGAGCGTATGCGCGCGTTTTGCGCCAGGCGTATCGTTCACTTCGCTCGGATGAACAGCGATCATCTTCTCGCCTTCGCCCTGTTTGCCATGCCCCGGAGCCTTGACCAGACCGGTTTTGATCTCACCCAGATATGGCGTCGGCACCCCTGCAACGAGCGCCCAATAAATCTTTTGGGTGTTGCGATGCCGGAACGCTGCGGTCAGCCCCTTGGCGGCTTCGCGCGTGCGGGCCATCAACAGCACCCCAGATGTGTCCTTATCCAACCGATGCACAAGGCGCGGGTTCTCATCGCACCCAAAGCGCAACGCTTCTGACAGGCTGTCCACATGGCGCGTCTGACCGCTTCCGCCCTGTACCGGCAGCCCATGTGGTTTGTTCAGCGCCAGCACGTGATCGTCCTTATAGATCACGCAAGACCGGATCATCTTTGCGTCGGCGTCCGAGACACGGTGCTTTACGACTGCCGGCTTATGGTCCGCATCCGGTAGCGGGGGCACACGCACGGACTGCCCGACCTCTAATCGAGTCGCGGCTTTGACCCGCCCGCCATCAACGCGCAGCTCACCCTTGCGACACATCTTCTCGATCCGGCCTTGGCTGACATGGGGAAACAGCCGGCGCAGCCAACGATCCAACCGCTGTTCGCCATCGCCCTCAGCTACGGTGATCACCTGTACGCCGCTCATGCCATTGCCCCTTTTTCCGCGCGGCTGATCCGCCCGGATTGTGCTTGTTTCAGTGCCTTAGAAATCATGCGCGTCTGTCGCGCGCATCGGGTGCAGAGTCAAGCCTAGCCCGGATTGCGCTGCGTTCTCAGTTTGGCAAAGTACTCCAACCGTTTTTTTAGTTCTCGCTCAAAACCGCGCTCGACCGGCTGATAGAGAACCGGGCGCTTCATATCATCCGGGAAATAGTTCTGACCCGAGAACCCATCTTCGGCATCGTGGTCATAGGCGTAACCTGCCCCATATCCCTGATCCTTCATCAGCGATGTCGGTGCGTTAAGAATATGTTTGGGCGGCGGTTCACTGCCCGATTGTTTTGCCAACCGCATCGCTGCCTTGTACCCCACATAAGCCCCGTTCGATTTTGGAGCGAGCGCCAGATACACCAACGCTTGTGCCAGTGCCAATTCGCCCTCGGGCGAGCCCAGCCGTTCGTAGGTTTCCCAGCTATGAAGACAGATTGATTGCGCCTGCGGATCGGCCAGCCCGATATCCTCGACCGCCATCCGCGTGATCCGGCGTGCCAGATAGCGCGGGTCTTCACCCCCTGTCAGCATCCGCGCGAACCAATAGAGCGCCGCGTCGGGATCCGAGCCGCGCACCGATTTGTGCAGGGCCGAAATAAGGTTGTAGTGCTCGTCCCCCGATTTGTCGTATTTCGCTGCCCGCCGCATCAGACGCGTCGACAGCGCATCAGAATCCAGTGCGGTTTCCACGGTCCAGGCGGCAACCTGTTCGATCAGGTTCAACAGCGCGCGCCCGTCGCCATCCGCCATTTCCTGCAGCGCTTCGCGCGCCGCAGGGGTTAGGGGCAAGGCACGGTCCAGCTCTTTCTCGGCCCGTTGGGTCAAGCGTTCAAGATCAGCGAGGCTGAGACGTTCCAGCACCAGCACCTGAGATCGGCTGAGCACCGCTGCGTTCAATTCGAAGGACGGGTTTTCGGTGGTCGCGCCGACCAGAAGGATCGTGCCGTCTTCCATATGCGGCAGAAACCCGTCCTGTTGGGCTTTGTTGAAGCGATGGATTTCGTCAACGAACAGCAAAGTGCCCTGCCCGTTCTGGCGGCGGATCTTGGCGGCTTCGAACACCTTCTTCAGATCCGGAACACCGGTAAAGATAGCACTGATCTGTACGAAATGCAGATCAGTTTCCTGCGCGAGCAACCGGGCAATTGTCGTCTTACCTACGCCCGGAGGCCCCCAAAAGATCAGGCTCGACAGGCTTCCAGAAGCCAGCATCACTCCCAACGGAGCATCCTGGCCCAACACTTGTTCCTGCCCGATCACCTCGGATAAGGATTGCGGACGCAACCGATCTGCTAGCGGTCTGTGCGGCGAAGCCGTGGGTTCGCTCGACCCTGTATCAAACAGATCATTCACGGATCACATCCGGAACCGCAATGAGATTGTCCGCCCACCGCGTTCAATTTGAACCTGAAGCCGGCGACCCGGGTCGGTCAGAACCTGAACAACATCTTCTGGCACGTCAATCTTGCCGCCGTTTATAACCTCAAGCACATCCCCTGCACGCAAGCCCGCCCGTGCGCCGTATTGTCCGGGATCGACGACAACAACACCTGTTTGAGACAGCTTCAATCCCAGACGCACAATGACCGCCGGATTGACTCCGGACACTGTAAGCCCTGGCAGCGCGGTATCTTCGCCCAAAGTCGTCTCGTTCGCGGCAGGCGTTTCGGGCGCTCGGATCAATGCAACTTCGATATCAGCACGCTCCTCACCCCTTAGCCGTGTCAGCACGGATTTGCCGCCCACCCCGGCAACCACCATGCGAAACTTCATCTCGGCTGGAGAATTCACCTCATCCCCATCCACATGCGTGACTACATCGCCTACCCGCAAGCCCGCTTCGGCCAGCGGACTAAGCGCATGCAGGTCCGACACCACAACGCCCATCGGGATGACCAATCCCAAAGACTCGGCAATATCCGCGCTCATGTGCTGACCGGCCATACCGGCCCAAGGGCTGACGAAGCTTTCATTCCCTGCCCGCGCCTGCCGTAGAAATTCCGCCACCAAATTCGCCGGAATTGCAAATCCAATACCGTTTGACCCTCCCGACCGGGTCAGAATCGAAGTATTGATGCCGATCAAATCCCCATTCACATCGATCAGTGCACCGCCAGAATTACCGGGATTGATCGCCGCATCGGTTTGGATGAAATATCCACGTGCATTACCCGTCGCCGTGCCGGTCCGCGCCAATCCTGAGATTATCCCTGAAGACACAGTTTGCCCGACCCCAAACGGGTTCCCGATCGCAAGCGCCAGTTCACCTACTTCTACATGATCGGAGTCGCGCAGATGCAGAAAAGGTAGCTCGCCCGCCTCCTCCAGCCGCAGGATGGCAATGTCGCTTTCCTTATCGCCCAGCACAACCTTGGCCGAATACTCACGACGGTCAGTGGTCACCACCCGTATCTCTGTGGCTGTCCCAACCACGTGATAATTGGACACGACATAGCCGTCTTCCGACAAAACGACGCCCGATCCGAGCGAGTTCTGAATACGTTGACGGGGCTCCCCAAACCCCCGACCAAAGAAGTCCTGAAAGAACGGGTCTGAGAACAGCGAATTGGTTCGACCTTCCCGTATAATCTTGGCATAGATATTTACCACTGCCGGGGCAGCTTTCCGAACTACCGGGGCAAAACCCAGTCCAATCTCGGCCTGTGATTGGGGCACTCGCGTTTCAGCTGAGGCAGTCGCAGCCACCACCATCAGGCTTATCACTAGAATACTGCGGATCATGTGACCTCCAATCAGGAATGATCGAAGATATGCGAAGCCCGCGCCATGAATGCAAGAGCCGATGAACTGTGCGACCGCGACTAGCTTAGTCGACACACTGCAGGCATAGGCGTGGCCGACAATTCCCGTATCTGAACCTCAAAACAGAAAAACCTCCGCACGGCTGCCCGAGCGGAGGTTTATTTCCGACCAAATGGTCAGAATTTATTATTCGTCTGCAGCCTCTTCAGCAGCAACGCGGGCTTTATCGGCCGCACCTTTGGCGTCGATGTCACGATCAACGAATTCGATGATCGCCATCGGTGCCATGTCGCCATAGCGGAAGCCTGCTTTTAGGATACGGACATAACCGCCCTGACGCTCGGCGTAACGAGGGCCCAGAACTTCGAACAGCTTGGCGACGTCTTTGTCTTCTTTCAGCTGTGCTGCGGCCTGACGGCGGGCGTGCAGGTCGCCGCGCTTGCCCAGAGTGATCAGTTTTTCAACGATCGGGCGCAGTTCTTTTGCCTTGGGCAGAGTTGTTTTGATTTGCTCATGCTCGATGAGCGAGCCAGCCATGTTCGCAAACAGAGCTTTGCGGTGCTCATGAGTACGGTTCAGGCGGCGATAACCACGTGCGTGACGCATTTTCTAGTTCCTTCTTTCGCGTTTTGCTTTGTCTGGCCGGCGATGCGTGTCACCGGCTCTCCTTGGGGCGGAAGTGCCCATTTCGTCCCCGGATAGTCCCAATTCGGGCCGGGCATTTGGGAAGACGCGCTTAGAACGCGTCTTCGAATTTCTTCGCCAGATCTTCGATGTTGTCGGGCGGCCAGTCCTCGACATCCATGCCGAGGTGCAGACCCATGCCGGACAGCACTTCCTTGATCTCGTTCAGCGACTTGCGGCCGAAGTTCGGGGTGCGCAGCATCTCGGCTTCGGTCTTCTGGATCAGATCGCCGATGTAAACGATGTTGTCGTTCTTCAGGCAGTTTGCCGAACGGACAGACAGTTCCAGCTCGTCCACTTTCTTCAGCAGAAGCGGGTTGAACTCCAGACCATCGTCTTCGTCCTGGCGGCCAGCCGATTCCGGCTCGTCGAAGTTGACGAAGATTGACAGCTGATCCTGCAGGATGCGTGCGGCGAAGGCCAGCGCGTCTTCCGGCGTGATCGAACCGTCGGTGTCGATCTTTAGGGTCAGCTTGTCATAGTCCAGAACCTGACCTTCGCGGGTCGGCTGAACGTCATAGGCAACCTTTTTGACCGGCGAATAGATCGCGTCGATCGGGATCAGGCCGATTGGTGCATCTTCGGGCTTGTTCTTCTCAGCCGAGACGTAGCCTTTGCCGGTGTTGACGGTCAGTTCCATGAACAGATCAGCGCCATCGTCGAGGTGGCAGATGACGTGATCGCGGTTCAAAACCTCGATGCCGGCGCTTTCGCTGATGTCACCTGCGGTGACAACGGCAGGGCCTTTGGCATTGATCGACAGGCGCTTGGGGCCTTCAACTTCCATGCGCAGGGATACGCCCTTGAGGTTCAGGATGATGTCGGTGACGTCTTCACGAACGCCCGCGACCGAGGAGAACTCGTGCAGGACGTTGTCGATCTGAACGCTGGTGATGGCCGCGCCTTGCAGCGAGCTCATCAGAACGCGACGCAGCGCGTTGCCCAGAGTCAGACCAAAGCCACGCTCCAGCGGCTCAGCAACCAGGGTTGCCTGGCGCGCGGGGTCGTTGCCCGGCTTGCCGTCAAGCTGGGTCGGCTTGATCAATTCTGCCCAATTCTTATGGATCATGTAATCCCTCCATTCCTGTCCGCGCCCCATGACCAACAAGGTGCAGACGCCCGAGGTTCAAAATGACGTGCTGGGGCCGTGCAAAAACACGGGCCCCAGCCTAATTCAAAATCGCTTAGACGCGACGACGCTTCGGCGGACGGCAGCCGTTGTGAGCGATCGGTGTCACGTCGCGGATCGACGTAATGTTGAAGCCCACCGCTGCCAGCGCGCGCAGAGCCGATTCACGGCCCGAACCGGGGCCCTGAACTTCGACTTCCAGCGTCTTGACGCCATGGTCCTGCGCCTTTTTGCCTGCGTCTTCTGCAGCCATCTGAGCGGCGTAGGGTGTCGATTTCCGCGATCCTTTGAAGCCCATGGTACCGGCAGACGACCACGAAATGGCGTTGCCCTGTACGTCCGAGATCAGGATCTTGGTGTTGTTGAAGGTCGAGTTCACATGGGCAACGCCCGATGCGATGTTCTTGCGCTCTTTGCGCTTGATGCGAGTCTTATCGCGTGCCATCGGTCAGACCCTCCCTTATTTCTTCTTACCGGCAATGGCCTTTGCGGGGCCTTTGCGAGTACGAGCATTGGTGTGGGTACGCTGACCGCGAACCGGCAGGTTGCGGCGGTGACGCAGACCGCGATAGCAGCCCAAGTCCATCAGACGCTTGACGTTCATCTGAACTTCACGACGCAGGTCACCTTCAACGGTGAAGTTCGCATCGATGTGCTCGCGGATGGCCAGAACTTCGGCGTCGGACAGTTCGTTGACGCGACGGTGCGCTTCGATGCCTACGGCTTCGCAGATCGCTTTGGCCGAGGTGTTTCCGATACCGGTGATATATGTGAGGGCGATTGGTACCCGCTTTGCAGTCGGGATGTTTACGCCGGCAATACGTGCCACGTGTCACTTTCCTTTTTGTTGCGGTTCCGTAACTCCGGAACCTTTTTTCACAACACTTGACCGTGGCAGTGACGCCAGAGGGTCCAGTATTATTCGAGGTGGTCGGGGCATTGGGGACGAATCCCCCATGCGATCTTGATTCCCCTTAGGGATGGGGGTCGATATGGGCTTTTGGCGGTGCCGTCAAGCCCATATTAATATCAGCCAAGAACCGCCTCAATCGAAGCGGTAACTTCCTTGATATCCGCCAGCCCATTCACCGGGCGCAGATCGCCTTTGGCGTAGTAATAGCCAATCAGCGGAGAGGTCTTCTTGTAGTATTCCATCAAGCGCGTGCGCAGGCTGTCTTCGTTGTCGTCAGCACGACGGACGAAGTCATTTTCCTTGCCGCAATTGGTGCATTTGCCATCCGCAGGAATCGGCTTGGTGTTGTCGTTGTAGACCTCACCACATCCGCCGCAGGTTGATCGCGCCGTGATCCGGTCCACCAGCGCGTCATCGTCCACGCGCATCTCGATCACCGTATGCAGCGACTGGCCCAGCTTGGTCAGCAGAGCCGACAGCGCATCGGCCTGTGCCAGCGTCCGAGGGAAGCCGTCAAAGATGAAACCGGCACCTTTTTCGGTGGTCAGTTTCTCTTCGATCAGGCCGATCACGATCTCGTCGGTGACCAGCTTGCCCGAGTCCATGATCGCAGCAACCTTCTGGCCCATTTCCGTGCCCGAGGTTTTGGCCTCGCGCAGCATGTCTCCGGTGCTCAGCTGCACCATACCGCGGGTTTCAACCAGGTGACGCGCCTGCGTTCCTTTGCCTGCCCCCGGGGGGCCGAGAAGAATGATGTTCATCGACGAGCAGCTCCCTTTCTGCCGCGTTTCTTGCCTTTGCCGCGCAGTTGGGACTTTTCAATCAGCCCTTCGTATTGATGCGCCAGCAGGTGGCTCTGGACCTGTTGGATGGTGTCCATGGTCACAGAGACGATAATCAGAACCGAGGTGCCGCCGAAATAGAACGGGATGGCAAACTGGCCCCGCAGAATTTCAGGCAACAGACAGACCGCCGCCAGATAGGCCGAACCCAGAACCAGAACGCGGTTGACCACGTATTCCAGATACTCAGAGGTTTTCTTGCCCGGACGGATACCCGGTACAAAACCGTTCTGCTTTTTCAGGTTGTCCGCCACATCGTCGGGTTTGAACGACACGTTGAACGTGTAGAAATAGGCGAAGAACACGATCATCGAAGCGAAAAACAGCAGGTATAGCGGCTGACCGGGACCGAAGTTCGCCAGCAGCCACGACATGACCGGGCCATTTGTAGCACCCGACGAGAAGGTCGAGATCGTTACCGGCAGCAGCAGCAGCGAGCTTGCAAAGATCGCCGGGATCACGCCCGCCGGGTTCACTTTGACCGGCAGATGGCTGGAGCCGCCTTCATAGACTTTCATACCGGCCTGACGGCGCGGGTATTGGATGTGGATCTTACGCAGGGCCCGCTCCATGAACACCACGAATGTGATCACCGCGATGACCATGATGATCACACCCACGATCACGGCAGGGCTGATCGCGCCGCTGCGGCCACTGGCAAAGAACTGCGCCAGAGCAGCCGGAACCTCGGCGATAATGCCGACGAAGATGATCAGAGAGATACCATTGCCGATGCCGCGTGCAGTGATCTGCTCACCTAGCCACATCAGGAACATGGTGCCGCCGACCAGAGTGATCATGGTCGACATACGGAAGAACAGGCCCGGATCAGTGGCCAGATCACCCGATTCCAGCGAAACGGCCAGACCATAAGCCTGAACGGTGGCCAGAGCCACGGTGCCGAAACGGGTGTATTGGTTGATCTTCTTGCGTCCCTGCTCGCCCTCTTTCTTGAGTTGCTCAAGCGCGGGAACCATCGACGTCAGCAGCTGTACGATGATCGAGGCCGAAATGTAGGGCATGATGCCGAGGGCAAAGATACCCATCCGCCCCAGCGCCCCGCCGGTGAACATCGAAATCATGCCGCCGATGCCCTGCCCCGCCTGCTCCATGAACTCGCGCAGGGCTGCACCGTCAATGCCAGGCACCGGAATGAAGGTGCCCAGACGATAGACGATCAGCAATGCAAGCGTGAACAGGATGCGGTTGCGCAGATCGGTGGCTTTACCAAGGGCAGCCCAGCTTGTGTTGGCTGCCATTTGTTCTGCTGCTGATACCATAAATCGGTCTCTCTTATGAAAACACCGCCCGGAACCGTTTTCCGGCTCGGGCGGCGTCTTGGAAAACTCTGTGGTCTATGTAAGCGGGTCTTGACCCGCTCACAAGCGCTTACTCTGCCGCAGCCGCTTTTGTGACCGTAAGTGAGCCGCCCGCTTTCTCAACCGCCTCAACAGCAGCTTTCGAAGCACCGGTTACTTCCAGGTTCACTTTGGCGCTGATCTCGCCTTTGGCCAGAACGCGGACACCGTCCAGCTTGCGACGGACCAGACCGGATGCTAAGAGCGCGTCCTCGGTGATCGCAGCTTTGGCGTCCAGCTTGCCGGCGTCGACGAATTTCTGGATCAGGCCCAGATTGATAACGGCGAATTCCTTGCGGTTCGGCTTGTTAAAGCCACGCTTGGGCAGGCGCTGGTACAGCGGCATCTGGCCGCCTTCGTAGCCATTGATGGCCACACCCGAACGGGATTTCTGGCCTTTGATACCACGGCCACCCATTTTACCTTTGCCGGAACCGGGACCACGGCCAACGCGGGTGCGTTTAGGTGCGGCGCCTGGGTTGTCGCGCAATTCGTGCAGTTTCATATCGCTTCTCCTTAGCCGGATGTGACCCCCGAAGCGTGATGGGCCAACCACGGCATTTCTTGGTTTTGATTCTCGTGGATGGAAATCCACCGGAGCGCTCTACAGCGTTGCACGCTCAGTTGCAAGTATTGTTCAATCACATCCCCAATACCAAAAGAGGCGCCATAATGGCGCCTCTTCAACGGTGAGTGGTTGGGGTGTTACCCGCAGTAGGCATGCTCGCGCGCGATATCCGCGATATCGCAGCGACGAATACCGATATCATCCAGTTCGCGGTTGGTCAGACGCTGAAGCTCGGTATAGGTGCGGTTGTATTCCATCGCTCGGGCGCGGTTTTCTTTTACGCGCTCGATAAAGTTCGCAATACGGGTGCTCAGGTTGAAGCCGCCATGTGTCAGTGTAGCTGTATGTCCCATATCTTTATTCCTTTCGAATGTCGGGGCGTATTCCCCGATGTCACTTGATTTGTTCCTTCATTGGACAAGGGGGAGATAGGCGCGCTCGATACCGCTAACAACGCGCGTTTTGGTCTAGCCGGTATGCAAAAACTGAATGGCGGGGTGAGTTTGATACTTATTGCGCAATTTTTTTACCATTTATTGCGCTCACGGCACCGGTTCGCATTAGCCGTGGTTTACAGACAATGCGAACTGCGATCTTTGTCCTGCGACCTTAATGTCAGGGCTTGAATGTCAGCGCTTAGTTACGAAAATACTGCTCACAATTCGCACCCGTCGAAATGAGATAGAGCCCAGATTGAATATCCTAAATTCGGTCCAATCCTGGGCTTGTATCTTTACCTTACGAGACGCGGCCCATACTCGGCATATTCTTCCCAAATGGGGGTGGTATCACACACTCTCATTTCTGCTTCCGAGGTGCCGGTAATAGAACCCAAAGACTTCATGGTAATGCCTTCGATCTTCTTGGCTCTGGCATGAAAATAGATGTCACCCTCTGTCCAGACTGTTCCACCATAGGAAGAAAAGTTAGCGTTGGCATAAAACCCGCCCATACTGATAATGCTGGCTTCGCCGCCCGGTGCGCAGTCGTCATCCTTGCCCATCTGTAATCCTGAATGCGAATAGACAGATTGTGCGGAGGTGTTGGTTGTGGCAATCGTTGCATCCTCCAACACAACGTTCGAGGAAAACTCGATTTTGCAGTCGGTTACCATCGAGAAGTTCTCATAAGTACCCGACTTGAAGGTAATAGTGCCGCCGGAACATGCATGTTTGTAGGCCTTTCCGGAAGTGATATCTTCAGGGCGTATCTCCATTACAGAAAGCGTGTCTTCCGCCACTTCGGTAACGGTTGAAGGCGTAAACGCACTGGTGCCTGTATTCAATTCGTCGATGATCGTAGGAATTTGGCTAAGTGAGGAAAAATCGTACCAACCTTCGGTCCGTGCATGTTCAAGGTTTGCGTTTGTCGCAAAGCCTGAATCAGGAAGACGAAGATCTTCAGCATGAGGCATCGAGACTTTGGCACCCATGATATTTGCATCATAGTTGTCCGGCGTGAAATAGTTATTCGACCTCAGACTGACATATTGGTTGGAATGCATACAAAAGCCAGGCCCATAGAAGTTCTGGGAATCAACTGTAAGGGGCCCTTGAGCCAAGAGACCTTGATACGAACATGGCTTGAGCTTCATGGCATAGATTGCTTCGCTAGCCACATCAAAGCTGTCAAAACCAATTATAGACAAAATGAAGTTCAGAGTTGGATTGCCTCGGTCCTGCGTCATTCCCGCATAGACATGCACGGCTTCGGTCGCGACGGGCGATGATACAAAAGTGCGCTTATCAAAATCCCAAGTTCCAAATGTGAAATCGGCTGATCTTACCGCAGTATCCATATTTGTTCTGGGCAACATCTTCGTCAGTACGGCAAGGCCCTCTGCCCTTGCGTCCGTGGCACTCTTGGTCTGACGCGCCAACAACGCCGCATGAGCGGAAGAATCCGCCGCGTTCTGCAGCCTTTGATTATCGGCTTGGCGCTTTTGGAAATCGATCGCTAACCCCCCCAAGACCACCAATATAATGCAAAAGTACAGAGACAGAATTGTGGCCGATCCGTCTTCGTCACTCAGGAAAAAACTGGCGAGATAGTCAGAGAGTTTCATCTCAAAACTCCACGAGATGGTTGCTTGTTACGTCGATCTCAACTCCGCTGAATGTATTGCGTAAAAACTGCATTGGCATCAGATCAACTGCTGGAACTTGCACTGATGCAGTCGCCATCTTAAACGATTTTGACACATCAACAGTGACATTGGCACCTAGGTGCGAGAGCTGGTTCGATAAATCTAGTTCTGCTTCTGCATCGTCGCGGTAAAGACCCAGTGAGTGCTCTCTCGATACCGTTTGGACAACGCGCAAAATTAATGACTCCTGCACAAAAACCATCGAGACATTTAAGGCGAAAATCATCAAGAAAAAGAACATCGGAATCCAGATCATAGCCTCTACAGTGAAAGAGCCAGACTCGCAGTTCCAGAATTCCGACATGCGCCGCTTCGAGTTAGAAAATATTTTTTCGTACAGTTCTGACATTGAACAACTTTTTACACTAGCTACTTCACAAACTGCACCTTGGTTTGCAGTTTCAGCCATTTCTCGGTCCTTTCTCAACAAAGACTCTTTGGTCGAATCGTCTTCAACCCTGACTTGCAGAGAGAGTTTGCCCGAAAGCTATTAAACACCATTTGAACACACCGTTCATATTCAATTAACATTGAGTGTTTTTCGTGCACAATTAACCGTGTTCATCAAAGTTTTCTGCTTAAAACGCTTGATTTCCTAAGGTTATCGAAGTTCCGAGAAATCTCTGTTTTTATCGGTTCGCCCAGAGAATTATTAGTCTGGCGACCTTGGAGCGCACTCAATCCACTTGGCAGGAATTGACCGAGGCGGGCACAGAATATGTGTCAATCAAACTATGGTTCCGATGAAATGTAACCGTCATCATCATGGGTATTAGTCGTGTGCGGTGCTTTGGTGCGTGGACTGACTAGGTATGCTCACGCCACGGGCAGACGATCCGAGAGCAACTCGGCCTGCAAAGAGATGGTGCACAAGCAAACAGCGCAGGTGCCGAATGTATTGGCTGTTATGCCGTATCATTCGGAGATTGCCTGGCGATAACCGGAGGCCGTCCAGATATGAAATCCGCCGCCCACAGGTTCGGTTGTTACACCCTCGAAATGCGGACTGAGCAGGTCGATCTCGGATTTCAGACACAAGCCACGTATCCGCCCGCCCTTGTATTTGCGCATGTCGCGTCTAAGCGAGTCCACGCTGCGCAGATAGATATGCTGCCCCGGCCCGGCCCTGGGAGCATGAACGTGCACCGCGCCACGGGGGAAGTTCCGATTTTCGAGCCTGCAGAAGATTGCCGTCTCACCAGATTCAAAGCTGTCGTTTAAGTGCACAAGGATCTCGGCGATAGGCATACCGTAGTCCCGTGACTTCGATTGCGCCAGAACCTCGACCGGTCGCAGCGGACCGCCCAGTGCAACAACAACCAGAACCGCTGCAATGCATCCGATTACAGGGCGTCGGCAGACGTAGAAGATCAACCATGCCGCGCCGACGCACAACAAAGGCAAGATCGTGAGTGTATAGCGGTCATACACGCTGTCTTGGGCAAGGATCATAATCAAAACAAACAGGACCGCGATCGAGGACATGGCGAAATAGGCCGATGTCCTGTAGATGAACGGAATCATCAGTAGACCTGCCAGACCAGCCAACCGTATCACGGGCTCGTCATACAGGATCAGCGTGTCGAAACCGGAGATGGTTCTAGACACGAACTCCAGGTTTTCGGGGATGAAGCGGTTGATCATCTCACCCTCGATCGACCCGCTGAGCCTATCCTGCCCCCAATATTTTGCATGCTGGAAAATCTGCCAGATGAACCCAAGGAAAAATGCAGCGAGAACCGAGTACTGAAAACGTCGATTCCGGGCGATGTCTCGCAGTTTGTCCCCATGGAACCGCGAGGTCAGCGCCACACCAATCAGAGCGATCAGCAGAAATCCCAACGGTGTCGGACCCTTCTGCAAACCCGCCAGAAGAACTGTAATCGGGAATGTCGGCCAATAGCGTGGGTTCTTGAGCGACAAGAACAACGACAATACACCAAGCGTTACAAAAAAAACCGCACCCGCATCCAGCATCGCCGAGGTTGAATATTGCCAGAATTGATCGGATGTGGACAACAGCAACACCGAGATCGGCATCAGCCAAACCTGACGCGGAAACATAACATAGGCGAGCGCTGCGGTGGCTATCATCGCTCCGGCTGCAAAGATCAGAGAGGGTATGCGCAGCGCGATCAGATCGGTCAGACCTGCCTGGATCAGGCCCGCGGACATCCAATATTGCAGGGGCGGCTTTTCGAGTGAGGGTTTGCCAAGGCTGTAAACTGTAAACCAGTCCTGAAACGCCGCAAAACCCAGCGTTCGGTCATGGGTATAAAACTCGTCATAGCGCCACAGATCCCCGCCGCCGAGGTTCTGCGCGTGCCAGTATGCCGCGGTGATGACGATGCAGATACAGGCCAGCACCGCATAGCCAAACCTGTTTTGAAATTTACTGCTCTTGAGCTCAATCTGCGTCATTTTTTTAAAATCAATGTTACTTTTGGGATTCACGGGTCTCTGCGCCAGTTCAGTGCAACCCGTGGGATTGATGATACGAAAAACCCAGAACCAGTTCGATGGTTAGGTGGCCGGAATATAAAAAACGCCCCCGATCCGGTCAGGGGCGTTCTTATTCCACAAAGAAATCGCGCTCAGCCGCGTTCTTCGATGATCTCTACCAGATGCGGGATCTTATTGACCATGCCGCGGACCGAAGGAGTGTCCTCCAGCTCACGGGTTTTGTGCATCTTGTTCAGGCCCAGACCGATCAGGGTTGCGCGCTGTTCGGCGGGGCGGCGGATCGGGGAGCCGATCTGCTTGACGACGATGGTTTTTGCCATGGGTCGCTCTCCTTATGCTTCTGCTTCAGCAGCAGCTGGTGCTTCTTCCCGCTTGGGCAGGATGTCGGCAACCTTTTTGCCACGACGTGCGGCAACCGAACGCGGGCTCTGCTCTTTCTGCAGGCCGTTGATGGTGGCGCGAATCATGTTGTACGGGTTCTGCGAGCCCAGCGACTTGGACACAACGTCCTTGACGCCCAGCATTTCGAACACGGCACGCATCGGACCACCGGCGATGATACCGGTACCTTCAGGTGCGGTGCGCATAACCACTTTACCAGCGCCGTGACGGCCCTCGATGTCGTGGTGCAGGGTCCGACCTTCGCGCAGTTGCACGCGGATCATCTGACGTTTGGCTTGCTCGGTCGCCTTACGGATGGCCTCGGGTACTTCTTTCGCTTTACCCTTACCAAAGCCGACGCGGCCTTTCTGATCGCCGACAACCACCAGAGCGGCGAAGCCAAAGCGCTTACCACCTTTTACGGTTTTCGACACGCGGTTGATTGCGACCAGACGATCTGCAAATTCCGGTGCTTCTTCACGGTCGCGGCCACGGCCCCGACGGTTTTCACGTTCTGCCATTTGGCATCCCTTTTCTCATGTGGCGCTTACGGCGCCGTTTTCTTCAATCCAAGTGAGCCCCGACTGTCGCCGAGGCCCCCGGATCATCGGGGCGGATCGAAACCCGCCCGCAGGTCTTAGATCTTCAGACCACCTTCACGCGCGGCGTCGGCAACTGCCTTCACCTTGCCGTGGAACAGGAAGCCACCACGATCGAAATAGGCCTCTTCGACGCCTGCCTTCTTGGCACGCTCGGCGATGGCCGCGCCCACTTTGGTGGCCGCTTCGACGTTGTTCTTGCCAACAACACCCAGATCTTTTTCCAGAGTCGAGGCCGACGCCAGGGTCACGCCACGTACGTCGTCGATCAGCTGAACAGAGATGTTCTTGTTCGAACGGTGTACGGACAAACGCGGACGACCCGCGTTGACCTTGCGAAGTTTGTTCCGAACGCGCAGGCGGCGCTTCAGAAACAGGGTTCTTTTGCTGTTTGCCATTGTTTGCGTCCTTACTTCTTCTTGCCTTCCTTGCGGAAGATGAACTCGCCCTTATAGCGGATGCCCTTGCCTTTGTACGGCTCGGGACGGCGCCATTCGCGGATTTTGGCCGCGACTTCGCCCACCTGCTGCTGGTCGATACCTTCCACAACGATCTCGGTCTGCTTCGGCGCGGTGATGGTGACACCTTCCGGAGCAGTGAAATCAACATCGTGGCTGTAACCCAGGTTCAGCTTCAGGGTGTTGCCCTGCATCTGAGCCCGGTAACCAACACCCTGGATCTCCAGCTCTTTTTTGAAGCCGTTTGTCACGCCTTCAACAAGATTGGCAACCATAGTGCGGCTCATGCCCCACTGTTGGCGCGCGCGCTTGGACATCCCACGAGGGTTGATCTGCACAACGTTGTCTTCGACCGACAGCGTTACGTCATCGGTTGCGGTGAAGCTACGGGTGCCTTTCGGACCTTTCACTTCGATGGTCTGACCCGACACAGAGGCGGAAACGCCGCTGGGCAGCTCGACCGGTTTTTTACCAATACGAGACATTGCAGACCTCCTTAGAAGACGGTGCAGAGCACTTCGCCGCCAACATTGTTGGAGCGAGCGTTTGCGTCCGACATCACACCTTTCGGAGTGCTGACAATCGACACGCCCAGACCCTGACGGACCTGCGGGATGTCATTGACGCCCATGTATACGCGACGGCCGGGTTTTGAGACCCGCTTCAGTTCGCGAATAACAGGGGTGCCTTCGTAGTATTTCAGGCTGATTTCGATGGCCGGATGACCGTTTTCACCGGTCGTCGCTTCGTAGCCACGAATGTAACCTTCGTCCGCCAGCACGTCCAAAACCCAACCGCGCAGCTTGGAAGCCGGGGTGGAAACGGTGGACTTGCCGCGCATTTGCGCGTTGCGGATACGGGTGAGCATATCGCCGATAGGATCATTCATATCTATGTCTCCCTTACCAGCTCGATTTCACCATGCCGGGGATCTGACCAGCAGAACCCAGCTCGCGCAGCGCGATACGGCTGACCTTCAGCTTACGGTAGTAAGCGTGAGGACGACCGGTCAGCTGACAACGGTTGTGCAGACGGGTTGCCGAGCTGTTGCGCGGCAGTTTCGCCAGTTTCAGACGCGCCTTGAAGCGCTCTTCCATCGGCTTGCTCTCGTCATTCGCGATTTCTTTCAGCTCGGCACGCTTTGCGGCATATTTGGCCACCAGGCGTTCGCGCTTCTTTTCGCGTTCGATCATTGCTTTCTTAGCCATGTCTCAATCCTCCCGGCGCTTACGCGTTGAACGGCATGTTGAATGCTTTCAACAATGCCTTTGCTTCAGCGTCGGTTTTCGCTGTGGTGGCAATTACGATATCCAGGCCCCAGACCTCGTCGACCTTGTCGAAGTCGATTTCCGGGAACACGATGTGCTCTTTCATGCCCATGGCAAAGTTGCCACGACCATCGAAAGACGGCTTCACACCGCGGAAGTCACGAACGCGAGGCATCGCGATGGTGATCAGACGATCCAGGAATTCGTACATCCGGTCGCCACGCAGGGTCACTTTCGCACCCAGCGGCATGTCTTCACGGACGCGGAATCCCGCGATCGACTTCTTCGCCTTGGTTGCAACAGCCTTCTGGCCAGCAATCGCAGTCAGATCTTCGACAGCAGCTTTCGCTTTCTTCGAGTCTTTGACAGCCTCAGCACCACAACCGATGTTCAGAACGATTTTTTCCAGCTTGGGCAGCTGCATGTCGTTCTTGTAGCCGAACTCTTCTTTCAGAGCGGCACGGATAGTTTCGGCGTACTGAGCTTTCAGACGCGGGGTGTAGGTTGCGGTATCAAGCATCGATCACGTCCCCTGTGGTCTTGGCGAAGCGCACCTTCTTGTCGCCTTCCATGCGGAAGCCAACGCGGGTTGCTTTGCCGTTTTTGTCCAGCAGTGCCAGGTTCGACAGCTCGATCGGGTTTGCCTGAGGCAGGCGACCACCTTGCGAGGTTTGCGACTGACGGGTGTGGCGGATGGCGATGTTGATGCCATCGACAACGGCTTTACCGGCTTTCGGGTCAACCGAGGTGATAGTCCCCTCTTTGCCCTTGTCCTTGCCGGCCAGCACGACGACCTTGTCGCCTTTGCGGAGTTTAGCAGCCATGATTACAGCACCTCCGGAGCCAGCGAGATGATTTTCATGAAGTTCTTGCCGCGCAGTTCGCGAACAACGGGGCCAAAGATACGGGTACCGACTGGCTCGTTGTTGTTGTTCAGGATGACGGCGGCGTTGCGATCGAAACGGATCGCGGTGCCGTCTTCGCGACGAACTTCTTTGGCGGTGCGTACGACGACGGCCTTACGGACGTCACCTTTCTTTACGCGGCCGCGTGGGATGGCTTCCTTCACCGAGACGACAATGATGTCGCCGACGGAGGCGTATTTACGCTTGGAACCACCCAGGACCTTGATGCACTGAACTCGGCGTGCGCCGGAGTTGTCAGCGACATCCAGATTGGTCTGCATCTGGATCATGTGGTTTCTCCCGACCTGTGGGGGCTGGTCTTGTTAAATCCCCCAGGGTTTCGACAAATGGAAATATCCCGGAAGCTTACGCTTCCAGAACTTCCCAACGTTTCGTCTTCGATTTCGGTGCGCATTCGATGATGCGGACTGAGTCACCGACCTTGAAGGCGTTCTTTTCATCGTGAGCCCGGTATTTCTTGGACTTACGGATGGTTTTCTTCAGAACCGGGTGGGTAAAGCGGCGCTCTACCTGAACGGTTACGGTCTGTTCGTTGGCGTCGCTGGTCACGGTGCCTTGCAGGATACGCTTGGGCATCTGATTACTCCTCGGATGCCGCAGCAGCGGCCTTTTCGTTCAGAATGGTTTTGACGCGGGCAGCATTGCGGCGGGCCGCTTTGATGCCGGCAGTGTTTTCCAGCTGACCGGTTGCCTGTTGAAAGCGCAGGTTAAAGCTTTCTTTCTTCAGGTTGGCCAGTTCCTCGCGGAGCTGGTCCGGGGTCTTGTCACGCAGTTCTTGGGCGTTCATCGCCTTTTTCCTTTGCTCAAAACACCAGAAGGCCCCCTGACAGGGTCACCTTGGACCTGGTGGATGAATGATAGACATACGAATCGCCCGACAACGCCGGGAGATCGCAGGATGCCGCTCTATAGGGGTTTGGGGTGTAGGTGGCAAGGGAAAGTTTAGCCACTGTGTATTGTCCGCTGCGCTGCAGCTTGGGACACATGCAACAGTCACATTTTGATAGATCATTGGGCGAATAGACAGACCTCAATCAGGATTATCTAAATCAGTATTATTTAACACAAATCAAATACATCTTTTCTGCAATGCAATTTATACGGTACCTTACAAAGGTAGATAGTTGTTTAAGTTGTGGAACTTTCGCCGAGCAAAGTATTGTTCTGATTCATTCGTTTTACCCTGTCCTACTTGTCAAATCCTGTACCGCTCGACGTTTTGGAGATCCGCCATGAAGGTTCTTATTGTCGATGACGATGCCGACATATTGGAAGTACTCTCTCTTGGACTGGAAATGTCCGGGGACCACAGTATTGAAACTGCGCAGTCCGGGCTGCAAGCGTTGGAAAAAATTGATCACGCCGTCCGTCCTTTTGATCTGTTCCTGCTGGACATACAAATGCCCGAGATGACCGGCGTCGAGGTTTGCCGCAGCATACGGGCCCGGCCACGTTATCAGCACAAGCCGATCATCATGGTCACCGCAATGTCGGATAAGCGGCATGTTGACGACGCCTTTGCCGCAGGGGCCACCGACTACGTAATCAAGCCGGTTGACTTCACCGATCTGAACCTACGCGTCAAGCTGGCTGAAACCGCTTCCTCCCGGATTGAACAGTTGGCCCAAAGCACACAAGCACCGGACCAGTTGTGTCGATTGAACAACGAAGCCAAGACGGTTGCCCTCAGCGACGCGATACCAATAGACGATGTCGATGGGGTCCTGCGGGTCCACGCCTTTGAGAACTACCTGGCGCAGTTGGGCCGGCTGGAGTTTCGCGCCACCAGACTCCAGATACTTACGGTGGCCAATATCACATCCATCTACGAAAGACGTACGCCACGGGAATTCATCGACGAGGTAACGGACATTGCCGAATGCATTTCGGATGCGCTTTGCGAGCAGGCTCCGGTGATTACCTATTTTGGACGCGGAATTTACGGAATCGCGACCTACGGTCATCACGCCAAACCCATCGAGGAGGTGACCGCAAGCATCTATCGGCAAATCGCGGAAACGGGCCTTGTCTTTCGGGATGGCTGTCCCGTGCCTGTCGAATTTGACGTCTCCAGCATTTGCCGCAAATCGTTCCTGTCACCCAAAAAACAGATCGCATTCATCGACCACATGATCGGAGAGCTCAAGACCGCAGCACATTCAAACACCGCACTGTATTAAATGAAATGGCAGCGCGGTGAATTTCGCCCTGCTATCCCCAGTTGTAGTTGAAACTGACACTGATCCGCTCGTCCTCGGCCATGTTCATCGGCACTTCGTGGCGTAGCCAGCTTTCCCACAACAGTACGTCGCCCACCTTTGGCTTCATATAGATGAACGGCTGCAGGTCCCGACGTCCGCCCTTCAGGCGTGTCGGCGCGGCCATCATGCGGCCCGAGCGGGGGTCTTCCAGTTTCAGCGCACTGGCACCTTCGGGCATCGCCACATAGGTCGTACCCGAGATCACGCTGTGCGGGTGCAGGTGGCTGGAATGCATGCCGCCTTCGGGCAGGATGTTGATCCAGAGGTCCTCGAGTTTCAGTTCGCCCTCGCCCAGATCAAACTCCAGATCCTTGGCGAAGGCCGCCACATGCCTGTCCAAAGCCGTAACCAGATCGGCGAAGATCGGGAACCGCCAGGGCAGATCGGTCAGAGAGGCATAGCTGGTGTAGCCGGGATAGCCGTTTTCCTCGCACCATTCCTGCCCGGCCTCATCATCCTCGGCGATGACAAGGCAAGAGCTTTCCAGTTCCTCCGGGTCGATCTTGGGATCGAACTCGGACAGGGACGCGCGGTAGAGACGGGTAACGAAGAGTGATTCAATCTGTGCCATGGGCCGGGAATACCCCAGCCCTTTCGGCAAGACCAGACGCTTAGCTTTTGATGGGCCCTTTGCCACAGCGCGGGATCGGGCGACCGCCATCGGCATAGGCGAGGCACAGCACGATCTCATCCGGTTTCGGCGCGTCTGGAACGTTTAGCGTCATCGTGTCGAAATGATCGAACGACCACGGATTGTCCTTGTGCCCCAGCGGCAGATCAATCGCGCAACCCGGCGCGCCCAGCTTGGCGTTTGAGGGGATCACCGCCTCACCACCGCCGACCGCCGCGCGCATGGGAGCGCCAAGCTTGGGGTGGATCACCGCCCCGCCCTGCTCGAGGTCGCCGTTCATGCCGATGATCGCTGCCTTGCCATATGACACCGGCGCACCGTCCAGTTGCGAGAGCGCATCAACCGCAAGGTCAGGGCCCAGAAGGGCTCCGATCTCAAACAGCTCGGAAAGATCATCCGAGAAGCGTCCGGCCAGAGGGTTCTGTATCACCGCTAACGCGGCAACCCGACTGATCGGCTCACATGGCTGGCCCAGCTGGTCGGTGGTTATGACTTCTTTGACGAACATCTTTTTGCGTAGCTGCACCATATGCCCCCTCATTCCTATTGGGCAGCCTATGGGCCTCGCGGGTTGAGGTCGACTTCTTTCGCGACCTGCATCATCAAAAGCGGTGGAGCCAAAAGAAAACCCCCGCCGGTGTCCCGACGGGGGTCGATCTTGTCACGAGCGGAGTTGCCCTCGGATCGCTTACCAGTCTTCGCGGATCACAACGCGGGTCTTGATCGGCAGCTTCATCGCGGCCAGGCGCAGGGCCTCGCGGGCGATGTCGTCATTGACGCCGTCGATCTCAAACATCACGCGACCAGGCTTGACTTTGCAGGCCCAACGGTCGACCGAACCTTTACCTTTACCCATACGAACTTCGATCGGCTTGGCCGTGACCGGAGTGTCGGGGAAGATGCGGATCCAAACGCGGCCCTGACGCTTCATGTGACGCGTCATGGCACGACGGGCGGCTTCGATCTGGCGTGCGGTTACACGCTCAGGCTCAAGAGCTTTCAGGCCGTAGGTGCCAAAGTTCAGATCAGAGCCGCCTTTGGCGAGACCCTTGATCCGGCCTTTGTGCATCTTGCGGAATTTAGTACGCTTTGGTTGAAGCATATCTTTCCCTCCTTAGCGACGACCGCCACCAGCACCACGAGGTGCAGGGCCGTCCTGGAGTTCCTGTGCTTTACGGTCACGTGCCTGTGGATCGTGCTCCATGATCTCACCTTTGAAGATCCAGACCTTGATCCCGATGATCCCGTAGGGAGTCATCGCTTCGGCATGTGCGTAATCGATGTCGGCACGCAGGGTGTGCAGAGGCACGCGGCCTTCGCGATACCACTCGGTCCGTGCGATTTCAGCGCCGCCCAGACGACCAGCGACGTTCACCCGGATACCCAGGGCGCCCATGCGCATGGCGTTCTGAACCGACCGCTTCATCGCGCGGCGGAACGAGACGCGGCGCTCCAGCTGCTGAGCGATGGACTCGGCAACCAGCTGCGCGTCAAGCTCGGGCTTGCGCACTTCGACGATGTTCAGGTGCAGTTCGCTGTCGGTCATCAGCGCGATTTTCTTGCGCAGAACTTCAATGTCCGCGCCTTTCTTGCCGATGATGACACCCGGGCGTGCGGTGTGGATCGTTACGCGGCACTTTTTGTGCGGACGTTCGATGATCACACGGGCAACACCGGCCTGCTTGCACTCTTTGTTGATGAACTCACGGATTTTCAGATCTTCCAGCAGAAGATCACCGTAGTCCTTGGTATCTGCGTACCAACGGCTGTCCCAGGTGCGGTTGACCTGCAGGCGCATGCCGATCGGATTGACTTTATGACCCATTAGGCTTGCTCCTCAACTTGACGCACCTTGATGGTGATCTCCGAGAACGGCTTCATGATCTTGCCGAAACGGCCACGGGCACGCGGGCGACCGCGCTTCATGACCAGGTTCTTGCCAACCCAGGCTTCGGCGACGATCAGCTCGTCGACATCCAGGTTGTGGTTGTTCTCGGCGTTGGCGATTGCAGACTGCAGGCACTTCTTGACGTCCTGCGCGACACGCTTGTTCGAGAAAGTCAGATCGGTCAGAGCCTTCTCAACTTTCTTGCCGCGGATCATCTGCGCAACCAGGTTCAGTTTCTGCGGGCTGGTACGGAGCATGCGCGTTTTCGCCATTGCTTCGTTTTCGGCCACGCGGCGGGGGTTCTTTTCCTTGCCCATGACTTACTTCCGCTTCGCTTTTTTGTCTGCGGCGTGACCGTAATAGGTACGAGTCGGCGAGTATTCACCGAACTTCTGACCGATCATGTCTTCCGAGACGTTGACGGGGATATGCTTATGGCCGTTGTACACACCAAAGGTCAGACCCACGAACTGGGGCAGAATGGTGGAACGACGCGACCAAATCTTGATGACTTCGTTGCGGCCCGACTCGCGCGCTGCTTCGGCTTTTTTCAGCACGTAAGCATCGACGAATGGACCCTTCCAAACAGAGCGAGACATAGATTAACGTCCCTTCTTCTTGGCGTGCCGCGAGCGGATGATCAGCTTTTGGGACGCTTTGTTCTTGTTGCGGGTACGCTTACCCTTGGTGTCCTTACCCCACGGAGTAACCGGTGTACGGCCACCCGAGGTACGACCTTCACCACCACCGTGCGGGTGATCGATCGGGTTCATTGCAACACCACGAACCGACGGACGAACGCCCTTGTGGCGCATACGACCGGCTTTACCAAGGTTCTGGTTCGAGTTGTCGGGGTTGGACACGGCACCAACGGTGGCCATGCATTCCTGACGGACCATGCGCAGCTCGCCCGAGCTCAGACGGATCTGAGCGTAGCCGCCATCGCGACCAACGAACTGAGCGTAAGTACCGGCCGCACGTGCGATCTGACCGCCTTTACCAGGCTTCATCTCGATGTTGTGGACGATGGTACCAATGGGCATGCCCGAGAACGGCATTGCGTTGCCCGGCTTGATGTCCGCCTTGGCGGATGCCACGACTTTGTCACCAACGGCCAAACGCTGCGGAGCCAGGATATATGCCTGCTCACCGTCTTCGTATTTTACCAGTGCGATGAATGCGGTCCGGTTCGGGTCATATTCGATCCGCTCGACGGTTGCCGCGACATCAAATTTGTTCCGTTTGAAGTCAACGATCCGGTAGAGACGCTTTGCGCCACCGCCGCGGCGGCGTGAAGTGATCCGTCCGGTGTTGTTCCGGCCGCCCGATTTGGTCAAACCCTCTGTGAGAGACTTGACCGGACGTCCTTTCCAAAGCTCCGAACGGTCGATCAGCACCAGCCCGCGCTGGCCCGGCGTCGTCGGCTTGTACGACTTAAGTGCCATGCTTTCTGTCTTCCGTTTAGCAAGTGCAGGGGGTTTCCCCGCTATGTGATAGGCCCCCGTAGGTGCCAAGGGTATAGGGCCCCGAAGGTCCCCGGTTACAAATATCAGAGGCCCCGGAACGAATCCGAGGCCGCAAGATTGGGAGCGTGTAACAGGGTTGGGCGCGGGTGTCTATAGAGACCTTTGGATTTCTACACCACAACGGGAAACCCACGTAAGTCGAATTTCAATGCGCGAATTCCACGAACGTTTAGCTCACTACTGCTGCAGTAAACAAATATCAACAACGCTTTAGGCTCAACAGCTTATAAGCCTACTGAAGGATATGACTAGACAGCAGTTAATCGCCTTCTATTCGAGTGGCTATGGCGGCCAGGACAACACTAAGAACCATGCTATGCCTACACTCATTATATCTTAATATTGTATTGTTTTGATATTTTGATCTATATCAAGGTAAACTACAGACAATTGGTCGTGAATCCTTACCCTGACTAACTTTGGGGGAGAGGCCATGTATCAAAAATATGCTCTACTCATCTTAGCTCTTGCAGTCGGGCTTGTGTCGGCATCGTGCTCAGGAATGAGCTACGCAATGAAAACTTATGGCGATGTCCAGCCAGTCAACTTTGCGGCGCATGGGAAGACATGGCGCGTTTTCGACAAGCCGGAAAGTGGTTTGATTATGCTAACTCCTAGCTTGGGAGATGCCGCGCTTGCCGGTGCCGCCGAGGGCGCAACACTGTGGCTGGCTGGAAGCATGGACCCGACGCAATTGGTCTTTCAATCAGCCGCCAAAGACTATCTCGCTTCGACTGGTCGAAATTGCCAAATTCTAACAGCTCGCCTGGTCGTCGATCCACAGTGGGAATTCTCCTATGCATGTTAAAGACAAGTCACAGGTTTTCCTGCAAACCCAAAAGCAAACTGCGCGAGCAAGCGTGAGAAAAGTTGCCGCATCAATCTGTCTTTGCGCCACAATCTCCGCTTGTGCCGAGCAGCCCAGTTCAATCGCACCTGTTCCAATCGGTGACGTATACGCGGATGTACCCTGCAATAAGGCCAGAGAGTTATATCAAAAGGAAACAGCGAAAGTTCCTTCGTTGATCGCCGCACAAAAAGATGCAGTGGCGGGTGACGCTGTAGGCGTTTTGTTGATAGGTGTGCCAGTTTCCAGTCTATCAGGCGCAGACTTGGAAGGTGAAATTGCGGCCACTAAAGGGAAGATAGTTGCGCTCGCTGCGCGACTTGAGGTTTGCGGAACCCCGCCACCTACAATCACCTGGGATTGACCTTCTTGTCGGGAGCTGCGCCCTTCAGCTTGCGCAGAGAGCTCGAACTCAAAGAGCAGCTTAGGTTTTTTGCAAGAATATGAACCCGTTTTGTCAACCCAAAGACCGTCTGCGGCACAGCGGCTCGGACTCCACCGCGATCCTTTGCTTGAGTTTGATATGCCCCAGCACCTCGCGAAAGGTGCGGTGTTTGGGTTTGCCTTCCAGATAGTCCGCCAGTTTGAGCAGGTTGACCGGGTGTTTCGAAATCAGCGCCTCGACCCGCTGCAACGCCTCGTCCAGTTCATAGTGATCCACGTACTGACAGGCCACCTGCGTGGGCGTCAGCAGGCAGTAATCCTGCGGGCGTTTCTCGGTGTAGCGAGTAATATCGAAGGGCGAGGCCGCGAGGGCGTGGAACTTGGGAATGTGAACGCGCATATCGGCCTCGACGTGCTCCAACACCGTGCCGGAGGTCTGACGAAACCCAAGCGGGCCAAGCTTTCCTATCACATGCTTGCGCATCGCCGGCGAGATCATGTCCACATCCGCCCGGTCGTATTTCAGGTCATCGAACACCGATAACAACCCAAGCCGTTCATCAGCGATCTGAAAATACGGCTCGGCGCTGAACGCCCGTATCTGTTCCAGCACCTGCACACGCACAGTCGCAGGGTCAGAAACGAAGTCGGCCCCGGCGGGTTGAACCTCCGAGGCCGTGAATAGTTGCGGCAAGCGCCGGATCAAAGGCCTGTCCTCACGTCGATTGAGTTACCCTCTTCCACAGTAAACTATGCTGAATCGACGTCTTTCCAATGGCCCAACTACGATTTCACCCGTCCGCCTTCATCTCGGTATCGATCATGATGGATATCGGTCCGGTCGAGAACGGACCGACACCAAACTCTGTGTGATCAATCTCTCCGGTCGCCGAGAAAGCAACCCAATCTCCTTTGTAATAGTCGATGGCGCCACCCAAAGGATGCTCGCCCTGATGGGTCAGCGTGGCTTTCAGGGTCACGGGTTTGGTCACGCCGTGGATGGTCAGGTCTCCGGTCACATCTGCCGTGCTATCTCCGGTGCGCTTGATTTCGGTGCTGACGAATGTGATCTCGGGATAGGTTTCAACCTCGAAGAAATCAGCCGATCTAAGGTGATCATCCAAAGGCCCAAACCCCGAAGCCAGGCTGTTGGTGTCAATCGTCACGTTCAGCGTCGAGGCCTCCACATCGTCGGCATTCAGGTCCAGCACGCCGTCTACTTTGGTGAACTCGCCATGCTGGTTCGAGACACCTGCGTGGCTCCAACCGAACCTCACTTCGGTATGCCCCTGATCGGTCTTGTAGGTTTGCGCAAGGGCCGGTGTCACGGCAACGGTCAAGGCAGCGGCGGCAATCACAGGTTTAAAAGTCATGGTTGTATTCCTTTCATCCGATGGGCACTGGAATGTAGATGAATTTTCATCTAATTAAGTCAAACCAAGACTGCAATCAGAAACAAGGCAAACACGAAGTTGTGAAGAACGATCTGCCAACGGAATTTGAGACAGAAATCTGGGTCGCTATGAACCGAGCTACCCGGCGCATCCAGTCTGACATCGGCGCGGCCCTAAAGGATGCCGGGTTTCCACCTTTGAAATGGTATGATGTGCTTTGGTCGCTTGAACGACACGGGGGTCAGTTGCGTCCGTATGAGCTTGCTCAGGATACCATATTCGAACAGTCGAACCTGTCCCATCTGAGCAAGCGGCTATTGGCAGAGGGATTGGTGGAGTTCATCGAATCTGATCGTGATAGACGTGGAAAAGTTCTGAAAGTTACGGAAAAGGGCCGGAACTTACGAAAACGCATGTGGTCCATATATGGTCCTATGCTGCACGAAAGAATGCGCGCGTTTGGTAAAGTGGATGGCTGGCAAGCATTCATCGAAGCAGAACAGGATCAATCCAGTCCAGACTGAAGGATCTTTGATAGCGTGTATGGGCTAGCACCTCACATTGGGGCACAAAAAACCCGCTTTCGCCGGGGCCTTAGTCTTTCTCCCAAGGCGGGTTCGATCAGAGCCCGGTGGACACGTTGAAGGTGTTACCCTCTTCCAAGGTCACATATGCTTTCTCGATGTCTTTCCGACGGCTCAACTAGCCGCAAAACCTACCATCACCCATAAAGCGCACGGGCTTCGGCGAAGGACAAAAGACGACGACTTTGCTCGTCCCACAGATGTAGGCGCGCGTTGGCGAGGCTTTCTCGGATGGTCATCTGGTTGCTGTTTGCCAATTCATCATGATCGCGCAGCACTGCGGTCAAGCGGTAGAACGGGATGCGGCTGTACAGATGGTGCACGTGGTGGATGCCGATATTGGCGCTGAACCACTGCAACACCGAGGGCAGGATGTAGTGCGAGCTTCCGTGCAGGGCGGCCTCGTGCAGTTGCCAGTCTTTGTCGGGATCCCAGTGCGTGTCCTCGAATTGGTGCTGGACGTAGAACAGCCATACGCCTGCGGTTGCGGCAATCAGGGTCGAAGGCAGGAAAATCAACAAGACCGGCATCAGGCCGCCAAAATAATAAACAGCCAGCAAAGCAGCCAGAATGACCACGTTGGTGCCCATCGCGCTGACCCAGAACCTGAAGCTGCCGGTCAGTCCAAGCGGAAGGCGGTTCTGAAACAGGAACAAATAGCCAGGGCCAAAACCGAACAGGGTTATGGGATGGCGATACACACGATACCAGAACCGGTTCATTGGCGTTTTCGCCTTATACTCGGCCACCGTCAGCGTATGGACATCGCCCATGCCGCGTTTGTCCAGATTGCCCGAGCTGTTGTGATGCGTCGAATGCGTTCGGCGCCAGACATCATAGGGTGTCAACGTCAGCACCCCGATCGCGCGTCCTACCCAGTCGCTGACTGCCCTGTTTTTGAAGAACGCCCCGTGCCCGCAATCATGCTGGATCGCAAACAGCCGCAGCAGGAAGGCTGCATTGAGGGCCGAAATCGCAAACGCCAGCCAATAGCTGAGCGAAAGTGACATCCAGGACAGCGTCCAAAGCGCAAAGAAAGGGATGATGCTGACACCCAGCTCAAAGGAACTGCGCCACTGGTTCGGTTCGCGGTATTTGGCAAGTGTAGACACCCAATCCCGCGCCGCGGTCACATCCGGATTTTCCCGGGTCGAGTGAGAAAAGTTTGCCATACGCCTGCCATATCTTTTGTTTGTTGGGTACCGGATAGACTACCGGCCCGACTTAGCAAGCGATTTGTTCAAAACACGATCGTTCCGCGCTCAATTTTCTGTGTCGCTGCTAAAGAAAAAACCCCCGCTTTCGCGGGGGCCTTCATATCTCTCCAAAGACGGGTTCGATCAGAGACCGGTGGACACGTCGATGGTGTTACCCTCTTCCAGGGTCACATATGCTTTTTTGACGTCTTTGCGACGGCCCAGCTGGCCGCGGAACCGCTTGACCTTGCCTTTGGTCACGGTGGTGTTTACCGCTTTGACCTTCACACCAAACAGAGCCTCAACGGCCTCTTTGATTTGCGGCTTGTTGCTGTCGATCGCCACTTCAAAGACAACCGCGCCGTTTTCGGACGCCATGGTCGACTTTTCGGTGATGACCGGCTTGCGGATCACGTCGTAGTGTTCTGCCTTCGCGCTCATTTCAGACGAGCCTCCAGTGCTTCGACAGCCGCTTTGGTGAGCACCAGGGTGTCACGCTTGAGGATGTCATAGACGTTTGCGCCCATCGACGGCAGGATATCCAGACCTTCGATGTTCTTGGACGCTTTCAGGAACCCTTCGTTCACGGTCGCGCCGTCGATGACCAGAGCGCGTTTCCAGCCCAGGTTTGCAACCTGTTTGGCCAGAGCAGCGGTCTTGCCTTCGGCTTCGGCGTTCTCGATTACGACCAGTTCACCTGCCTTGGCTTTTGCCGACAGAGCGTGGCGCAGGCCAAGCTTGCGGAACTTCTTGGGCAGGTCGTGACCATGCGAACGAACCACGGGGCCTTTGTAGATACCACCACCACGGAAGATCGGCGCGTTACGGTCACCATGGCGTGCGCCACCGGTGCCTTTCTGGCGATAGATCTTCTTGGTCGAGTAGCTGGTTTCCGAACGAGTCTTCACCTTGTGGGTGCCGGCTTGCGCGTTGTTGCGCTGCCAACGGACCACACGGTGCAGGATGTCCGCACGCGGCTCGAGGCCGAACAGGTCTGCATCCAGCTCGATGTTGCCGGCTTTGCCGCCGTCCAGTTTGATTACATCAAGTTTCATGCTTCACCACCTTCCGCGGGAGCTTCTTCCGCAGGTGCTTCAGTTGCAGCACCTTTTACGGCTGCCGGGAACGGCAGACCTTCAGGTGCTTTCTTCTTGACGGCGTCCTTGACGGTGACCCAGCCCGATTTCGGTCCGGGAACGGCGCCTTTGATGAAGACCAGGTTCCGGTCGGCGTCGGTTTTGACAACTTCCAGGTTCTGGGTGGTAACACGGGCAGCACCCATATGACCGGCCATCTTCTTGCCTTTGAACACCTTGCCCGGGTCCTGACACTGACCGGTCGAACCGTGCGAACGGTGGCTGATCGAAACACCGTGCGAGGCGCGCAGACCACCAAAGTTCCAACGCTTCATCGCACCGGCAAAGCCTTTACCGATCGAGGTACCCGAAACGTCAACTTTCTGACCTTCCAGGAAGTGTTCTGCCGAAATCTCGGCACCTACATCGATCAGGCCATCTTCGGAGACACGGAACTCGGCCAGCTTACGCTTGGGCTCAACCTTTGCAGCGGCATAGTGACCGCGCATGGCTTTCGAGGTGCGTTTTGCCTTGGCAGCACCGGCGCCCAACTGAACGGCGGTGTAGCCGTCTTTGTCAGCGGTGCGCTGTGCAACAACCTGCAGGTTGTCCAGGTGAAGAACGGTCACAGGGATCTGCTTGCCGTCTTCCATGAACAGGCGGGTCATGCCAACTTTTTTTGCGATAATACCAGAGCGCATAATTTATACCCTCCGATCTTACGACTGCAGCTTGATCTCGACGTCCACACCAGCAGCGAGGTCGAGCTTCATCAGCGCGTCAACGGTCTGGGGGGTCGGATCAACGATGTCCAAGAGACGCTTGTGGGTGCGGATCTCGAACTGGTCGCGGGATTTCTTGTCAACGTGAGGGCCACGGAGAACCGTGAACTTCTCGATCTTGTTCGGCAGCGGGATCGGGCCGCGCACGTTCGCGCCGGTCCGCTTGGCAGTGTTGACGATCTCTTGCGTGCTGGCATCCAGAACGCGATAGTCAAATGCCTTCAGCCGAATACGGATATTTTGGCTTTGCATAGATACAGCCTTTTATCAGGCGTTGAGGTTGAGAGGAGGACAGACGCGCATCGCCAACCCTCATCGAACCCAAAAGGCGGGAATCACCCCGCCTTGATGTTCCAATAGAGAACTCGCGCGTACTATAGGTACCTGAGCATTTTGGCAAGAGGCAAACGCAGCAAAGAAAGCACTCTTATTCACCTCCGGAAGCGCCATTGGTTAGCCATGGATCTTCGACCTTCATTCCTTGGTAAACCGCGTGCAGAAAGAGATGCGCAACGACTGGGTCACTGGAAAATGGCGAAAAACGCAAAATTCCTTCTCTGACACCTTCTTCAGCCTCATAGACAACCTCGTCGCCCTTCACGGTTACAAGTACTTTGAGCTCGGCTAGAGTCTCTGGATCGACTGAGGTGGGATCGTTTGACAAGATCACGAAATCCGCAGCCTTTCCAACTTCGATGGACCCCTTCTCTTCTTCTTCGAAGTGCTGCCATGCGGGCCAAATTGTCATGGCTTTCAAGGCGGTCATGACATCTACCCGCTGATGCGGTCCCAAGATATCTCCGGAGCGCGTACGGCGCGTGACCGTGGCTGCAAGCACACGCATGCTATCTGGAAAGGCCACCGGCGCATCGTGATGCGTGCCAAACATCATGTCACGTTCACGCAACCAACCTGTGGGTGAGATGTTATCGGCGTTGACCGGTCCGACGGTATGATCTCGGTGCCAATCGCCCCAGTAAAACGTATGCATCGGGAAAAGCGACGGAAACACCCCAAGGCGCTTAAAACTGGCAACCTGATCCTCTCGAAGAAACTGACCGTGGACCAGAACCGGGCGGTTGCCGGGATCGCCATACTTGATCTGCGCCTCTTCGAGCGCAGCAATCAACATGTCTGATGCCCCTTCACCATTGGAATGCACAAGGATTTGGAAATCGTTCTCGTAACACCAGTTCACGGCGTCCTGGAGTTGTTCCATCGTTATGGCCGCATACCCTGCGTACCCCGCGGCATAGTTTCCAACCGGATCATAGTAGGGTCGATCCCGCAAAGCCGTGAAACCCTGCGGCGAACCGTCAATTGTCAATTTGCAGCCCCCTACCCGAACCCGGTTGTCATAATCCGTCGAGGTGTTCGCTCCAATATACTCCCTCGACTCGAGAACATCCGGAAACGCTACAACGTCGATAGGAAGCCCTTCTTCTGCGGCAACTTTCCTGAGAACTTCGACGATTTCACCTGAAGATCGACCTTCTTGTCCGGTCGTATATCCAAACTTTGCCCAGAGTTCGGTCCCAGCTCGGGCAAATGCTGCCAGACCTTCCTCACCCAAATTCCCCAGCATCGGCACGAGAACCGAGAAGAACGCGTATTCTTCCAGAACTCCATTTGGTTCACCGGCTTCATCGCGTTGAATGACCCCACCCGGAGGGGCCTCCGAAGCAGCCGTGATGCCTGCCAACTCCAGCGCTTTCGAGTTTGCCACGCCTAGGTGCCCGGACTGATGAATAATGACAACGGGCAAGTCCTCGGACACCATGTCCAGCTCTTGTCGTGTTGGGTGACGGAGTTCCTTTAATTGAGCATTGTCGTAACCAAAGCCGATGATCATTTTGACCTGTTCAACGGCCTGCGCATTCTCCTCGCCCCAGTCAGTCAGTGTGGATTGCAGACTGGCGATATCGATGACATCACCGTCCGGTGGCGCAAGAAGGTTAGCGGACAATGCCTGCAAGCCTCCCATGACGACATGTCCGTGGCTATCAACGAACCCCGGAAGCATCGCGCGCCCTTCCAGATCATAGGTTTCGGTTTCTTCACCCTGATGCGCCGACAAGTCAGACAGCGGCCCAACCGCAAGAATGCGCCCGTCTTTGACTGCGACAGCTTCGGCGGACGGAGCCGTATCGTCCATCGTAACGATGGGCCCTCCGAGATAGATCCTATCCGCAATTTCTTGTGACGATGCTGAAGTAGATGAGAAAGCAACTGCTGCGACAAGACAAATTGAACGCGCCGAAAAGTGCATCTTATGACCTCTTTCTAATTGCAATGTCTCAATACGAAAGAAGTTAGCATTACTGTTCACTTAGGCAAAAACGAAAAAGGGCGTCCCGAGGGACGCCCTTTCCATCTGATCATTCGCTTGCGCGAATTACTCGATGATTTTGGACACGACGCCGGCGCCGACGGTGCGGCCGCCTTCGCGGATGGCGAAGCGCAGGCCGTCTTCCATCGCGATCGGCGCGATCAGCTCGACGGTGAA